>CAZYWA010000423.1:0-7163 GCA_964650975.1 uncultured bacterium
TCCGACGCCAGCGGACGGGCATGACGCGAGGGACTGCGCTCTCTGTCAGATCGTGCTCAACCCGTCGCAGGTGTCGTCGGGTCCTTCCGTCGACCCGCTGCCCTCGATCGAGCATCTCGCGACGATCGGATCCTCGATCCCGGATTCGTTCGCGCTCTCGCCCCGCTGGTCCGCTGCCTCACCTCGCGCCCCGCCCATCGCCTGAGCTGCGCTCGCTGACCGAAGCCACCTCGTCCGGACTCGATCCGCGAGGTGCTGGTTGGCCGTTGGCAGACTCGCTGGCATAGGCCGCGTGCCCCGCTCGAGCGGGGCACGGCGGTGGGAGGCGCATGGCTGTCCTCAACGTCACCAATCTCAAGAAGAGCTTTCGCTCGCCGGACGGCGAAGTCGTGCCGATCGTCGACGTCGAGCGGTTCACCCTCGACGCCGGTGCGCAGACCGCACTCGTCGGGACGAGCGGCTCGGGAAAGACCACCTTCCTCCACCTGCTGGCCGGAATCCTCGAGCCCGACGCGGGACGCGTGGTGGTCGCGGGACAGGAGATCACCGGCCTCGAGGAGGCCGCACGAGACCGCGTACGCGGCCGGCACGTGGGCTACGTGTTCCAGACGTTCAATCTGCTCCAAGGCTACTCGGCGATCGAAAACGTGCTGCTTGCCATGCGCTTCGGGCGTGGCGCGGATCGTACCGACGCGGAGGCGCTGCTCGTGCGCGTCGGCCTCGGCGACAAGTTGCACCATCGCCCGCGGGAGCTCTCCGTCGGCCAGCAGCAGCGGGTCGCCGTTGCGCGAGCCCTCGCGAATCGCCCCGCGTTGGTGCTGGCCGACGAGCCAACCGGAAACCTCGATCACCGCCACGCACGCGAGGCGCTCGCCCTCATTCGCGAAACGTGCACCGAGAGCGGTGCGGCGTTGCTCATGGTCAGCCACGACCGCGACTTGCTCGCGAGCTTCGGCGAGGTCCTCGCCCTCCACGATCTCAACCGCGCGGCGCGCGACGAGAACGGCGATCCGCGCGACCGGAGCCGGTCGTGAGCGCCGCGGGGTCACAGGGTCGGCTCGGCGCGCTGGCGCTCATGGTACGGCGCAGCTTGCGCCAGCATGCGCTCTCAACTGCCGTGACGGTCCTCTCCGTGGCGCTCGCGAGCGGCCTCACGATGGCGGTGTTCGCGGTGCGCGACGAAAGCCGCGCCGCGTTCACCGGTGGTGCCACGAGCTTCGACGCCGTGCTGGGGGCGCGCGGCAGTCAGCTCCAGCTCGTGCTCAATACGGTGTTCCACCTCGAAACCTCGGCCGGCAACATCCCGTGGACGATGTACCAGGCGATGCGCGCCGATCCGCGCGTCGCTGCGGCTATCCCCTACGCGGTGGGCGACAACTTCCACGGGTACCGGATCGTTGGCACCACCGCCGAGCTCTTCACGCGCTTCGAGGCGAGCAAGGGCCATCCGTACAAGTTCGGGAGCGGCGGTCGGGTGTTCGATCCCGACAAGCCCGAGGCCGTGATCGGCAGCATCGTCGCGCGCCGGCTCGGCCTCGACGCCGGATCGACCTTCCATCCGTTCCACGGTGTGATCTACGACGAGAGCGCACAGCACTCCGAGACCTACACGCTCGTCGGCGTGCTGGAGCCCACCAATACGCCGTCGGATCGCGTGCTGTGGATCCCGATCGACGGCGTCTTCCGCATGTCCGGCCACGTGCTGCGCGGGACCGGTACCGAATACGTGGCTCAGGAGGGTGTCGAGATCCCCGACGAGCACAAGGAGGTGAGCGCCGTGATGATCAAGCTGCGCACACCGCAGGCCGGGATGATGCTCGACCAGACCATCAACAAACAGGGCAAGGTCGCGACACTCGCGTGGCCGATCGGCCGCGTCATGGGCGAGCTACTCGACAAGATCGGGTGGATGACCCAGGTGCTGGCGCTGGTCGCGTACCTGGTGGTGATCGTCGCGGCCTCGTCGGTGCTGGCGAGTCTCTACAACACCATGAACGAACGGCGCCGCGACTTCGCGATCCTGCGCGCGCTGGGCGCGGGCCGCGGCACGGTTCTGGCCGCGATCGTCCTCGAGTCGACGGCGATCACGGTGTTGGGTGCGCTCGCGGGCCTCGTCGTCTACATCGCCATTCTCGTGGGCGTAGCCTCGGTGCTGCGCGATCAGGTGGGCGTGGTCCTCGATTTGACGCGCGTGCATCCCGCTCTCGTGGCCACGCCGTGCGCGGTGGTGGCCCTCGGCGCGCTGGCCGGCCTGCTGCCGGCGTTCAAGGCCTATTCGACCGACGTCGCCAGCAATCTGGCGCCAGTCTCGTGACGGAGACCACGCGATGAACCGGATTAGGCAGTGGGACATGTTCAGGTCGCGGAGTCGCACCGCGGCAGCATCGACTGCCTTCTTGGCGCTGCTTCTCCCCCACCCGGGGAACGCCCACGAGCACAAGCCGCCACACCAAGGTGCGCTCCAGGTGCTCGGAGACGAGGCCGCGCACGTCGAGCTGGTGCTCGACCGCGACACCGGCAAGCTCACCGCCTACGTGCTCGACGGCGAGGCGGAGAACGCGGTGCGAATCGCGACGCCCTCGCTCCCTCTGGTGATCCGGGCCGTCGAGCCCGCTCCGGGCTCGGGCTCGCCGCCCGCAACCGTCGAGCTGCGCGCGGTGCCGAACGTGCTCACGGGCGAAACGGTAGGGGACACCTCGCAGTTCGAGGCGACGGTGAAGACGCTCCAGCACGTCGATCGCTTCGAGGGAACCTTTCCGCGCGTCGACGTTAAGGGCACCCGGTTCGCGGACGTCGCGATCTATTACCCCGAAGGGAACGAGGCACACGAGGCCAAACACGAGGAGCACGCAGGAGGTGGGTCGTGAAAGAACGGGAGCGTGCCGGTGGGTCGAGAGGTGGGACGGCCAGGTGGCGCCGCGCGTCCGTCGTGGCGCTGGTGTGGCTCGTCGGCTCGTCCATCACCGCCTCGAGATCGCCCGTGCGACGGATGGGGCCGATCTCCTACTCTCGCGGGTCGAGCGCGGCGAAGTCGCCATTCACGTGGTTCTGGACCGAACCCACGATGGCGCTCGCGGACTCGGGATCGGGCGGTGCCGGCGCGAGCCCCGGCGCCCCCGCGGCAGGTGCGCCGAACCCGGCGCACACGGTGATGCCGCCCAGCGGTAGCCACGCGCCATCGATTCCCACCGAGCCCGCCGCCGACGGGACCTATCCGCTCTCGCTGGCGCAGCTCAGCTCGTTCGACTACCAGGTGCCGTCCGACGACGACGTGAAGAACGCCGACGACGACGCCAGCAAGCTCCCGGACCAGATTCCGGCGCCAGTCCACGCGCTCGACGGCAAGTCGGTCTCCCTCGACGGTTTCATCCTGCCGCTCGACATCGGCACCGACGAGATCCGCCGCTTCGTCCTCTCGCCCAGTCTCGCCGGCTGCTGCTGGGGCGGTCCCACCAAGATGAACGACTGGGTCGACGTCCACGTGTCGAAGAAGGACCTGGGCGAGCGCCTCTCGCGGATGGACCCCACGGTTCCAATCACCGTGTGGGGAAAGCTGGCTGTGGGAGCCGTGATCGAGAACGGCTGGGTGGCGAGTCTCTATCGGATGGAGCTGGAACGGGTGGCGCCACGCGAGGCGAAGGCCGCCGGCTCGTGAGAGGCTCGGAGAAGACAGGTCGCGAGCGCGCGCCGAGGCGCGGGACGCTGCTGCGCCTCGGCTCCCTGGGCTTGGCGCTCGTGGCCGGCGCAAGGGTGCCGGCCGGCGCCGCGAGCGCGGACGGAGGGTCGCACGGCGTCCCGAACCCGGCCCATACGGTGATCCCGGCCAGCGGTGTCCCGGTCGCGCCGCTCCCGACGCGGCCTGCCGCCGACGGCACGTACCACCTGTCGCTCGCGCAACTCGGCTCGTTCGACTACCAGATGCCCTCGAGCGCCGACCTCGAGCGAACCAGCGGCGACCCGAAGGGCCTCACCGACCAGATCCCGAGTGCGCTGCGCGCGCTCGACGGAAAGCGGGTGTCGATCGACGGGTTCATCCTGGAGATGGACTTCGACGACCGGCAGATCCGGCGTTTCCTCCTTTCGCCGAGCGTCCCGGGCTGTTGCTGGGGGGGCCCCACGAAGATGAACGACTGGGTCGACGTGAGCGTGCCGAGCCGCTCGCTCGCCGCCCGGCTCGCGACCATGGACGACACCGCTCCCATCACCGCCGTTGGAAGGCTCGCCGTCGGGGAGATGATCGAGGGCGGCTTCCTCGTAAGTCTCTATCGAATGGTGGCTGACCAGGTCGGTCCGCGCGTCGCCGGCTCGAGATCATGACGTCCCACCACCTGCCAGTTGATCGTGCTCGCCCTGAGCGTGCTGGTGGGCGTGCTGAGCGTGGTCGTGGGCCTCGCGGCGTCCGTGAGCTATGGAACCGCTACGGGGGCGAGCATCGCGCGCGCGAGCGCCTTGATCTTCGGCGCGTTCCCTTTCGCGAAGGTCATCGTGCGGCGTGCTTCGACGTGATGAAGTTCGCCGCGGATTTCAGCAGGCGAAGTCGCATCGTGATCCGGCGAACGTTCCTGCGTGCCCTGGTCCGCGGGCTGCTAGGCGGCCTGTTCGCACTGGCACCGAGCCTCGATCTGCTGCTCTTTCACGGCGGCGGCCTGGAGCACGGTCAGACCCCGTGTCACGCCGGCCTCATGGCGGCGGGTCCTGCGTCGCCCGTTGCGCAACCACAAGGGGCCGGGCGCCCAGACCAGCCGGAGCCCTGGCAAGAATCGCACCGCCACGGTCCTCATGCGTGCGTCTGGGCCGCGCTCGCCGCACACGCACTGGCCCCCATCGCTGGTCCGCCGTGCACGCTTCACGCGGCAGTCCTCAGGTCCCCCGCGGTGGCGGTATTCGCCGCGCTGATTCCTGGCCGCACCGCAACCGGACTCGCGCCTCCCGTCTGATCCTCTCCGCGTCTCCCAACTCGCGCGGCCGATAGGCGGCTGCGCGCCGTTCAAGTTCAAGCGCCGGGTCCGCCCGCGCGGCCGAGTCCTTTCCTCGGGCCGCGTGAGAGCGCGTGGCCATTCACGGCGCAGAGAGGATGCTTCATGACAACCCATCGCCCTCGGCCGGCGCCCAGGACGGCCGAACATCGATCACTTTCGCTCGTCGCCCTGTCGTGTGCCTTGCTCATCCTCGCCACGTCTCCGTCCGCACTGGCGGTGGGACCTGCTGGTTCCATCGACGGGGTGGCCACCAGCCCGGACAGGCGGCCGCTCTCGCACGTGCAGGTCAGCCTTCGCTCCTCCGATGGAAGGATCCTCACGCAGGTCACGACCGCAGGCGACGGCCGATATCACTTCACCAACGTGGGGCCCGGGAACTATTCGATCGTCACCGAGAAGGCGGGCCTCGCACCGACGACGGCGTCGGTGAGCGTTGAGGCCGGCCGCCAAGCGACGGTCGACCTCACCATCGCAGCCCAGCAAGCTACCGAAGAGTTGACGGTGGTTGCCACGCGGCTCGAGGAGGCGCGCAGCAGCATCCAGCCGCGCACCGGTGCCTCGACCTACACGATCAGCACCGACGAGATCGAGGCCCAGCCCGGGGGCGAGAACACGCCGCTCAATCAGGTGGTGTTACAGGCTCCAGGCGTGGCTCAGGACTCCTACGGTCAAATCCACGTCCGGAACGAGCACGCGAACGTGCAATACCGGATCGACGGCATCATCCTGCCCGAAGGCATCAGCTTCTTCGGGCAGAGTCTCGACGCGCGCTTCGCGAGCTCCCTCGACCTCATCACCGGCGCGCTCCCGGCGCAGTACGGCCTTCAGACCGCGGGCATCGTCGACATCCGCACCAAGACCGGGGCCTTCGAGCCAGGCGGTTCGGTCGGGCTCTACGGGGGTAGCCATGATTGGGTCGAGCCGAGCGCCGAGTACGCCGGGTCGTCCGGAAACCTGAACTACTACCTCGACGCTAACTACATCCAGAACCGCATCGGGATCGAGAACACGACCTCTTCGACGGAGCCGCTCCACGACTTCACTCGACAAGGCCACGGCTTCGCATACCTCGAGGACATCCTCGACCCGACCAGCAAGGTCAGCGCAATCCTCGGCACCTTTCAGGGAGCTTTCCAGATCCCGAACAACCCGGGCCAGATGCCTGGTTTCACGTTGAATGGACAGTCCGAGCTCGACTCCACGGCACTCGACGAGAACCAGCGGGAAATCAACCACTACGGGGTGCTCGCCTACCTCAAGTCCGAAGCGTCCTTCGACCTTCAGGTCTCCGCGTTCACGCGCTACAGCAGTCTCACATTCCATCCGGACGAGGTCGGCGACCTCATCTTCAACGGGCTCGCCCAGGACGCGTACCGGCGCAGCGTGGCGGGTGGCGCGCAGGCCGAGGGAAGCTACGAGATCGCCAAGGACCACACGCTCCGGTCGGGTCTGATCATCACCGCCGAGAACGCGAAGGCCGCGACCGTCTCGCAGGTTCTGCCGACGGCGATGGACGGCTCGGAGCTGTCGCCGCCCGACGACGTTCCCCTCACGATCGACGACGGCACGAGCAAGACGGCTCTGACCTACAGTGCCTACCTGCAGGACGAGTGGCACGTCGCGCCGACGCTGACGCTCAACTATGGAGGTCGCTTCGACCTGGTGAACGCCTATGTCGACGAGGAGCAGCTCAGCCCGCGGGTGAACGCGGTGTGGAAAGCCACCTCGGGCACGACGGTGCATGCGGGCTATGCAAGCTATTTCACGCCGCCGCCGCTCGAGCTGGTGGCCACCACGAGTCTCGACAAATTCACCGGTACCACCGCCGAGGCGGAGGTCACCCAGAATTCTCCGGTGAAGTCGGAGCGTGCGCAGTACTTCGATCTGGGAGTCGACCAGCAGATCATCGACGGTCTGAAGGTCGGGCTCGACACCTACTACAAGTACTCACACAACTTGATCGACGAGGGTCAGTTCGGCGCGGCGATCATCGAGACGCCGTTCAACTACCGGCTCGGCCAGAATTACGGCGCTGAGCTGACCGCCGCGTACGATGTCGACGATTTCTCGTGCTATGGAAATCTCGCACTCGCGCAACAGCGTGCGAAGGACATCACCTCGGCCCAGTTCAACTTCGGAAGCGACGAGCTGGCCTACATCGCCAAGAACTGGATCTTCACCGAC
>CAZYWA010000424.1:0-7138 GCA_964650975.1 uncultured bacterium
CGTCGATCCAGACCGCGGAGGAGTAGCTGCCGCCCTCCCCGGAAAACGATCCCGACCTTCCCAAGAAGTCGAGCTTGCCAGGGGAGGAGGAAGTGGGGACCGTGCTCTTGATCGGCATGCTGCTCGCTGCCGCCGCCGGAGTCGCCTACCTGAGCTTCATCGTCATCCCGCACGCGCTCAAGTGAGCCGGGTGGCCGGGCGGGCGCTCAGTGCCGCTCGCCTGGCTCGGGCGGAGCGGGATCGACGGACCGTCGCTCCGCGGGCGAGGTCGCCCCGGCTTGGCCGCGTTCCGCCGCAGCCAGGTCTTCCTCGAGCTTCCGGAGCGCCGCGGCCAGATCCCGGCGCAGCTGCCGTCGCACCACCTGGTGGGTCTCCCAGGCGTCGAGGACCGCCAGCACCACCAGCACCGGCACCAGCGCGAAGCACAGGTTCCAGAAGCGCAGGAAGTGGCTGCGCGGGATCAGCGTGTCGCCGAAGTTGATTCCATAGAAAAGCATCGCCATCAGCACGACCAGCACGGCCGCGGCGAGCACTCGGCGCACCGTGCGGCGCCGCGAGACGAACGGGTCGTGCGCGTGCTTGGCCGCGGCCGCGTCCCGCAAACGAAGAATCTCCGCCCGGGCCTGCACGATCGCCGTCGCGATCACCACCGCGGAGATCAGGCTGGTGCAGAGGAAGGCGGCCGAGCTCGAGATGGCGGGCCTCGCGTGGTCGATTGCGCCGACCTCAACGGCTCGGTTCGGAGGTAGGTGACTCGGAAGGTTGATCGTCGGGCGGGCGAGCGGGCCGCCGGGTGGTCGCCGCCGCGGCCCGTTCCGGCTGGGGCTCCGGTGGAGGCGCCGGGCGCAGGTTGGCCGTGTGCTGGATCCAGCCCGAGATCCGGAATTCGTGCAGCGTGACTCCCGGTCCCGCATCGACGGTCGCGGTTGCTTCTCGCCCGCCGCCCAGGAGGCTCGGGACGATCTTGGTCTCCGCCGTGACCACCGGGTTTCCTTTCTTGTCCTCGCCCAGACCCTGCACGGTGAGGTCGCGTGCGGTGTTGAGCGCGCGATTGGCGAGGACCAAGGTGTAGCGGCGCGAGCCATCCTCGGCGGCCGGCCCGGGCCGGGCGTCCGTGAGATCGATGGCTCGTTCGGGGGGCGGTGCGCCGGGAGCGGCCACGACGCTCGCTGGCACGGGTACGGGCGGTGTCTTGGGATCGACGGCGGGGACCACCGACGGATCGCACACCGCCGGCGGCTCGGGCATCGCCATCAGCGTCTTGCTGCCGGCCTTGTGGTTCCAGGCCGCCAGCGACCCCGCCGCGCCGAGCGCCATCCAGCACACCACCCAGGCGACCCGGCGCAGCCCGGCGAGCAGACGCATGGCGCTCTCGGAGCGGACCTTCGGTGTCTCGTCTCCGTCGGCGGGACCGCCGTTCCTGGGCGGGTTTCCGTCACCCTTCGCGCCGGCGACACCGGTCGGAGGGGCGGCTCCCGGCCGAACCCGCGGCTCGCACACCGGGCACTTCGGATAACGGTGCTTGTCGAAGACCAGCCCGCATTTCTTGCATTTGACGAGCAGTGCCTCGGCCATTCGTCACACTCGCGCGAACGCAAAGATCCGCCTGCTCGTAGCCCCGTGCGAAGCACGTGTCAAGACGCAGGTGTGCGCGTTGACCCGCGGCGCTGGGCGCGGATAGCTTCGTTCGCGAAGGAGCTCTCCATGGCACGCCTGATTCAAGAACGGCTCACCGTCGGGCCACTGCAGTGCAACTGCGTGATCCTGGGAGACGCCGACACCAAGGAGGCGATCGTGGTCGACCCGGGCGGCGACATCGACCTGGTGCGCCTCCGGCTCACCGAGCTCGGTCTCACTTGCAAGGCGATCATCCACACCCACGCGCATCTCGATCACGTGAGCGGCACCGGCGACTTGCAGCTGGCCACGGGCGCGCCCGTGTCGCTCCACGAGGGTGATCTGCCGCTGCTGCAGGCGTTGCCGATGCAGGCGCAGATGTTCCACTTCCCCAAGCCGCGCAACGTCGAGGTCGATCGTTTCCTCGCCGACGACAACCTGGTGACGGCCGGCGGCGTGACCGCCAGCGTGATCCACACGCCCGGCCACACGCCGGGAAGCCTGTGCTTCCTGGTCGAGGGCGGCCCGCTGGTGGCGGGCGACACGCTCTTTCAGGGCAGCATCGGCCGCACCGATCTGTGGGGCGGCGACTTCGAGGGGATCATGCAGTCGATCCAGACTCGTTTGATGACGCTGCCCGACGACACCCTGGTCATCCCGGGCCACGGTCCGACCACCACGATCGGTCAGGAGAGGCGCTTCAACCCGTTCATCCGCTCGCACGCCTGAGCGGGGCCGCTCACACCACCATCGCGGCGCGCAGCTCGGTTTCCTCGTCGCTTCCCACCAGCTGACGCACCAACTCGAGGGCGAACTCCATCGAGGTCCCGGCCCCGCGGCTGGTGACGATGCCGCCGTCGACCACCACGCGTTCGGTGCTGACGCGGGCGCCGGTCAAGAGATCCACCACCGACGGATGGCCGGTCGCCAGGAGGCCGTCGAGGAGGCCCGCGTCGGCGAGCACGGTGGGCGCGGCGCAGATCGCGCCCAGCAGCGCGCCCGACTCCTTGGAGCGAAGCAGGATGGCGCGGATTCGCGGGTCCGCGCGGAGCCGCTGGGTCCCGCCCATTCCTCCCGGCAGCACCACGGCGTCGAAGGTCTGGTCGATCACCGCTTCGAGGAGCACATCGGGCCGGATGCGTACACCGCGCGAGGCTTCGACCAGGCCGTCTTCCAATCCGGCCACCGTGACCTCGACACCCGCGCGGCGTAGCACGTCGATGATCGTGACGGCCTCGATCTCCTCGACGCCGGACGCGATCGGCACCAGCACCCGTGGCGCGCTCACGGTTGCGGCCCGCCCAGCGAGTCGAGGAACGGCAGCTTCACCACTCGAACCGGCTGGGAACCGCCGCCGGCTCGACTCACCACCAGCGGCGTTCCCGGCTCCGCGAATTTCCATTTGACGTAAGCGAGCGCGATCGCTCGTCCCAGCGTCGGCGAGATCGCGGCACGCGTCACTCGACCGATCGGCTCCGCTTCGCCCTCGGCTTCCACCCCATCGTTGGCGGCGAGCGGCGACGCGCCGTCGTGGGTCAGTCCGACGAGTCGCTTGTTGACGCGGCCCAGATGGGTGGCCTTGGCGATCACTTCCTGGCCGATGTAACAGCCCTTCGTGTAGCTGATCGCGTCGTTCAGGTTGGCTTCGAGGGGCAGGTTGTTCTCGTCGACGTCGAGACCCCAGCGAGCCTCGCCGGCTTCGAGCGAGGCGAGGTCCCAGGCTTCTCGTCCGGCGGCTGTGGCGCCGGACGAGAGCAGCGCTTTCCACGCCGGGACGGCATCGGCCACGGCAATCCAGATCTCGATGAGCTCGGTGCCGGCCGCGCGGCGGTGTGCGAACCGCGCTCCCGACGGCGCCGTCGCGTGCTCGAGCAGCCCGAGCGATGGAGGGCCGTCGGGGAAAGCACGCGCAACGACGTCGGTGGCGTGAGGACCGGCGACGCCGAGATGCACCACCGACCCGCGCCGGTTCTCGAGCGTGACGTCCTCGGAGATCACGAACCGGTCGAGCGTCTGAGCCGTGACATCGGCACGATCGGGTTCGGTGTCGAGCCAGTGGGCGCCGTCGTCCGTCCACAGCCACAGGTCCGACACCAGCTTGCCGGTGCGGGTGAGGAGCGTCGCGTGGCAGCCGTGGCCCGCCGGCGTCTTGAGGACGTCGTTCGAAAGCTGGCCTTGCAGAAACGTGCTCCGCTCGTCGCCGGTCACCGCGATCCAGCCGCGGTCACTCAGGTCCAGGACGCCGGCCGAGCCTCGCAGTGCCGCGACCTCGGCGTCGACACCCGAGTACCGCACCGGCACGACGAAATCGTGTTGGGTTTCCAGCGCCGCGCCGAGCTGCGCGTGCTGTTCGTGGAGCGGCAACGAATCGGGCATGGGTGGACCTCGGCGGGGGCGTGCAAAATACCAGACGGATGCCTGGCTTGATCGGAGCGGCCGGCGTGAGGCAGGTTTTGGTAGGCAAGGGAGCTGGCGCGCGCCGGAGGCCGGGCCGCGATCGAGAAAGGAACGATGCGCATGGGGTTGGTCGAGGATCTCGAATTCGCAGTGACGATCGCGCGCGAGGCGGGCGCCGTGGCGATGCGGTTCTACACGCCGTCGGTCGCCGTGGAGCGCAAGGCCGGCGGCGAGCCGGTGACCGAGGCGGACCAGGCGGCGAACGAGCTTCTGGTGGGCCGCATCCAGGAACGATATCCGCACGACGCGGTGCTGGCCGAGGAGTCCCCTCCCGGCGACGACCGGTTCGGCGCGCATCGCGTGTGGATGATCGATCCGCTCGACGGCACCAAGGAGTTCATCGCGCGAAACGGCGAGTTCGCGGTGATGGTGGGGCTCGCGGTCGACGGCCGCCCGATGGTGGGTGCCGTGTATCAACCCGACGGGGACGTGCTCTATTCCGGCGCGGTCGGTGTCGGCGCCTGGGTCGAGCGCGCCGGCGGCAAGAAGGAGACGCTGGCGGCGTCGCGGGTCACCGATCCGGCCCAGATGCGGCTCGCCGTGAGCCGCTCGCACAAGCCCAAGATCGTCGATCAGATCTGCCAGCAGCTGGGAATCACCCACGAGACCGCGTCGGGGAGTGTCGGCCTCAAGATCGGTATGATCTCGACTCAGCGCGCCGATCTCTACCTGCACCCGTCGGGCGGGACCAAGGACTGGGACACGTGCGCGCCGGAAGCCATCGTGCACGCGGCCGGCGGCAAGATCACCGACGTCTTCGGCGAGCCGTTGCGTTATCGCGAGGCGGACGTCGAGAATCGCACCGGTGTGATCGCGTCGAACGGCATGGCGCACGAGCGGATCGTGGCCGCGGTCGCGCCGCTCTGCGGCCACTTGCGCCCGACTTGACCGGCGCCGGTGCGGCTCCGATGGCCGGAACCGCACCGTCCGTGACGGATCCGCCATCGTGATCGTCGCCTAACGGGTCTCAAGAGCATGGCCGTCCGCGAGCCCACCACCGCCTCTCTCGCGAAGCTCGACCCGAACCTCGAGGTCCGCGCGTTTCTGCGCGCGGTCGTCGCGTTCCGGTGTGGCGACGAGCTCGCCGTGGGCGAGGCCATCAACATCAGCGGCACCGGCATGTTCATCGCGACCGATCAGCTGCTACCGCTCGGATCGCTGGTCGACCTCAAGCTCTCGCTGGCCGAGGAGATCGGCAAGGAGATGCTGATGCTGCGCGGCGAGATCGTGCGCCGCGAGGAGGGGACGGCGGGAGTTCGCCACCCGCGTGGGCTCGGGGTGCGGTTCCTGAACATCACCGCCGACGACCAGGACCGGATCCGGCAGTTCGTGCTGTCGAGCGCGGTGCGCACGATCTACAAGGACGAGCTCCAGACTCGCGACATCGTCGGCTTGCAGGAGGCGCGGCGCTACGAGCTGATCGGGCTCATCGGCTCCGGGGCGACCAGCGAGGTCTTCAAGGCCTACGACAACATGCTGGAGCTCACCGTCGCGCTGAAGGTCCTGAAGGCGCATTTCATCCAGGACGACGAGTTCCTGGGGCGGCTGCGCCGCGAGGAGCGTTTGCTCGGACTGGTGGAAAGCGAGCGCGTCGCGCGCATCTACGGCTCGGGGATGCTGGGGCGCCGTCCGTTCATCAGCATGCAGTACATCGAAGGAGTGCAGCTCAGCAGGCTGATCGCCGAGCGCGGCTGGCTGCCGGAGCCCGACGTGCTGCGCATGATGCTGGATGCGACCGAGGGCGTCGCGGCGGCCCATCGTCAGGGCATCGTGCACCGCGATCTCAAGCCGTCGAACCTGATGGTGACCCCCGAGGGCCGCGTGCTGGTCCTCGACTTCGGCATCGCCCGGGCGCGCGAGGACGTGCGCATCACGCGCGCCGGCGACTTCCTGGGCTCCCCCGCGTACAGCGCGCCCGAGCAGCTGGTCGGCGCGAGCGTGACTCCGCGCGGCGACGTCTACTCGCTGGGGTGCGTGATGTTCGAGGCGCTCACCGGCCGGCTGCTGCTCGACGCCGACAGCATTCGCGGGATCGTGGCGCAGCAGCTGCGTTCCGAGGTGCCCACGCCGCGCGCGATCCGTCCCGAGATCACCACCGCGCTCGAGCACGTGGTGCGGCAGTGTCTGGCGCCGGACCCGGCCGACCGGTACCCCGACGCGGACGCGCTGCGCCAGGCGTTACTCGCGGTGCAAGCGTCGTCGCCGGCGTCGGCCGGCCTCACGCACCGGGCTCGCCGCCGTGCGCTGGTGGCCGAGCGCGACGACGCCGCGGCGCAGGCGCTGGAGGCGGCGCTGGGCCGGGAGAGCTTCGACGTGGTGCGCGTCCAGGACGGTTACAAGCTGGTCGAGCTGGCGCTGGAAACCGGCGCCGACCTGGTCTTCCTGAGCGCGATCCTGCCGACCATCGACGGACTCGAGGCCGCGCAGATCCTGCGCTCGAGCGCGCGCATGGCGTCGGTGCCGCTGGTGCTCATGTCCGACCGCGAGACCCATCGCACCGTGGTCGGCTTCATCGAGCGGTGCTTCTTCCTGCACAAACCGCTGACGCCGGCGCTGGTCTCGGAATGCCTGCGCGCGGTTTCGCTGGGGGCGCGGGCGTGACGAGCGCCTGGGACCGAGTGCGCGTTGGGCTCGGCGCCGTGGCGCTCGCGGCGGCGGCTTCCGCCACCGCCGCGCGAGCGGCGGATTTCTGGACACCGGAGATCGAGAGCCGTTTTCGCGGTCTCTGCACCGATGCTCCCGGCACCTACCAGCGAGTGCCCGTCGACGGCTATGCGCTCCGCTGCCGTCACCTCGAGGTGAACCGCGCGTGGTTTCGCGCGCGCTTCCTCGACGGGGCCTACGCGCGCATCGGGGCCGCGGTGAGGCACGAAGCGGGGGCCGTGCGATCGGTGTTTTACCCGTTCGGAGGGCCGGACCTGGTGACGCCGTTCGCGGTTTTCCCGGACGCCGAGCGAGTGACCGCGGTAGCCCTCGAGAAGGTGGGGGATCCGAGCGGGTTCGCCGCTTCCGCGGACGAGAAGGCGGTGGTGTTTCCGGAGCGTGCGGAGGACCAGCAGAAGCC
>CAZYWA010000425.1:0-7113 GCA_964650975.1 uncultured bacterium
AGATGCCGACGATCGGCGGCCGCAGTAGAACGCTTCATGAATAATCCGGGCTAGGACCGCGAGAAGGAGATGAAGGAGATGTCGACATGAAGAATGGAGCGTGGATCTCCCTCGCGGCGTTTCTGGCGGTCTCGACATGCTTCCTTTGCCTGGCCCTCGTCGCGCCGGCCGCCGCCGCTGCGCCCAGCGATTCGCCGCCGACGAGCTTGCCGCCCTCGGTGCCGCCACCGGGTCAGCCACCGGCGACGGTGCCGCCGGCCGTTCCACCGGTCGAGCCACCTGTCGTGCCGCCACCGCCCACGCCGGTGGTTCCGCCGATGACACCGCCCGCGGTGCCGCCGGTTCTTCCACCATCCATTCCTCCCGTGACCCCGCCGTCGGTGCCGCCGGCTCTTCCACCGAGCACCGGCGGAGCAAGCGGAGGAATCGGCACACCGGTGACACCGCCGGCGCGGTGAGCGGAGGATTCCGTGGCTGCAATCTGGGATGGGACGATCGCATTCGGGCTGGTGGAAATTCCGGTCGCGATGCGCTCCGCCGAGGCACACGGAGACGAGATCGCGTTCACTCAGCTCGATCGTCGCGATCTCGCGCCCATCGGGCTGCGTCGCTACAACAAGCGCACCGGCAAGGAAGTCGAGTGGAGCGACATCGTCCACGGCTTCGAATACGAGGACGACCAGTACGTGGTGCTGACCGACGAGGAGCTGCGCGACGCGCGCCCGGCTCTCACCAAGACCATCGACATCGCCGAGTTCGTCGACGCGAGCGCGATCGAGCCGATCCATTTCGATCGTCCCTACTACCTGGCGCCCACCGGGAAGGGCGGCGGCAAGGCGTACCGGCTGCTGCGCGAGATCCTCGAGCGCACCCACAAGATGGGCATCGCGCGCGTGGTGATCCGGAACCGCCAGCACCTGGCGGCCGTCGGCACGCGCGGCACGGCGCTGGTGCTCTATCTGCTGCGCTACGCCGACGAGCTCGTCGACGCGAGCGACATCGCTCCCGCTTCCAAGGACGCCAAGGTCAGTCCCGCCGAGGTGCGCATGGCGGAGAAGCTGGTCGAGAGCATGAGCGAGAAGTGGGATCCGTCGAAGTGGAAGGACGACTATCGCGACGAGATCCTGAAGCTGGTGCGCGAGAAGGTCGAGTCGGGAAGCATCCGCACCATCGACGAGCCCAAGAAAGAGGCTGCGTCGGGCGGGCAGATCATCGACCTGATGTCGCGACTCAAGGAGAGCATGGCGCGCCAGAAAGCGGGCCGCGGTCGCGCTCCCGAGACCCGAGCCGTCGCGCGTGGCGCCACGGCGAAGCGAACCGCGCGCCGTCGCGTGTCGTCGTCCTCCGCCTCGCACGTGCGCGCGCGCAAGACCGCGTGATCACCGGCCCGGTCGCGACGCTTGCCGCCGCTATTGCCACTCGCGCGGAAGTTCGAGCGGCACGCATATTGCTGATTGGGCCCACGGAAGCGACCGAGACCATGATGACGATTCCGCCCGCGGGCCGTGAACGTGATGAAACGCTCCTTCTCGAACTGGGAGATGCCGTGAGGCGGGAGTCGGAACCGCCGCCGCGGTACAGCACCGATGACACCGCGTGCAACACGCTCGTGGCGAGGCTGGGGTCGCGCGGGTTCGATCTCATCCTGCACGCGCACGAGAATCCGGTGGCGGCGGTCTTCTACAAGCAGTTCGGGCCGCAGATGCGCGCCACCGGTCACGACCGACCGGATGCCGTGAGCGCGGCGGCGCTCCTCGCGTTGAGGGACGGACGGTGATCCTCGGCCGCCATGGCGAGCGCCCCGCGCCCACGGAAGTTGCTCGAGCCGAGGAGTGCACGGCCATGACGACGCAGAAGAAGACGCTCACCGGCTTGGTTCCCATCGTCGCCGATCCCGGGGAGATGGTCCGCCAGATCGGGCCGGTGTGCGAGAGCGCCCAGCACGCGCGGCAGTGGGCCGAGCGAGCCGTCGAGACCGATCACGACTTGCGTGGCGCGCGGATCTATCTGGCGAAGGCGACGGTCACGTTCGAGGTGATCGGGATTCCGGTGTGACGGTGGCTGTCGAAACCGGTGGGTGGATCGCGTTCGCTTACCTCGGGCCCTTGGACGACGTGCAGATCCTCGCCGGGCCGGTGTCGACGAAAGACGAAGTCTTGGCACTGGGCGCTCGCGCCTTTCGGGAGGCGGCCGACCTGAGCGTCCTCGGCGCCAGGTGGTACGTGTCGCAGGGCAGCACCAACACCCGGGATGCCGAGCACATCGGCTGACCGCCAGCTGCCCGTCGTGTAAGCGGGCTACACGATCCGTGTAGAAGTTATCGGACGGCGCCCCCGCGGCTCTGCGAGGCTCGTCGCGCACGGATGCGGTGACGAAGGGTTGTCCCGCACGACTGCTCGCAGCCCCAGGGCACCGGCATACGCATTGCTATCGCATGCCGCTGATTCGCTCGACTGCGCGTGCTGCTGGTCCTCTTCATCCCGATGCTGCACGAATTTCTCACGACTCACCACGACGAGATCGTCCGCCGCGCGCGCGTGAAGGTCGCGGCCCGATTTGCGCCACGCGCGACACCCGAGGAGCTGGAAACCGGTGTGCCGCTTTTCCTCTCGCAGCTCGAGGGCGTGCTGCGCTCCGACGAGTCACCGCTCGGAGGCGAGAATCGTGCGATGAACGAGGGCGCCGCCACGCACGGAGGCGCCCTCTACCGCTCGGGCTTCACGATCGCCCAGGTCGTTCAGGGCTATGGCGACGTCTGCCAGGTCGTCACGGAGCTCGCCAGCGAACGGCAATCGTCGATCTCGATCCTCGAGTTTCACGCCTTCAACTGGTGCCTGGATCATGCGACCGCCGAGGCCGTCACGGAGTACCAGCGACAGCGAGAGGCCACCGTCGCGAAGGACGAGGTTCATCGTCTCGGCACGCTGGTTCACGAGCTCAGGAATTCGCTGAGCAGCGCGAGGCTGGCCTTCGAGCTCCTCAAGGACGGTCAGGTCAGCGTCACGGGGAGCACGAGTCAATCCCTGGGGCGCAGCCTGGCGCGAATCGGTGAGCTCATCGACCGATCGCTGACCGACGTCCGCCTGTCGTCCGGGATCCGTACGATCTGCCCGGTGCGGCTCGCCGGCTTCGTCGAAGACGTCGAGATCGACGCGACCATTCAGGCGAAGGCTCGGGGCATGAGGCTTTCGGTCCCACCGGTCGACCCCGCGCTGGCGATCTTGGCCGACAGTCAGCTGCTCGCCGCGGCGGTCACGAACCTGGTCCAGAACGCGTTCAAGTTCACCCGCGTGGACGGCCAGATCTCGATCACGACTTCCGCGACGGCCGACTGGGTGCGAATCCACGTCGCGGACGAGTGCGGTGGCCTGCCCGAGGGAAAGGTCGAGGATCTCTTCCGCCCCTTCGAGCAGCACCGGCCAGACCGGAGCGGCCTGGGGCTCGGGCTGGGAATCGTTCGTCGCGCCGCCGAGGCGCACGGCGGGGCCGTCCGCGTCGAGAACCGGCCCGGCTTGGGTTGCACCTTCACACTGGAAGTGCCGCGGGCGCCCTTCGATACGAATGCGAGTGAAACAGTCTGATGGGGCGTTGCGTTGCCGAATCGTCCACCGCCAGGCCGTCGCGGCGCGGCCGTGTGCAAGCGGGTTACACGATCCGTGTAGAAGCATCCGTTCGCGACCGGCCGAACCGACGATTTTCGGTTGCTCGTTCAGGTTTCGTGAGTCGGCATGCGCATTGCTCTGGCACATCCGAGGCCGTGTGGCGCGAATTCACCACGGACGAACCCCGATGCGAAAACCGGGGCGCTTGCGGATTTCGGGCGGTGCAATCAATGGCTATCGTCCGCGCACTCGTGGGGAAGCAGCTCGTATGTCTGACCAGCACCGGCGAGCGTGCGTGACGCGCGCCGCACGAGAGGACCGATGAAACGACGCCGCTCACAACGCCGGTTCTTGCCTCGAGGTCGTGGACGCTACGGACGGTATCTGTTGCTGGTCGTGGCACCCATGGTGAGTGTCGCGGCCGCGAATCGCGCGCGAGCGAGCCAGATCCAGTTCAGCACTCCGCCGGCCATCACCACGACGGCAGACGGTGCGGTCGACGCCGTGGTGGCCGACATCGATCGCGACGGTCATCCCGACGTGGTCGCGGCGTCGTTCTTCGACAACACCATCGCCTGGTACAAGAACGACGGCAGCGGCGGCGGCTGGGCCGCGCACACGATCACCACCGCGACCCACGAGCCGCGCTCGGTGATCGCCGCCGACATCGACGGCGACGGCGATCTCGACATCGTCGTGGCGTCGATCGTGGACAACCGCGTGACCTGGTTCGAGAACGACGGTGCTGGCGGCGGCTGGACCCTGCACACGATCTCGACCACGTCGGGCGGAGCTTTCTCGGTTTCCGCCGGCGACATCGACGGAGACGGCGATCTCGACCTCGCGGTCGCCTCGTACGACGACGACAGCGTCGCGTGGTTCGAGAACCAGGGCAGCGGCGGGGCCTGGATTCCGCACCTGATCTCGTCCTCCGGAAACGGCGCCGAGAAGGCGGTGCTCGTCGACCTCGACCGCGACGGCGACCTCGACATCCTCTCCGCGTCGCGGCTCGACAACACGATCGTATGGTTCGAGAACCAGGGCCACGGCGCCGCCTGGACCGTCCACACGATCTCGACCACGTCGGCGAGCGTCCGCGATGTGGACGCCGCGGACGTGGACGGCGACGGCGACCTCGACGTGATCTCGGCGTCGTTCGACGACCGCACCATCGCCTGGTACGAGAACGACGGCGCCGGCACCATCGGCACCGTTCACCTCGTCACGACCAACGCCAAGGGCGCCTGGTCGGTGCACGCGGCGGACCTCGACCAGGACGGCGACCTCGACCTGGTGGTGGGATCCGCCTACCTCAACAAAGTCGCCTGGTACGAGAACGACGGCAGCGGCGGCGGCTGGACCCTCCGCCCCATTTCCTCGAATCTCACCGATGCGCTGGTGGTGGGAACCGCCGACCTCGACGGCGACGGCGACCCCGACGTGGTGGCCGCGTCCTACATCGACGACACCGTCACCTGGTACCGGAGCGAGAAGCCCAACGACGGCGCCGTGGTCGGTTCCACCTCCACGATCTCGACGGCGGCTCCGGGAGCCGATTCGGTGGTGAGCGCGGACCTCGATCGCGACGGCGACGTCGACGCGGTGGCCGCCTCGGCGGACGGCGACGCGATCCTGTGGTTCGAGAACGACGGCACCGGCAGCAACTGGACGCTGCACACGATCGCGACCGGCGCCGACGGCGCGAGCGCGGTGGCGGTCGCCGACGTGGATCGCGATGGCGATCTCGACGTCGTCGCGGCGTCGGCGAACGACGGCAAGGTCGCCTGGTACGCCAACGACGGGACCGGGAACGGCTGGACCGAGCACGTGGTCGCCACCGCGTTCACGGGAGTGTCCGCGCTGGTCCTCGCCGACATCGACCGCGACGGCGATCCCGACGTGGTCGCGGCCTCGCCGACCACCGGCACGATCGCGTGGGCCGCCAACGACGGATCCGGCCAGACATGGTCGCCGCACTTCGTCACCATCCTGGCTCCCGGCGTGCGGTCGCTCTACGTCGCCGACGTCGACGGAGACGGCGACCCCGACGTGCTCTCGGCCAATGCGGGCAACGACACCGTCGCCTGGTACGAGAACGGCGGGTTCGGCGACGGCTGGACGGTGCACGTGGTCTCGTCCGCGGTGACTGGTGCGAGCTCGGTGGTGGCCGCCGACATCGATCGCGACGGCGACCTGGACGTGATCGCCGCGGCCGCTGGTGACGACACCATCGCGTGGTACGCGAATCATGGATCGGGCGGTGGCTGGGCGATTCACACGATCTCGACCACCGCGCAGGGAGTCACGTCGATCGCGGTGGCGGACGTCGACTCCGACGGCGCGCCCGACGTGCTCTCGGCGTCGCAGACCAGCGGCACCGTCGCGTGGCACCGGAACGACGGGACCGGCTCCACCTGGACGGAGCACACGGTCTCGAGCGACGCGCCCGGCGCGTCCGCGGTCGCGGCGGCCGACGTCAACGGCGACGGGCGCCTCGACCTGCTTTCCGCGTCGGCGACCGACGGGAAGATCGCGTGGTACCCGAACGCGACGGCGCTCTTGTTCGCGGACGGCTTTGAGAGCGGCACGACGGCGGCCTGGTCCCTCACGGTGCCCTGAGCGGAACACCAACCTGCTGGTCGAAGAGACACAGGATAGGAGAGTGGGATGAAACTCACGATCGGGATCGAGAACGGAGCCGGGAAGGGTGTTCGCCTCGCCGCGTCGCTGGCCGCGGCAGCGCTGCTGGCCGCGCGTTCCGCGCACGCCGGGACACTCGCGGTCACGCCGGCCGCGGCGATGAACGGCACCACCGAGGGCCTCGAGGCGACGATCACCGACACCTCGTCGCTCTACGTCGAGGACGACACGCCCAACGCCGAGAGCCACTATCACGGCAAGTTCTACTTCAACCCGCATACCTTCGATCCCGGCGAGGCGCAGCAGCACTTCCGCACCCGGATCTTCATCGGCTTCGGCAACACCCCCTCGCAGCGCCGTCTGTTCGCGATCGTGCTCAAGCGTCAGGGCGGGGCCTACTCGCTGGAAGGGCGTGTCCGGCAGGACGACAACGACCAGAACGACACCGGGTTTTTCCCGATCTCGAGCGGTCCGCACCTGGTCGAGTGGGACTGGACTCGCTCGAGCTCCGCGAGCGTCGGCGACGGCGTGTTCCAGTTCTACATCGACGGCGCCCTGCAGAAGACGCTCAACGGCAATCTCAACAACCTGAGCGGCGTCGACTCGGTGCGCATGGGTGCCCTGTCGGTCAAGACCGGCGCCAGCGGCGGGATGTACTGGGACGAGTTCGCCTCGACCCGCTGAATCCGGCCGGTACTGCATTTCCGGCGTTCCTCGTGTAAGTACCGGCGATCATGAAGACGCTCACGGAGTTCTCCTCGATCCTGCTTCGCCGTGGTCACGAAGTGCGCACCGCCAAGGCCGCTCAGGGCCTCGAAGCGGAGGCGCTCAACGAAGCGGTCGCCGCCGAGCTGTCGCTGCCGCCGGAGCG
>CAZYWA010000426.1:0-7105 GCA_964650975.1 uncultured bacterium
CGCATTCCCGCGGGTGAAACGCGGACCTGGAGCGAGCTCGCGGCGCTGGCCGGACGGCCTGGATCGCAGCGCGCCGCGGGACGCGCGCTGGCGGCGTGCGACATCGACGGGAACGTCCCCTGGCACCGTGTGGTGTCGGCGGGAGGGGCACTTCCGGCTCGCCAGCCCGAGGTGCAGCTCGCTCGCTTGCGCGAAGAGGGTGCGCGGCCGCGAGCGAACGAGACGGTGCGCGCCTGGGCACGGAGGAGCGGGGTCGCGTGGGTTGCGCACCTCGGGCTCAGGACGTTCGCTCGCGGTGCCGATCCGATCATCGATGAATGGCCGCCGCTCGCGGTCGAGCGAGTCGCGAACCAGGCCTCGGCCCTCGCCCGTGGTTTCGCGCCGCTCGGCGGTGCGGCCGAGGGAGAGGCGTTGGTCCCGGCGGCGAGGCGCCGCCACTCCAGCCCGGCACGCGCTCCGCGGATCGCGGCCGTGCTCGCGGCCGGAGTCGAGAACGTCGACTGGCCCGCGGCGGCCCACGCGCTGATCGAGCGCGGCTGGGTGCGCGTACCGCGGCTGTTCGCGCCGGCCGAGTGCCGCTGGGTCCGCCAGCTCTTCGACGACGAGTCGCTCTTCGAGCGCACCATCGACATGGCCCCACGCGGCTACGGCGCCGGGTGCTATCGCTACTTCGCCGAGCCCGCGCCCGCGCCGGTGGCCCGGCTCCGGGCCGAGCTCTACGGTCGCCTGCGTGCCTGCGCCGACGACTGGCTCGCGGCGGATCACGGCGAAACCGCTCCCGGAGCGCGCTTCCCGGCGACGATCGGCGAATTCTTCATCCGCTGCCGGGAAAACGGACAGCTGCGCGGCTCGTCGATCGTCCTCCGTTACCAGCGCGGCGGCATCAACCACGCGCATCAGGACATCTACGGCCCGGTGTGGTTCCCGTTCCAGGCGCTCGTGGTGCTCAGCCGGCGCGGACTCGACTTCCGTGGCGGAGCGTTCGAGTGGATCGAGGAGGGCCGAGACGCTTCCGAGCGGCGCACCGAGATTCCCGCGAGCGAGGGAGACCTGGTGATCTTCTGTTCGCGCTTCCGGCTCGGCCCTGCGGGACGCGGCGGCCGGCGCACCCGCATTCCGGTGCGGCACGGCATGACGCTCGTCACGTCCGGCCAGCGCTCAGCCCTCGGGCTGGTGTTTCACCTCGCGAAATAGGGAGCACGCCGCCGCTACGGCTTCGGCAGGGTCGACGACGTGGGACGCTCGATGAGCCGCGAGTCCTCCGCGACATCCACCCGATCCCGCCCCGACTGCTTGGCGCGGTAGAGCGCGCGATCGGCCCGCCGGAACACGATCTCCAGATCGTCGGCGCCCGCGCGCCACGCGGCGACGCCCTGGCTCACCCGGATCGCGATCGCCGGGTGGATGTCTTCCCAGCGCTCGCGCCGAACCGCATCGCGGACCCGGGTCGCGACCACCACGGCGTCTTCCTCGCCGGCGCGCGGCAGCACCACCACGAACTCGTCGCCGCCGAAACGGATCGCGATGTCGTTGGTGCGCACCTGCGCTCGCGCCAGCGCGCCGACGCGGGCGAGGACCCGGTCGCCGGTGGCGTGGCCGCAGCGATCGTTCACTTCCTTGAAGCCGTCGAGGTCGAGCAGGATCAGCGCGTAACCGTGCTCGCCCTCCGCCCACTCGCTGGTGAGCGCCGGCAGCTCGTCTTGATAGAAGCGCTTGGTCAAGAGCCCGGTGGTCGGGTCGACCGCGGCGGCGCGAACCTTCTCGGCGAGCTTGTCGTGGAAGCGCCGGTCGTACTGATCGAGCCACTCGAAGCGCAGGATCACGTCGCCCAGGTGGATCTTGTCGCCAGGCTGGAGCGCGCGCTCCTGGATCTGCTCCTCATTCACGAACACACCGTTGGTGCTGCCCATGTCGGCGACCCACACCAGCTGCGCCCCGAGCCCGCCCGACTGCACGTAGATCTTGGCGTGGCGGCGCGAGACCGTGTCGTCGTCGATGAAGATGTCGCAGCCCGGATCGCGGCCGATCACGAAGTTCCGGCGCTCGTCGTCGAGGTCGTAACGCACGCCCAGCTGCGCGCCGGCGATCACCGTCACGCCGGGCGTCGCCGGGCCGCGAGAGAGCGGCTGCGCGTTGAGCCGAATCGCCGTCGCCAGCGTGGTGGACGGCCGTTCGGTGGCCTTGGGCGGGCTCATCGCTGGCCCGCGGCCTCGTGGCGCGCCTTCTCGACGACGGGCTCCACGTGGCGATCGAATGCCGCGCGAAGCCCATCCTCGAGCCTCGCCAGCGTTCCCGGATGCAGTGCCATCCACACTCCCGCGAGCGCCGCGAGCAGAGCGCCCGACGCCGCTGCCAGCGGAGCATAGCCACGCAGCCACGGCACGGCGAGCGCGTCCGGCGTGGCACCTTCGACGGCTCCGCCGCGCTTTCCTCTCGATCGCTCCGCGTCGCGGACGGGCAGCGCGGCGACGCGATCGGCGAGCGCTTTCTTGAGCTCGCGCTTCGACGCGGCGATCGGGCGCAGCGCTTCGGCCATCTCGGCGGCATTCGCGAAGCGCTCGTCGGCGGCGCGCGCCAGCGCCCGGTGCAGCACGGCTTCGAGCGGCTCGGCGCCGGCCAGCGCCAGCGGCTTCGGCTGCTCCTCGTTCTTGATGCGGATCACCTCGTAGATGTCGGACTTCGGCTTGACGCCGTGCGGATGGCGCTTGGTCACCAGCTCGTAGAGCACCACCGCCAGCGAGTAGAGATCGGAGCGGCCGTCGATCTCGTTGCCGCGTCTCCCCGAGAGCTGCTCGGGGCTCATGTAGGACGGTGTGCCGAGCAGCAGCCCTTCGCGCGTCACCTGCGCATCCTCCACGCGAGCGATGCCGAAGTCGGTGAGCTTGGGCACCCCAGCCCGCGACACCAGCACGTTGGCCGGCTTCACGTCGCGGTGCACGGTGCCGCTTTCGTGCGCGAACTCGAGCGCCGAGAGCAGCGGCAGCGCCAGCGCCGCCGCGACGTCGGGACGGAACGCCTCTCCGGCGCGCGCCACCGCTTCGAGGCTCGCGCCGTCGACCAGCTCCATGCGGATGTTCCAGGTGCCGTTGGCCTCGAAGCACTCGTGCATCTTGACCACGTTCGGATGCTCGAGCGCCGAGGTCACCTCGAACTCGTGATGGAATCGCTTCACCGCGTCGCGCTGGTCGCGCAACGCATGGCGCAGCTCCTTCATGGCGTAGGACGCGCCGCGCTTCGACACCACGTGGTGCACGAACGCGTACCCGCCCTTGCCGAGCGGACGGCCTTCGACCCGGTAATCGCCGATGGTGTAGGCCTTGCGCGAGCCGGGTGCCACGGCCCGCGTGCCGCCGGAACCTCGCCGGGCGAGCGCTGCGCGCGTGCGGCTTGCGACGGCGGAAGGTGCCATTTCGAGAAGCGTACGCCCGCCCCGAGGGGTCGTCCAGACGAGGTCGGGCGCGGGACTCTCGGTTTGACGTGGGCTCCCGGGCATCGGTAGCTTCGGCACGGGGTATCCGGTGCGCGTCACGCTTTGCTGCATGGGGTTCGAGAACCAGGGCGTCGAAGCGCTTTCCGCTTACCTTCGCGAGCAGGGCCACGAGCCGGTGCTCGCCTTCGACCCGGCGCTCTTCGACGACAAGCTGCTGTTCCACGAACATCGCCTGAAGGCGCTGTTCGACGATCCCGACGGCTTCGCGCGGCGGGTGCTCGACTCGAAGCCCGATCTGGTGGGCTTCAGCGTCTTCTCCATCAACTATCCGTGGGGCCGCGAGCGGGCGCGGCGCTTGAAGCGCATGGCGCCCGAGCTGCCGATCGTGTTCGGCGGCATCCATCCGACGCTCTGTCCCGACGCGGTGATCGGAGAGGACGCGATCGACTACGTGATCGTCGGAGAAGGCGAGGGTGCACTCGTCGATCTGGCGCGCGCGCTCGGCCGTGCGGAATCGCCGCGGGCCATCCCGAACGTGTGGGGCAAGGACGCCGGCGCCGTGTGGTCGAACCCGGTGCGTCCCTACATCCGCGATCTCGACTCGCTGCCGCTTCCCGACAAAGAGCTCTTCTATTCGCTCGATCCGAGCTTCGCGCGCGCCTACCAGACGCTCTCGACCCGCGGCTGTCCGTATCGCTGTACGTTCTGCTGCGCGAGCCACTACCACAAGATCTACGAGCCCAAGGACAACCCGATCCGACGCCGCGGCGTCGACACGATCCTGCGCGAGATCCGCCACTTCCGCGCGCGCTACCCGGTCGAACGGGTGCTCTTCGAGGACGACGTGTTCGGCAACAGCCGCGAGTGGCTGCGCGAGTTCGCGGCGCGCTACCCGAGCGAGGTCGGGCTCAAGTTCAAGGCGGTGACCTACCCCGCGTTCCTCGACGTAGAGGCGGTGTCGCTGCTGGCGAAGGCTGGTTGCTACAAGCTCGAGCTGGGTGTGCAGACCGGCAGCGAGGCGGAGCGGCGGCGGCTCGGCCGGCGCGAGAAGAACCGCGAGCTCGAGGAGGTCGGCCGGCTGTGCCGCGAGGCGCGACTGCCGCTTCACCCCGACCACATCTTCGGCATTCCCGGCGACACCCGCGAGGCGCAAGAAGAGGCGGTGCTGCTCTACAACCGCATGCGTCCCGCGCAGATCACCTGCTACTCGATGCAGCATTTCGCGAACCTGCCGCTCGCGGATCGCGCCGTCGAGGCGGGCGACATCACCGCGGCCGACGTCGAGCGCCTCGCGCAGGGCGAGGGTGTTCACCTCATGAACGGCCGTCTGGCGTTGCCGCCGGCGAAGCGGCGTTTCTATCGGCCGTTCTACGCGCTCTTGGTGCTCTTGCCGTGGCTCTCGCCGAGAACCGTCGACTGGCTGGTGCGGACGCGTTTCTATCGAGCGCTGGTGCTCCCCGATCTGGCGCTGCTCGCGATCTACGGTGTCCGCTCGGCGCAGGTGGGAAACGCCCAGGTGGGCGAGCACGTGAGCCGCGCGATCCGCCAGATCGCGCGACACGCCGTGCGCTCGATCTGGCCGCGCCGCCTTGCACCGGCCGCCTGAGACGTGAGCATCCCGGCGCGCCGTCCGGGCTTCCGTGTATCCGTGCCTCACGCCGTGAGCTTGCAGGCGGGTCCGGTCGACGAGTATCCCGAAGGATTCGCCGTCACGCGCGGCTTCCGCGAGGATGACCCGTCAGGAGGCTTCATGCGCTTTCAGCTCCCGTACACGCCCGCAGATCTCGACGAAGTGATCGGCAAGGCCTCGCTGCCGCCGGATTTCCTGTTCGGCGTGGCGACCGCGGGCTACCAGGCCGAGGGCGGCTTCAACGGCGAGCGCGATCCCAAGAACAACTGGTACGGCTGGGAAGGGAAGGGCGGGCGCGACGTCACCGGCCGCTCGTCGGATTTCTGGAACCGCTACCGCGAGGATCTAGATCGCGCGCAGTGGATGGGCCTCAACACGTTCCGCATGGGAATCGAGTGGGCCCGCGTCCAGCCGTCCTCGGACGTGAGCCGCCGCCACACCAGCCCTCCCGACTTCGACGAAGCCGCGTTCGATGCCTACACGGACATCATCGTCGAGGCGCGGAAGCGTGGCCTCGAGCCGATCATCACCCTGCTGCACTTCACGACGCCGCTCTGGGCGGGCCCGGACTTCTGGCTCGAGGGTCCGAAGGTCGAGGATCTCTTCATCCCGTACGTGAACTTCACCATCGAGAGCATCAACAACCGGCTGGTCGACAAGCACGGCCAGGCGCCGATCAAGTACTGGGTGACGCTCAACGAGCCGTTCATGCTCGCGTCGGCCACGTACTTGTTCCGGATGTTCCCGAGCAACATCACGCGCTCGAGCCTGCAGGCGACTCGCCTCGCGTACGAGAACATTTTGATCGGCCACATCCTCGCGTATCGCGGCATTCACGCGATCTCCGGCGGCAAGCGCTGGGAGCGTCCGATCGTCACGTTCAACTCGTGGGCGGCGCGCATCTACTCGATCGACAAGATGGCGCAGGACCTGATGGTGGCGCGCACCCTCGGCCTCAAAAAGGAGCAGGTGCGGCCGTATCTCGTGGAGTGCCGGCAGCGCTTCATCGAGCGCATCTCGCGCATCCGCCAGCCGCGCGACCTCGACGGTCCGCGGCGCGCCGCGGACGCGGTGCTCGATCGCTTCGTGTGGAACCGGCTCAATCTCGTCACCATGCCGCGCGTGCTGCACAGCGTGTTCGAGGACTACCAGGAGTCGCGGCTGCTCGACGCGGTGTCGTTCGATTTCTACGATCCCTTTCCCTCCAACTACGTGCAGCTCTCGGGTGGCCCCAAGATCCGCAAGGATCCGTGGGACTGGACCAGCAACCCGGCGGCGTTCTGCGACTTCCTGCACGCCTACTCGTCGCCCAACCACAACCTGCCGCTCATGGTGCTCGAGAACGGCTTCGGCATCCGCGGCAAGACCGCGCAAGGCGTGCCGCGCTTCGACGGCGCCCATCGTCTGGACGGCCTGCGCGGCCATCTGTTCGGCATGCTGAAGGCGATGTCCGAAGGGGTGAACCTCAAGGCTTTCTGCCACTGGACCATCACCGACAACTACGAATGGGGCAGCTTCGAGCCCCGCTTCGGGCTCTTCGCGGTCGACTACGCGAACGAGTCGAAGCGCCTGCCGGTGGATGCCCAGGGCGACAACGCGCCGGGCGCCTATCGCGCGCTGGTCACGGCGCTGCGCTCGGGGGACAAGGACCGGGTGCGCGCCGCGTTCCGCGGCGAAGGGCTCGAGAGCTACCCGGGCTGAGTTTTTCGGGGGGGCTGTTCCAGTCCCCCCGCCCCGAAAAGGCGGGCCTTTTTCGGGCTCCCACCCCCAAGGCGGCTCACTCGTTCGCCGGGCGCTTCTCGGCGCCGGCATAGATCCACGCGAGCAGTCGGTTCGGGAGTGACGGCGAGTGGAAGGGTCCCCGAACCGACGGACAAGGAATGCCTCACCCGCTCTGAGAGGGTGTAGACGAAAGAAATTCAGCCGCCTGGATCAGCGGCATGCGTGGCGGGAAAGGGCTCGAGCGTCTGAGAGTCGGAGGGCTGCGGTCCCCTCGCAGCCGCAGGCGTCCATCCTGGTTCAGACGCTGCGGACGCGAGGGACCG
>CAZYWA010000427.1:0-7099 GCA_964650975.1 uncultured bacterium
CGAACCACCCTCGGGCTGCGTCTGCATCACGGCGTTGGCTCGCTGCGCCACCACGAACGGCGCCGTGAGATTGAGCTCGATGATCTTGGCCAGAAAGCGCGGCGACGCGGTCGCGGCGTCGGCGTAAGGCGAGCCGCCGGCGTTGTTGACCAGCACGTCGAGGCGGCCGAAGCGCTCCACGGTGGTCTTCACCAGCCGCTCCACCTGCTCGGCGTCGCGCACGTCGGCGGCGACGAACACCGCCGCGCGCCCGGCTTGCGTCACGACGTCCGACGGTGCGTTTCTCCCGCACACCACGACGTTCGCACCGGCGTCGAGAAAGCGCGCGGCGATCCCTCGCCCCACGCCCTTTCCTCCCCCGGTGACGAGGACCACCTTGCCGGTGAAGTCGAGCGGATCGGCGGTCACGATCTTGCTGGCACTCAGGTGCCGTAGACCTTCTGCGGAGGGACGGCGCGCCCGATCAGCTCGTTCACCACCGCGCCCAGCTCGGCCGGCTTCCACTGGGCACCTTTGTCCACCTCGGGCCCGGTCCGCCAGCCATCCGCCACCGAAAGCTTGCCGCCCGCGATCTCGAACATCCGCCCGGTGACGCCCTTCGACTCGGCGCTGCCGAGCCACACCACGAGCGGCGAGATGTTGGCCGGGTCCATGGCGTCGAAGCCGCTCTCGGGCTTCTTCATCATGTCCTTGAACACGTCCTCGGTCATGCGGGTGCGCGCGGCGGGAGCGATCGCGTTCGCGGTGACGCCGTAGCGGCCGAGCTCCGCCGCCTGCACCAGTGTCAGCGCCGCGATCCCGGCTTTCGCCGCCGCGTACGTTCCCTGCGCGACGCTGCCCTGCAGACCGGCGCCGGAGCTGGTGTTGACGATGCGCGCGTCGACCGCGTTCTTGGCCTTCACCTGATCGCGCCAGTGGGCCGCCGCGTGGCGCGACACGCAGAAGTGGCCCTTCAGGTGGACGCGAATCACCGCGTCCCACTCCTCTTCCGAGGTGCTCACGAACATCCGGTCGCGGAGGAATCCGGCGTTGTTCACGACCACGTCGAGACGGCCGAACGTATCGAGCGCGGTCTTCACCAGCCGTGCGCCGCCCTCGAAGGTCGCGATGTCGTCGCCGTTCGCGACGGCCTCGCCGCCGGCGCCTTGGATTTCCTCGACCACCTCGTGCGCCGGTCCGGCCGAGCCGCCCGAGCCGTCGAGCGCCGCACCCAGGTCGTTGACCACCACCCGCGCGCCCTCGCGCGCGAAGGCCAGCGCGTGCGCCCGGCCGATGCCACGGCCCGCGCCCGTGATGACGACGACTCGCCCTTCGCAGATCCCCGCCATGTGCGCGCTCGCTCAGCCGAGACGTTCGAGGATCGTCACGTTCGCCTGCCCACCACCCTCGCACATCGTCTGGAGGCCGTAGCGGCCGCCGCTGCGCTCGAGCTCGTGAAGCAGCGTGGTCATGAGCCGGGCACCGGTGGCGCCCAGCGGATGACCGAGCGCGATGGCACCGCCGTTCACGTTCACCTTCGCCGGATCGGCGCCGGTCTCCTTGAGCCACGCGAGCACCACCGACGCGAACGCCTCGTTGATCTCGACCCGGTCGATGTCGCCGATCTTCATGCCGGCCTTCTTCAATGCATACGCGGTGGCCGGCATCGGCGCCGTCAGCATCCACACCGGATCGGCGCCGCGGACACTGATGTGATGAACCCGCGCGCGCGGCTTGAGACCATGCTCCTTCACCGCGCGCTCCGACGCCACCAGGATCGCCGCCGCGCCATCCGAGATCTGACTCGACACAGCCGCGGTGAGCCGGCCGCCCTCGGCGAGCGTCTTGAGCTGCGCCATCTGCTCGAGTGTCGTCTCGCGCCGCGGACCCTCGTCGCGAGCGACGCCCTCGAGCGGTGCGATCTCGCGCTCGAAGCGGCCCTCGTCCTGGGCGCGGATCGCCCGCTGATGGCTCTCGAACGCGAACCGCTCCATGTCCTCGCGCGAGCAATCCCACTTGGCCGCGATCATCTCCGCCGCGCGGAACTGGGACACCTCTTGCCCACCGTAGCGCGCCTGCCAGCCCGCCGAGCCCGAGAACGGATCGGTGAAGCCGAGCTGCGCCGCGCACGTCATCGCAGACGCGATCGGGATCTGGCTCATGTTCTGGACGCCGCCCGCCACCACCAGATCGGACGTGCCGCTCATGACCGCCTGCGCCGCGAAATGCACCGCCTGCTGCGACGAGCCGCATTGCCGGTCGATCGTGGTCCCCGGCACTTCCTCGGGCAGGCCCGCCGCGAGCCAGCAGGTGCGCGCGATGTCGCCCGCCTGCGGCCCGATGGTGTCGACGCAGCCGAACACCACGTCCTCGACCGCCGCGGGATCGATCTGGGTGCGCGCCACCAGCTCGCGCAGCACGTGGGCACCCAGGTCCGCGGGGTGAACCTTGCTCAGCCCGCCGCGCCGCTTCCCAACCGGCGAGCGAACCGCGTCGATGATGTAGGCCTCGGCCATCGGTAGCGCTCCTCGAACCACAAGTAGAACACGTTCTATTTGGAGCGCCAACCGGCGCGGTGGAGGGCTGCGGTCCCTCGCAGCCGCAGCGCACCATCTCGATCGAGCGCCGCGGACACGAGGGTCCGCGTCCCTCCAACTGGGGTGACCGGCGCTCTCGCGTCGGCGGTTAACCTCCATGGGGCCGCGCACCCGAGCCCCTCGTGATGACCTACGACGTAGTCTTCGACGCCGCTCAGACTGGGTACCGTTACTGGTCGTTCTCCGGGAACGGGCTCGAGTTCGCCGCAATCGGGTGCGGCCTCCTGGTGGCGCAGCTCGAGCTTCCGGGCCTCTACGAGCGGCTTCCGCTGAGGCCCAACAACGCGACCTTCAAACGGTTGTTCCCTTGCCTGTGCACCGCCATCGGTCTGCTCTTCTTCGGCAGCACCTTCCGTGGAACGTATGGGGACTACCGTCGCCTGGCCACGGCGCTTCACAACGGCGACTACCAGGTCATCGAAGGCGTCGCCACCGGCTTCGTGCCGATGCCCCCCGATGGCCACGGAATGGAGAGCTTCGAGGTGGGCGGGCACCGCTACGAGTATTCCGACTACGTGGTGGCGGCCGGCTTCAACCAGACCCGTTCTCACGGCGGGCCGATGCGAAACGGTATCCGCGTGCGCATCGCCGACGTCGGCGGCGCCATCGCGCGCCTCGAGATCGCGAGGGACTGAGGTCGGCGGCGCGGACGCGCCGGGATCAGTGACTCTCGGTGGAAGCCGCGGACGACGAGAGACAATAGAACCTGTCGTTCGCGCGCACGTAGATCCGGTCGCCGGCGAAGACCGGGTTGGAGCGGAAAGGCGCCAGGTGATTGAAGGCCACTTGCTCGAGTTGGCGGCCGGGCTTGAGCACCGCGGTGGTGCCCTCGAAGCCGCTGACGAAAACGTAGCGGCCGGCCTGGGCGATGCTGGAATAAACGTTGTCGGCGCCTCCCGCCTCTCCCAGGTGCAAGCGCTCGGTGTAGACGATGTCGCCGGTCTTCGCGTCCACGACGTTGAAGATCTGCGTCCTCGTGATGGCGTAGATCAAGCCATCGAGGAGCAAGGGCGAGCTGTAGTAGCGCTCACCCTTGAGCTTGGCGGTCCAGAGCGGCTTGAAGTCGAGCGAATCGCTCATCTTCTCGGGAATGCGAAACGCCTGCGCGGTTCCCTGGATCATGTAGATCACGCCGTCGCGGACCAGCGGCGAATTGAACTCGAGATCGCCGACGTCGCTGGCGAGGATGGCGCCGTCGGCGACGCGCACGCACCGGCCGCTGGGCAGGATCACCACGTCTTGACCTTCGATCTGGAAGGCGATGGGCGTGCCGTTTCGCGGCGGGACGTTCACGCGCCACGCGACCTCGCCGGTCGCGGCGTCGAGGGCCACGAGATCCTCGAGCTGGATCAAGAGCTTGCCGCCCACCAGCACCGGCGACGCCGAAGGTCCGTTACCGACCTGCGCCAGGTCCACGAACTTGATCCAGCGGCGGTGGCCTTCCAGATCGTACGAGGCGACGACGCCGGTGCCGTAGAGCGCGTAGACCGAAACTCCGTCGCTGGTGGGCGTGGGCGTGCTGTAACCGTTCGAGTCGTGGACGCTCGGTGGGTTCGACGCGGCCGCCAGGGAGGCGAGGTCGCTTCTGAGCCCAGTGATTTGCTTCGCGAGGCTCTGGACTTTCTCGTTCAGCCCCTTGTCCCCGGGCGCTTTCCGCAGCCGCTGGCGGATTCCGGTCAGCTCGTATTCCTTTTCCGACAGCGCTACCCGCGCCTGCCGAATCCGCGACTCCTGCTCGGGCACGGGATGGTAGAGGATGGTCGCGGCGACCGTGTCGCGGACCGGGTTGCTCCGCCGCCACAGCAACTGCCCGTCGGTGGCGCCGAGACAGATCAGCGTGTCGCGCTCGGACGACACGAAGAGCCGGTCACCCACCAGGATGGGCGAGGAATTGCTCCACTTCGGCATCGGCGTCGACCACAGCACGTGGCTGGTGGGCGACCATTCGGTGGGCGGCTCGGCCCGTGGATAGTTGCCGGTTCCGTCCATGCGCCAGCCCACCGGCGGCTGCGCCGACGCGACGTCCACCCGCGAGAGAGCGAAGACCAGGGCGGCGGACCAAACCGCTGCGGCGCGGCGCGAGGAACGCCTCGGCCGATCGTGGACCGTCCGCGGCTCAGCCAAAAATCCCCAACGCCTGCGCGCGGACCATCAGCATCGCCAGGCCCGTGAGGATGGCCAGGAGGCCGAGTGGGAGCTCCACCCAGAGGAGCTTCTTACGGATGGCGGCCTTCCACTCGGCCGTGATCGGCAACGGCTTGCCGAAGACGCCGAAGCCGAGCACCAGGCCACCACCCAGCTGCGAGAGCAGGATCGAGATGAAGACCACCCCGCCGGTCCCGTTGAGCTCGCCCAGCATGCGCATGAATTCGATCCAGTTGAGCACGCCGCAAACGAGCAGCGCAATCCCGATCGGGTTCTTCGAGCGCGTGAGCTTGCTGGTCGCGGCGCCTGGCCGGCGCCCGAGGATCGAGTCCGCGACACCCACGATCCCGGCCACGAACGGCACCACGATGTACGTGATCCAGTACATGTCGATTCCCGCGCCGAGACCGCTGACCCGGCGGTGCTCAAGGAGACCCGGAAGAGATGCAATAGAACTTGCTTTGCCCGCGCACGTACATCCGATCGCCGTCGAACACCGGGCTCGAGCGGAAGGGCTCGAGTGAATTGAGCGCCAGCTGCTGATAGCTGCGGCCCGGCTGGAGCACGGCGGTGTTTCCCGAGACGCCGCTCACGTAAACGTAAGGCCCCGCCTGGGTGAGACTGGCGAAGATGCTGTCGGCGCCGCCGGTCCAGCCGAGGCGCAATCGCTCGGCGTACACCTCTTGGCCGGTCTTGGCGTCGAGGACGTTCAGGATCTGGCTTCGCGTGGCGGCGTAGATCAGGCCGCCCGCGAGCACCGCCGAGCTGTAGTAGCGCTCGCCTTTCATCATCAGTGCGGTCCAGAGCGGCTCGAACTCGAGGTGCTCGGCCAGGTGCTCGGGGATCCGGAAGGCCTGGGCGTTCCGCTGGATCATGTAGATGACGCCGTCCTGAACGAGCGGCGACGCGAACTCGAGATCGCCGACGCCGCTCGCGACGATGGCGCCGTCGGCGGCGCGCACGCAATGGCCGCTGGGAAGGATCGCGAGGTCCTCACCGTCGATCCGAAACGCGATCGGCGTGCCCTTCCGCGGCGGCACGTTCACGCGCCACGCCACGTCGCCGGTCGCGGCGTCGAGGGCGATGAGATCGTTGACCAGGATCAGGACCTTGCCGCCGGTGAGCACCGGAGACGAGGCAGGACCGTCGGCAACCCGGGAACGATCGACGAACTGGATCCAGCGACGTTGGCCTTCGAGATCGTAAGCCGCCGCGATGCCGGTGCCGAAGAAAACGTAGACCGACTGGCCGTCGCTGGTGGGAGTGGCCGAGCTGTAGCCGTTGACGTCGTTGACGTTGGGCGGCCTCGACGCCACGGCGATGGCGCCCAGCTCCTGGCGCAGCTCCGTGGCCTGTTTGGCGAGTGTCCGTGCCTCGTCGCCGAGCTTCTCCTCCGCCGGCGACTTCCGCGGTCGCTGGCGCAGCGCCGTGAGCTGGTACTCCTTCTCCGGCAGCGTTCGCTGCACCCGATCCATCCGCACCTGCTGCTCGAGGAAAGGCTGCGGCGCGAGGCGCGCGGAGACCGCGTCCTCGATCGGGTTGGTCCGCTGCCACAGGATCTTGCCGTCGGCGGCGCTCAGGCAGATGAGGGTCGCCGGCTCGGACGCCACGAAGATCTTGTCGCCCACCAGGATCGGCGAGGAATTGCTCCAGCTCGGCATCGCCGTCGACCAGAGCACGTGGCTGGTGGGCGACCACTCGAGGGGCGGCTTGGCGGAGGGGTAGTTCCCGGTGCCATCCATCCGCCAGCCGACCACGGGTGCGGCCGACGCGTTCCCCGCCAGCCAGGAAGCGGTGAGTGCCACCAGGCTCACCAGAACCCGTGGCGCCATCCGGCCGACCCTCAACCACCGTTTCGCAAGCATGGATCCGATCGATGGATAGGGTTCGTGCGCGAGGACCGCGAGCGGAAGGCGCGAGACCATAGCCCGAGCGCTCGGGCTCATTCCAGGCCGAGCCGCCCACCGGCGGGCTGGCTCGAGGAACCCGACCCAACGTTACATTCAGCTGACACACATATTTACAACACGCTATCAGAGCGCGTTTACAACCAGCTGAAATATCGCGAGCCGATCCCTCGAAAATAGGGTTTTTCTGCGCTCCAGCCCGCACCAGCAGCCCGTCACCGCCCCTCGCGCCGGGCTCGGGCGATACCGGGAGCGAGCTCTCTTGCTGCGAAAGCGAATCGGGCGGCTGGGTCTGGTGGCGCTCCTCGCCGAGCGATCGCGTGCTGCTTGCGACACTGGCGAGTCCGTGGTGCTCGGGCCGCGCGAGCGGTTCGGGGGCTTGCGGCCTCACCAGCGCCGCGCCGGGCCTTACGACAGCGGCGGATGCCGTGGATGCGCTTCAGCCGGGCCGCGACGCGGGATCTTCCCGCG
>CAZYWA010000428.1:0-7052 GCA_964650975.1 uncultured bacterium
AGAAAATCGCGCCGGCGCTCCCGGAAGCACCAGTACGCACCGGGTAGAGCGAAAACGTAAACCGGCGCCAACGCCAGGAGCCCGCACGTCCGATCCAGCACGTACGCCGCGAGCGCGCGAGGAATTTGCGACGGGCTCACGGGCGTCTCGTTCGAGGCGCCCACCCACACCGACGTCGGAGAAACGCTTCCGGTCAAGTGATAGAAATAGATCGCCAGCAGCGCGAGCGGCAGTCCCCAGCCGGCGAGATAGGCGAGGCGCGCGGCGCCGCTCTTGCGCCGATCGGTGAGCATCCAGCCCGTGAACACGAGGCTCACCAGGCCGTACCGCGTATGCAGCCAGGGCAGATAGCCGGAAAGCAAACCCAGCACGGCTGCCCGCGGAGCACCCAGCCCTTCTCCAAGACGGACGCCCGTGAAGACGACGAGCATGAAAAGTCCGGCGACGGCCTCGGGGTAATACTGAAAATGAAACGGAAATACCGGCGTGGCGCAAAAAATTCCCACCGCCAGCGCGAACGATCCGAGCGGTTCGGCTCCGTAGCGGCAAAGCAACCGGAAGAGCGCCACCGCCCAGAGCGAGAACACCAGGCAAACGAAGGCGCTCGAGAACGGCAAAGCCCGCGGGAACCAGCGATCGCGGAATCCATACCGGGCGGCGAACCGCCGGTCGAGCGCGTACGCCGGATAGAGCAACATCGAGAAGCCCGGGGTGTGCATCTGGTAGCCACCGCCCTGCTTTCCCCAGATGAAGAAGCCCGCCATCGGCGTCGCCTTGTTGAACGGTCCGGTGGCCTTGCCCGTGAGCAGCAACTTCGCGTCGGAGAGCAAACTGGGAAGCTCTCCGCCAATCGTGCGAGCGGCCGCGAGCGGGAATTCCGCGATCGAGGGCGCCCGCTCCGGTGAAAAATCACGGATGTCCTCGAGGTCGTTGAGGTCGAATCCGGCGGTCTGAAACAGCACCTCGCAGAACCGTAAATACTTGGGCTCGTCTCCGACCAGCGCGGTTTGAGCGCGGTGCGCGGGAGAGTGCGTGAAAGCGGTCGCGAACACCGTTACGAAGAGCAGCACCGAGAGGGACGTGGGCCGCGTCGCGGCGGCACGCGCGGCCGTGCGAGCCGCCGCGCGCAGCCGGCCGCCGCGAATCGGCGGCAGCGTGGGGCCGAGTGCCAGGAGCGCACCGCCGATCGCGGCGATCGTGAGCGGAAGCCGCAAGTCGTAGCCGAGATACGAGAGTGGATTGAGCACCGACGAGGCGGGTGCCAGGAGCTCGCCGTAAGGAACGAGGGTGAGCGCGAGGAAGAAGAGCGGCCGCAAGTAGGCGACGTCGGGTGCCGCCAGCGAGAACGGTCGCCCGCGAGCTCTCTCGACGCCGAGGTGGACCAGCGCCAGTCCGGCGAGCGCGGCCGTGACCAGAACCGGAAGAAGCCAGGGTGCCGCCGTCGCCAGCAGATAGCCGTGCCGGCCCGGCAAGGTGACCGGGACCAACGTGCCGAGGGCCAGCCACGCGCTGACGCCCGCGAGCGATCCAACTCCGCCGAAGATCGCCGCCCCGCGTGCGGCGGTCGACGAGGGGTGAACGCTCAACGCGCGGCCGACGCCACGGCCGAGCCGCTCGTCTCGGAGCGCGGCCCGCGAGCTTCCTGGGTCGACGCCGGCAGCCAGCCGCGCGCCGCCAGCTCGTCCTGGATCAGCTCCGCGATCACGTGATTCCCGACGGCGCTGTAGTGCTCGCCGTGGTTCGGCTGGCAGAGCTCCTCGCGGGTCAGGTGGCGGTCGCGGAGCGCGAGAAACACGTCGACCGGGTGGATCCCGCGCTCGGCGAGCAACCGTGGCATCGGGTCGTGACGCGCGGGAGCGCGGTACTCGTCCTCGGTCAGCATGTCGGTGTGCGGGTTGTAGACGACCAGCGTGCGCGCGCCGATCGAGGTGGCGAGCCGTTCCGTCTCGGCGACGAGATCCGCGGAGACGGCGTTGCATTCGACGCCGCGAGGCGGAAACGAGAGTGCGGGCCGCTCGCCGAGCGCCTCGAGCCGCACCAGCCCCGCGGCCGAGAACGCTCGCGCGACGGCGGGGTTCCCTTGCGCGCGCGAGACCAGCGTCTCGTAGAGCAGCAGATGGTCGAGCCCCGGGAGCTCGTGGAGAGCGTAGAAGCCTCTGCCGTCCGAGAACCCGCGGGGAACGCGCCGGTCCCAGCTCGCGTCGGGACCCAGGACGTCCCGAAACGTGGGTTTCGGATAGCCGTACTCGAATCCGACCACGTTGTTCCAGCAGTCGTTGCCGTAGAAATCGAGGACCACGACGTCGGGCTTGAGCCGAGCTCCCCACTCGTGCAGCAGCAGTAGCTCCTGAACGGTGCCGTAGCCCGACACGCCGGCGTTCGCCACCTCCACTCTCGGCTCGGAGCCGAGCGCGCCGCGGATCCGGTCCTCCAGGAAGTGTGGAACCGTTTCGTTCTCCGCGACTCCCCAGCCCCACGCGAACGAGTCTCCGAGCACCAAAACGCGGAACGTGTGCCGCGGCTTGTGGGTGGAGATCTCGGGCCCGCGAAACCCGTGCGAATCCACGCGCACCTCGGAGCCGAAGCACTCCTGGGTCGAATTCGGCGGGTTCTGCCAGCCGCGCTCCGGGTGATAGGTGAGGAGACAGCGGGTGCCCTGGATCCGGAACTGCGCCAGGTCGAGGCGCACGCCGGCCATCGCGGCGAGCCTCAACGCCAGCTCTGCCATCGCGAGCGCCACGACGCACGCGGCGGCGAGAGCGAGCAGCCCGCCGGCCAGTCGTCGGGGGCGGGCGATCTCCGGAGAGTGGCCGCTCGGCCGGGCGCTCATCGCTAATTACTACGCTGTAAATTATCGCGCCGCTACATTGATGCGTAGAAATTATGCTACGAGATATCCCGGTAGCAAGAGAACGAGAGAAATAGCCCGTATTTGCCCGAAACGCGCATGTCCGCCGGATCCGATTTATCGCGTAATAATCCGGCGAGTCAGGGCCGGCCCGGCGCCGTCGTGGTGCTCAGCATCGCCGCGGCCGTCGCCTGCGCGCTGGCCTTGGTGGCACCGCTCGACCTCCACCCCGGGCGGCTTTGCTTCTACACCGACCCCGACACCCAGGAGCTGATGTGGCGCCTGCTGTGGGGCGTCCACTCCCTCGCGCACCATCCGCTCGAGTGGATGAACGCCAACGCGTTCTACCCGGACGAGGGCAGCTACGCGACGATGGACTACGTCTTCGGTCTATCGGTGCTGGCGGTCCCGTTTCGCGCGCTCTCGTCGAATCCACTGCTGGTCTACAACCTCACCTGCCTGCTGAGCCTCGCGATCGGCGCCTGCGGTGCCTACGCGCTGGCGCTGCTCGCGATCGGCGAGCCGCCGGCGGCGGCCGTCGCGGCGCTGGTGTTCGCGGTCGACCCGGTCCACCTCGGGCGTCTGGGACAGATCAACATCCTCGCCGATCACTGGCTGCCGTGGTTGCTGCTGGCGCTGCTCGAGCTCTTCGAACGGCCAGCGGCGATCCCGGCCGCGCTGCTTGCCGCGGCGCTGTTCCTCGCCGCGACCACCGGCGGCTATCAAGCGATCTTCGCCGGGATGGTGCTGTGCATCGGTTTGGCGGTCCTCGCGGCCGCGGCCGCGCGGCGCGGAAAGACGGCGCGGCCGCTCGCGTGGACGATCGCCGCCGCCCTGCTCTCGGGCCTGCTCTTCGCGCCGCTCGCGTGGCCGTACGTGGAGGGTGCCGAGCACCACTCGCGGGTGCGAACGCTCGGAGAGGTGCAATCGCACAGCAGCCTGTGGCGCGACCTCGCTTATCTCGACAGCGATCTGCACAACGCCGTGCGCCGCGCGCTCCGGTCCGACGATCCGCTGCGCGCCAGCGCGCGCTCGGAGCTCATGCCCGGATTCGGCGCGCTGGTGCTCGCGATGGGCGGCGTCGCCGCGCTGCGCAAGCGACGCAGGTGGCCCGAGCTCTGGCTCTACGGCGCGCTCGCCGTGTCCGGGTTCGCGATGTCGCTGGGCACCAATTTTCCAGGCTACGCGTGGCTCTATCGCATCGCGCCTCCGCTCCGGATGATCCGCGCACCGTCGCGCTTCAGCCTGGTCGGCCTCCTCGGTCTGGCGGTGCTCTGTGCATTCGGGATGAGCGCCCTCGCCGATCGCGTCCGCGCGACGCGGCCGCGCGCCGCCTGGGCGCTGGCACCGATCGTGGGCGTGCTGCTGGTCGTCGAGTGGTGGAAGCCGATCGGTACCGAGGTCTATCGCTACGATCCACCCCCGGCGGTCTACGGGTGGCTCGCGGGCCAGCCCGGCGACCCGGCGGTGGTCGAGCTTCCCTCCGCTGCGGATCTCAATCCCTTCTACCTGCTCTACTCGACCGCTCACTGGAAGCCGCTGGTCAACGGGTACAGCGGCAGCTTCATCACTCCGTACCACGCGCACCTGCTCGCCGAGCTGCTGCCTTCGGTGCCGGATCCGGCGTCGCTCGAGGCACTTTCGGAGATTTTGGGCCTGCGCTACGTGGTCGTCCACACCCATCCCGACCCGGCGCAGCTCAAGACCACCGGCCACTTCCACGCGTTCGCGGCACTCACCGCGATGGTCACCAGCCCGCCGCCCGAGCTGCGTCCCGTCTGGAAGGGAGACGACGGCGATGCAGTCCTCGAGCTGGTGGATCCTCCCGAGGGCCACGCCGGGCCGGTGCTGCGGCGCCTGGCACCCGGCGAACGGCTGCGCGGGGCGGAGCTCTCGTTCGAGGGACGGGCCGTCGACTTCGCCGGTGACTCAGGTGGGCGGGCGATCGCCGTGTCGCTCGACGGCTCCGAGATCGCGCGGCTGCCAGTGGGGCGGGAGTTTTCACGGATGCGCGTTCCGTTGCCCGCCACCTCCGTGCACGACGGCATCAACACCATCGACCTCGCGGACGTCCACCATGTCGATACGGATTTCCTGGCCTCGCGCGGCGACCTGGAGATCGGCCACACCGGCACCCGGCTCGCCGGCTGGGTGGTGGTCGAGAGCTCGACCGTCGCCGGGCGCTCGCGCGCGTCGGTCCTGGTCGACGGACGCGAGGTCTCGGGCGACGCGGAGGGTCTCAACGCAGTGGCGCTCGACGCCGCTTCGGCCGCCGTGCTGACACGCGATCACTTCGCCACCGGCCAGTCGGACGCCGAGTGGAGCCGGCTGGCGGCGTGGCTCGACCGGCTGCCGGCCGGAACGCCCGTGGCGATCGCGGCGCGCGCTGGCGCGGGCACCGCGCCAGCGCTCTCCCCGGCGAAGGTCGAGCTGCTTCGCTCGCTCGGCTCGGCGCTCGAGGCCGGCGCACCCGCACCGGCCAGCTACGCGCTGATCGGAGTGAAGGGAGCCGCGCCGGGCACGGCGCTCGAGCGCCGCGACGCGAGCGGAGTGGCGCGGCTCGCCCACGGCGGCGAGGAGCTCGCCGCGAGGATTGCCATCCGCTCGGTCGAGCTGGTGCGGCCGTGAGGGCGCCCAGGGCGCCGCTTTCCCCATCCTCGCGGCATCATGGGGCTTCGGGCGGCGCGCGGCACCGGGGTCATCGGCATGGACTATCGAACGCTCGGGTCGACCGGGCTCGAGGTGTCGGCGATCGGCTTCGGGGGCAACCGGCTCGGAGTGGGCGGCGGCCGGGACGAGCAGCGCGAAGCCGAGGCGACGCTGCGCGCCGCGATCGAGCGCGGTGTCACGCTCTTCGACACCGCGAACTCGTACGGCGGCGGGCGCAGCGAAGCGCTTCTCGGCCGGGTGCTGAAGCAGCACCGCGACCGGCTGCTCCTCTGCTCCAAGGTCGGACAGAAGCATTGGAGCTCGGTGCTCCACGAGCGCTTGACCGATCCGATGCGGCTCAGCGCGCCCAGCTTGCGGCGGAGCGAGCACTCGACAGCCGGAAGCGGCGCGCGGCCGCGGCCACCCGCGAACTTCGCGCCGCGCATGATCGAGCTCGCGGTCGCCGGATCGTTGAGGCGGCTCAAAACCGATCGAGTCGACGTCCTCTACCTGCACGCGCCGCCGCCCGAGGTGCTCGCCGATCCGGCGGTCTTCGCGGCACTCGACCGGCTGGTCGAGCGCGGCTGGGTGCGGAGCTACGGCGTGTCGTTTCCGCGCGCCGCGAGCACTGCTCAGATCGTCGATGCGATCTCACGCTGGCCGCGGATCCAGGTGGCGCAACTCCTGATCAACGTGCGGTCGAGCCTCGATCTCGCGCGGATCGCGGCCGCCCGGCGCGACCGGCCGGTCGCGATCGTGGCTCAGCTCGCACTCGAGAAAGGCAAGCTACTCGCCGATACCGAGGTCGTGCGCGCGGCGGCGGCCAGCCCCGCGCGCACGGTCGCGCAGACGCTGCTTCGATTCCCGCTGCAGTGCGAAGGCGTCGCCGCGGTGCTGGCCGGCATGCGCACCCGCGCGCACCTCGACGAGAACATCGGCGCCCTCGCCACCCCACCCCTCTCGGACGAGGAGCTGGCGCGACTCCGTTCGCTGACGACGATCCGCTGAATTCCGCGCGTCGTCCGGAGGGCTGCGGTCCCTCGCAGCCGCAGCGACCGAAACAGATCGATCACGGCTCGAGGGGAGCCGTCGCCTCACGCATCTGCACCGGCGACGCGGGCAGCACGTCGAGGATCGCACGTCCGTCGTCGCCCAATCGCCCGAACGACAGCACCCCGGTGGGGCAACTCGCGACGCACGCGGAGCAGCGCACGCACTCGGGGTCCTCCATGGGCGCGCCTTTGTTGGCGAAGCTCATGACGTCGATCCCTTGGTGGCAGACCGAGGTGCACACGTTGCACGAGATGCACTTCTTCTTCTCGGCGAAGATCCGGAACCGCGAGAAGCGCGCGTAGACGTGCATGAGCGCCGCGAGCGGGCACGCGAACCGGCACCACACGCGCCCCGAGAGCCAGAAGTAGCAGCCCACGCCCACGATCCCGGCCAGGAACATGTCGACCACGTGGTAGTAATCGAGGTGCACGAAGCCGAGGATCGTGGCGTCCGACAACCAGCGATCGTAGAACCCGCCGAGCAGCCGCCCGGCGCCGCTCCC
>CAZYWA010000429.1:0-7042 GCA_964650975.1 uncultured bacterium
GGCAAGAAGATGGGTGTCGTGACGCTGATCGGCGATCTGCTGAAGGGGCTGGTGCCGGTGCTGGTGGGCCGCTGGATGCTGGGTTCCTGGTCGTTCCCGGCCTGGGCGCTCACCGCCATCGCCGCCGCCGCGGTGCTGGGTCACACGGCGTCGGTCTTTCTCCGCTTCGGCGGCGGGAAGGGCGTGGCCACCGCCACCGGTGGGTTCCTGGGCGCCGCACCCATTCCCACGTTGGTCGCGCTGGCGGTGTTCATCGCCGTCTTCGCGGCGACCCGCTACGTCTCGCTCGGCTCGGTTTGCGCGGCACTGGTGCTTCCCGCGGCCATGGCCGCGTCATCCGCGACCCGGCCCGGTGCCGCGCTCGCGCTGGCGGTGTCGCTGTGGATCGTGTTCAAGCACCGTGCGAACCTGGGCCGGCTGGCGCGGGGGCAAGAGCCGAGGTTCGGAAGTGCCGCGAGAGAGGGCGCTGCCTAACTTGTGGGCGTTGCCCAAAGAAGGGGCATCAGACATAGTCGGCCGCTCGCGTATTCGCTCGAAAGCGCACGAAATCACGCCCAAATCGACGGGTTGATCCACCGGGATCCCTGGCACTCGGCTTGCTCTCTGGGCAGCTCTCATCCCCGAGGTTTGCGGAGGTACGGTCATGAAGAAGGTCGAAGCGATCATCAAGCCGTTCAAGCTCGACGAGGTCAAGGAAGCGCTCAACGAGATCGGCGTGCAGGGCCTCACGGTGAGCGAGGTGAAGGGCTTCGGGCGCCAGAAGGGCCACACCGAGCTCTACCGCGGCGCCGAGTACGTGGTCGATTTCCTCCCCAAGGTGAAGCTCGAGGTCATCGTGCGCGACGACATGGCGAAGCAGGTCGTCGATACGATCCTGCAGGCCGCCAAGACCGGCAAGATCGGCGACGGCAAGATCTTCGTGCTGCCGGTCGAGGAAGTGATCCGCATCCGCACCGGCGACCTCGGCGAGAAGGCTCTTTGACGTAACCCGCGGCGTCCCGCGCTCCGAGCGGTCTGCTTCAACCGGCGACAGTCAGTCGATCCCCCCCGAGCCATCTCGGGAGGGGCACTCAGCCAGCCAACCAAGCAGTCGAAACAGAGCAGAACCAGAGAAAGGCGGAGGACCAGGAGATGAAGCCGAAGGAAGTGGTGGAGAAGGTGAAGAAGGACGGGGTCAAGATGATCGACCTCAAGTTCATCGACCTCTTGGGGACCTGGCAGCACTTCGGTGTGCCGCCCAGCCAGCTCAAGGAAGACAGCTTCGACGACGGGTTCGGCTTCGACGGCTCGAGCATCCGCGGATGGCAGGCGATCAACAACTCCGACATGCTCATCATGCCCGACCCGAAGACCGCGGTCCTCGACCCCTTCTCGAAGGAGCCGATGCTGTCGCTGATCTGCAACATCCTCGACCCGGTCACCAAGCAGGAGTACACGCGCGATCCGCGCAACATCGCCAAGAAGGCCGAGTCCTATCTCAAGTCCACCGGCATCGGTGACGCCTGCTTCTTCGGTCCGGAAGCCGAGTTCTTCATCTTCGACTCCGTCCACTACGACTCGGGCGTCAACGCGGCTCACTACGCCGTCGACTCGATCGAGGGTCAGTGGAACACCGGTCGCCCGAAGGAGCTCGACGGGTCGCCGAACCTCGGCTACAAGCCCCGTTACAAGGAGGGCTACTTCCCGGTCTCGCCCACCGATTCGCTCAACGACCTGCGCGTCGAGATGGTGATGGAGCTCGAGAAGCTCGGTATCGAGATCGAGGCCCAGCACCACGAGGTCGCCACCGGCGGCCAGTGCGAGATCGACATGCGCTTCTCGCCGCTCGTCGAAATGGCCGACAAGCTCATGTGGTACAAGTACATCCTCAAGAACGTGGCGAAAAGAAACGGGAAAACCGTCACGTTCATGCCGAAGCCGCTGTACGGCGACAACGGCACCGGCATGCACTGCCACCAGTCGATCTGGAAGGGCGGCAAGCCGCTCTTCGCCGGCGACGAGTACGCGGGCATGAGCCAGCTGGCGCTGCACTACATCGGCGGCATCCTGAAGCACGCCAAGGCGCTGGCCGCGTTTACCAACCCGGGAACCAATTCCTACAAGCGTCTGGTGCCGGGATTCGAGGCGCCGGTCAACCTCGCGTACTCGAGCCGTAACCGCTCGGCCTCGGTGCGCATCCCGATGTACTCGCAGAGCCCCAAGGCGAAGCGCATCGAGGTGCGGTTCCCGGATCCCACGTGCAACGGCTACCTGGCGTTCTCGGCGATGATGATGGCGGGTCTCGACGGCATCGAGAAGAAGCTCGATCCAGGCGAGCCGCTCGACAAGGACATCTACGCGCTGTCGCCCGAGGAACTGTCGAACGTCCCGACCATGCCGGGCTCGCTCGACCAGGCGCTCAAGAACCTCGAGGGGGACCACGAGTTCCTCTTGAAGGGTGACGTGTTCACCGAGGACGTCATCAGCACCTGGATCGAGTACAAGCGTGAGAAGGAAGTGCAGCCGGTCAGCATGCGGCCGCATCCCTACGAATTCACGCTCTACTTCGACGGCTGATCTCGCCCGCTCTTCTCCCACCGCGAAGCCCCCGCCCGGGATCGGGCGGGGGCTTCGTCGCTCCAGCGGACCACGTTGAAGTCGGTTGTGGGTCAGTTCGCACCCATTGTCGATTCTGCCGCACCTCGGGTTGGCGGTTGGGCAGCCGACGCGCGCTTTTCGGAGCTCGAGTTATTTCTCGGTTAGGTCGCAGAGCTACCTGAAATGAAAGCAATTCGGGGGAGCGCGGCCACGAGGCCAAACGGCGGTGGCGACCCGCGCGCGGCGTGACGTTCGATTCGGTATGAAACGTGCGAACGAGAAGAGAGACCGTAGATCGAACATCTCGCTGGCTGGAACGTCCAAACAACATTCGAACGAAACAATCTCGGGTTCAGGTTGCTCGAGCCTGCGGTGGGGGAATGGTCATGGAACGCTCGACTTCGACGACGACTCGCACGCTGACCCTGATGGAGCTGGTGCAGGCCCTGGGCGCCGTGCTGACGGACGACGACGCCGCGGTGGCCTCGGCGGTTGGCGCGCTCGTGAACTCGGGTGCCGTGCGCTTCCAGGGTGCGCTAGCCGGTCGCCGGGTGCGTGTGGTGCCCTCGGCCGCGGTACCGACTCGCCTCGCGGCGTGACCCGCATCGCGGGCCTTCAGCCGGCAAGCGCTCGATAGAGGGCGATCGCCGCAAATGCAATAAATAGCGCCGCAGTTCCCTGCCGGACCCGACGCATCGGGATCCGGCCGGCGAGCCGTTCTCCGAGCAGCACGGCGAGACCGTCGGCCACCAGCATGCCGAGGGTCGCGCCCGTCGTGACCGCCACGACGGAGTGGTACTGGGCGGCCAGCGCGACCGCCGCGACCTGCGTCTTGTCGCCCAACTCGGCCACGAAGAAGAGCCCGGCCGTGGTGAGGAAGGCGCCGCGGCTCGACGCGGAGCCTGCGCTCGCCTGCTCCTCGTCCTGACCTCGGAGCGTCCAGATCCCGAAGCCCAGGAAGAGCGCCGCGATCGCCAGCGCCAGCCCTCGCGGCGGCACGCGGCTCGCGAGCCACACGCCGATCGTCGACGCGAGCAGGTTGAGCGCGACCGTCGAGACCGCGATCCCGGCCAGTACCGCGCCCGGCTTGCGGTAGCGCGTCGCCAGCGAGAACGCCAGGATCTGCGTCTTGTCGCCCATCTCGCTCGCCGCGACGAGCGCGAAGGTGGCGAGTAGGGCTTCCAGCATGTTCGCGATACGGTGTTCGGGGAACGCGGAGGTCTAGACCATGCGCGCCGGCGAAGCCAGGGACTCGCGCCTCGCGTCGCTGGCGGGTCGCAGAGCGGGCGCGCGCAGCGCCCGGCTCGCCGCCTTGGTGGCTCTCGTGTCCGTGGCGGCCGGCTGCGGATCGTCGAGCGGCGGCGGGAGCTGCTCGGCGGTGCTCGACGTCGGATTTCAGGTGATCGAATACACCGGCGGCCTGAAGGCCGCGCTCTGGTACCCGACGACGGCGACGGCCTCGACCTTCGCTTACCCGGGCGCGGTCGGGATCGTCGGCAGCGTCGCGCAGAACGCCGGCCTCGCCCGGTGCGCGCGCTTTCCCCTGGTGATCTTCTCGCACGGCGACGGCGGCTGCGGCACCCAGTCGATCGTCTTGACCGAAGAGCTGGCGCGACACGGCTACATCGTCGCGGCCCCCGATCACGCCGATGCGCTCTGCAGCGTCGACGGCGGCCCCTCGCGTGGCCCCGACACCGCCAGCGAGCCGCCCTTCACCGCGCCCGATCGCTTCACTGACCAGAGCTACATCGGCCGCAAGCAGGACGTCGAGACGCTGCTCGCGTTCCTGCTCGACGATCCGGGCTACGCCGTCTCGATCGACGCGAAGCACGTCGCGATCGCCGGTCATTCGCTGGGCGGCTACACCGGCACCGCGCTCACCGGCGGCTGGTCGAGCTGGAAGGACGACCGGTTCCGCGCGGCGCTCTTGCTCTCGCCCTACATCCAGCCGTTCTTGATCCAGGGAACCATCCCCGCGGTTCACGTCCCGGTCATGTACCAGGGCGGAACGCTCGACGTGGGCGTCACTCCGTTCGTGGCAGTACCGACCGGCGCCTACGCGCTCTCGAATCCGCCCAAGTACTTCGCGGATCTACGCGCCGCCACCCATTTCGAGTGGACCAACACCGCGTGCGTGTCGGCGCCGAAGGTCGCGGATTGCCTGAGCCGCGACCCCAACGCGCAGCTCATCGTCGATTACGGCACGGCGTTTCTCGACCAGTATCTGAAGGGCGTCGATCAGCCACTGCTCGGCTCGGCCGGCGATGGGCTGGCCGAGTATCGCGCCGACGCTGGCGGGTGATCGGCGCTCGCGAGATCGCGAAAGGACTTCGATGAAGGTCACCGTTTCCGGGATTCCCACGTGTGACACGTGCCGCAAGGCGCGCGCCTGGCTGACCGAGCGCGGGATCGCCCACGAATGGGTCGATCTGCGCGCCGAGCCGCCTTCCGCGAAGCGCGTGGCGGCGTGGGCGAAGACACTCTCCGCGAAGGCGCTACGGAACGTGAGCGGCGGGTCTTACCGCGCGCTCGGCGCCGAGAAGGAGTCGTGGCCCGACGCGCGCTGGGTCGAGGCGTTCGCGGCCGATCCGATGCTCATCAAGCGGCCGGTGCTCGAGATCGACGGCGAGCCGCGGGCCGTCGGCTTCAAGCCAGGCGCGTGGGAATCGATCTTCCGGTAGTGGCTGCTGAAAAGGGCCCGCGCCAGAGGCGCGCGCTCGAGGCTCAAGGGATCGCGTCGCCGGTCCCGGCCGACGAGGACGGGGCCGACGGAGGGGCCGGCTCCGTCGGTCGTGCGTCCGGCGCCGGCGTGGCCTCCGGGGCTGATGCGGCATCCGGCGACGACGCGTCGCCGGTGTGCGTGCTGGGCGGCAGGATCGGTCCCGACGGTCCCTGCGTGAACTCGCTGGGAAGCTGCACCCGCCGCTCGACGTGCGACTCCTCGAGCAGCCGCTCGTACCAGCGCTTGTAGGTTCGCTCGAGCGCCGACGACAGGAGCTTCTCGCGGATGTCGGATTTCACCTCGTCGAGCGGTGGCGCGCCGCCGGCATGCTTCTCGACCAGCTGGATCACGTGCACGCCGCCGCCCGATTCCACCGGACCGCCGACATCGCCGGGCTTGAGCGCGAACGCGACCTCTTCGAGCTCGGGCCTGAGCTTTCCTTTCTCGAACACACCGAGGTCTCCGCCGTCGTCGGCGCCCGGTCCCTTCGAGTTGCGCTTGGCGAGATCCTCGAACGACACGCTGCCCGAGGCGGCGCTCGACTTGAGCTCGCGTGCCTTGGCGAGCGTGGCCGCCTTGTCCTCGGCGGAGGCGAGCGGCGGATAGGGCAGGTAGATGTCGCGGATGTGGACGCGCTCGGCCACAGACAGCGTCGCCTGGTTGTCGTCGTAGTAGCGCTGGATGTCGCTGTCCTCGACGACCACCCGCGGCCGCACCTCGACGTCGACCACGCGGCGCCGCTCGAGCTCGGCGCGCAGCCGGTCGCGATACTCGTCCTTCGAGAGACCCTGGCGCTCGAGCAACTGGTCGACCTGGTCCGATTTCAAGCCGGCGCGCGCCAGCATCGCATCGAGCGCGTCGTCCACCTCGGCGTCGCTGACGCTGATGCCGACCTTCTTCATGTGCTGGCGCAGGATCTCCCGCTCGATCAGGGCGTCGAGCTCGCGCCCCAGCATCTCGTCGGTGATCGGACCGTTGTGGCCCTGCGCCTTCTCCACGATCTCGGCGCTGCGCTGCACCTCGCTCAGGGTGATCGGCTCGCGTCCGACCGTGGCGGCGATGCGCTCGATCACGGTGCCGGTCGCGGCCTCCGCGACGGCTGCGCCGAGAGCGAGGCTGGCCGCGAGCACCGCGGCGAGGCTCGTCGCCTCGATGGTTCTGGAAGCACGACTCACGAATCACCCCCTGGGTCCCACGCAGCGTCGAATGCGGATGAAGGCTCGGGCTCGGGCGCGCGGCGAGCCGGGCTCGGTGCGCCGGCGGGCGCCGCCGGTCTGGCGGCCGGTGCGCCTTTGCCGGCCGGCTTCTCGCCGGTCAGCTCGCCCAGAAACTGGCGCAACACGGCGGCGCTGTCAGGCCAGCCGGCACCGCCGGTCTTGAGCGAGACGTGGCCGTCGGTGTGCACGTGGACCTCGCCTGGAACCTGGCCCTTGCGGCGGCCCACGACCTCCACCAGCCGCTGGGGCTCGATCCGCGCCTGCTCGTGGAACCGGACCGAGATCGACATCTTGTCCTGGCGCGCGAAGGTGGCGCCCGCGCGCCGCAGATCGCCTTTGACGGCCATCAGCAGGAACAAATTCTCGGCCTGCGTCGGCAGCTTCCCGAACCGGTCGATCCATTCCCAGCGGATCTCGTCGAGCTCCGCGTCGCCGCGCGCCCGCGCGATCTGGCGATAGGCGATCACCCGCTCGCCGGCGTCGGGCACGTAGACCTCGGGCAGGAACGCCTCGACCGGGAAGTGGA
>CAZYWA010000430.1:0-7027 GCA_964650975.1 uncultured bacterium
CACCGCATCCACGCGATCCAGGAACCGGAGCCAACCAAATCCCGGCGCGCCGTCGAAACACTCCACGCTGGCGGCGCCCGCGTCGCGATAGGCCTCGCGGAGCGCCTCCACCTTGGCACCGCTTCCCGCGAGCCCGACGCGGATCGGATTCCGCATGCGGTGCGACCGGGGACGCGGCGGCGCGCCGACGTCGCTCGGCAGGAACGAGCGTGGCAGCAGGTGATAGCGCAGCGCGCCTCTGAGCACCGACACGGCCTGTCCGTCGCGAGCGCCGAGCAGCATGTTCCGGAGCGCACGCAGCGCCCGGGGATCACCGGCGATCAGCTCGCGGACCTCACGCAGCGGCGCCAGGGATCGGGCGTCGCGGCCGAGCCAGAGCGCGAGTCGCTCGATCCAGGAGAGGCGCGCCACGATCCGATTCGGCTCGAGCGAGGCGAGCGCCCGCGCCTGGAAGAGTGCCGCTCGTGCAACGCGCGTCAGCAGCGCGTCGATCCCGCGCTCCGTCCAGCGCCCCGCTCGCGCGCTCACGAATCCGCCTCGCCGCGTACCACCAGCTCCTCCGCGACCGCGGCGTCGGTCACCTCCTCCGGCCGCACCTCGGCGCCGCGCTTCGCGGCCAGGATCGCGGCGAACGCGAACCGCAGCACCTCGAGCGCGCGTTCGCCGGTCAGGTCGCACAGCCTGCCTTCGCGGATCGCCGCGGGAAAATCGCGGATTCCGGCGGTGAAGCTCGATTGCCAGTCGGTCTCCAGATCGTCGAACAGCGTGCGGCGGCCGCCGCGCTCGAGAACCAGCGGCGCCTCGTCGACGATCCGTCCGGTGCAGCAGCCGAGCAGGATGCGGCCGCGGGAGCCGGTGATCTCGACTCGCTCGTCGGCCGGGAAGTACTTGGAGCGGGTGTGCAGGTTGGGCGTGAACGCGATGTCGAAGATGCCGAGCGCCGGCCGGTCGCGATAGCGCCACGTGAGCTGCGCCGGCTCGTCGGCGTAGTGAAACGTACGATCGATGTAGCCCTTCACGCCGCCGATCGCGCCCAGGAAATGCACCGCCAGCGACAGCTTGTGGTAGCCGTCGTCGAAGACCGCGGGCCCCATGCCCTTGTCGGTCTCCATCAGGTGCCAGAGCTCGGTCTCGAGCGGCAGCGCTCGCGAGCCGAAGAGACCGGTGCCGAGCTTGAAACGGATGGTGAGCGGCTCGCCGATCTCGCCGGCGTCGAGCAGCTCCTTGGCCTTCACGTAAGGCGGGTAGAAGACGAAGTTCTCGAGCACGCGGAAGCGAGCGGTGCTGGCGCGCGCGGCGGCGAGCATCGCCTCGCCGTCGGCGATCGTGACGGTCATCGGCTTCTGACAGGAGACGTGCTTCCCCGCTTCGAGCGCCGCCACCACGATGGGCCGGTGCACGTGATGCGGTGTGTTGACCTCGATCAGGTCGATGTCCGGATCGCGCAGCAGCTCGCGGAAATCGGTGGCCGTGCGCGAAACGCCCCACTCCGCGGCTCGCCGCGCGAGCAGCACCTCGTTCCGGTCGCAGAGTGCCGCCAGCTCGGCGCCCGCGAAATCGCGGTACGCGGGCGCGTGCAGCATGGTGATGTCACCCACGCCGATCATGCCCACTCGAAGCTTTCCCGATGACACCGCGTCTCCCGCCGCGGTGAGGTAATGCCATTCGCCGCGATCTCCAATGCTGGTAAGGTCCGCGCCGTGCGCGTTGAGCCCCCAATCGACGGCGATCGGCGGCCCTGGTCGATCGCCGGAGCGATCGCGCTGGTGACGGTGCTCGCCGTCGCGCCGCGCTTCGCGGGGCTTCGCGACGCGGGCCCGTTCGTGTGGGACGACGGCATCCATCTGCTCGAGGGCCGCTGGCTCGAGACCGGCAGCGAAGCGCTGGCGCGCAGCGCCGAGCGCTGGCTCACCGAGCGCCGCACCGGCGAGGACGTGTGGCGGATCGATCCGGAGCTGGCGGCGCTCCACGCCGAGACCCAGGGGATTCCGCTCTTCTTTCCGCGCCCGGGCTTCGCGGCGCTGGTGGCCGTCGCGCTCCATTACACGCACGGTGCCGACTGGTCGGGAGCGTTGGTCTCCGCGATTGCCGGCGTGCTGACGACCGTCCTCGTGACCGCGCTCGGCTGCCGGCTGTGGGGCGCTCGACCCGGAGCGCTGGCCGGCACCGCGCTGGCGCTCTGCGGATGGCACGTCGCGTACAGCCGGATGGCGTTCGCCGAGTCGGCGAGCCTGGTGTTCGCGACCGCTTCGATGGCGCTCTTGCTCGCGGAATGTGACCGCCGTCCGCGAGCTCACCGGATCACGCTCGGCGGGATCTCGTGGGGACTCGCGTGCCTGGTTCAGGACCGGCTGTTACCGCTCTCGCTGGTGCCGATCCTCGTCGCCTACGGACTGCTGCGCACGGTCCGCCGCGACCGGCGCACGGCGGCGGCGCAAGCGCTGGCGACGATCGGTACTCCGGTCGCGCTGTTGCAGATGCTCGCCGAGTTGCCCTACTACCTCGCGATGCTGGCGCTCGCGCATTTCCAGCGCACGCTGCCGTTTCCCACGCACGTCGAGCGGCTGCTCAAGCACTACGAGCAGGGAGTCGCGATCTCCGGCTTTCGACCGGAAAACCTGCCGACCTATCCGTTTCTCTACGGCCGGCTGCTGGGGCCGGGCCTGGCTCTCGCGGTGATCGCGGGCCTGGTGGGAGCGTGGCGGCGCGGTGGCCGCACCGAGCGCAGCATCGCGCTATGGCTGTGGTTACCACTGGTGCCGGCGAGTCTCACGGCCGCGGGGGCGCGCTACGCCGCGATCACCCTTCCCGCCGCGGCGCTGCTCGCCGGCTGGGCCCTCGACCCGATGCGCTGGCCCGAATCGGTGCGACGGCGGCTCGGTCCCAGCGGCAGCTGGCTGGCGAGCGGCGCGCTGATCGCGACCGCGGTGCCGTTCGCGGTGGCGCCGATCGGCTGGACCAGCGGTCATCGCGACGCGATGGCCGCGGTTCGCAGCTCGGGCGTGCGGTGCGTCGTCGCCACCGATCCTTACGTGGACGCCGTCTACCTGGACTTCGACCTGGATCGAGCGCGGATGCCACCCAAGAGCGGCGACGATCTGCACACCGCCTGGGAAAAGGGCTGTGCCTTGTACGTGGTCGACGCGATCGGTGCCGTGCTGCGCAGCCGCGATCACGGCATCGACGACACCCTCGATTCGTTCGAGCAAGCGGTGCCCGAGCCGCTCACGTTCCCGAGTGCGGCAGCGGCGTCGATCCTCTTTCCGTTCGAGTACAACTTCTCGTTTCCCACGACGCTCGCGTACCTGCGGGGCCGCGAGCGCGAGCGCGCCGGCACCATTCGCATCTACCCGCTCGCCGCCCTCGCCCGGCCGGTCGAGCCCCCGCCCGAGGGCGGCACTCCGCCGACACCGGAAGCGCCTCCCTCGGCTCGCGCGCCCGCCGGCTCGTACGACTGAGGTTCAGCCGATGGACGCCTCTCGCCCGGCGCCCCACCGAGAGCCCTCGCGGTGGGTGGTCGCGATCGCGCTGGGAGCCTGCGTCGTCTTCGGCGGCGCGATCCGCGTGAAGCTGGTGCTCGAGAACACGAGCCCGCTCTATCTCTGGGACGACGCGGTCATCCACCTCGAGGTCCAGTACCTCGACGGCATCGTCGAGGCCATCGAGCAAGCCGTCGTTCATCTCTGCGAGGAGCGCCGCACGGGCCAAGACGTCTTCCGCGTCGCGGACGAGGTCGCGCATTTCCGTCACGTCGTACGAGGTGTGCCCCCCACGTTCGGCCGACCGCTCCACGATCTGGCGGCTCTCGCGACTTACGAGCTCAACCGACCACTCGGCATCGCTGCGGCAGGCCTCTGGGCGGTGCCGCTCACCTCCGCGATCGCGGGCACGCTCACGATCCCGCTCGCGTTCCTGCTGGCTCGCCGGCTGTGGGGGACGTCGGCCGGCTTGCGCGCGGCCGCGATCCTCGCCGCGAGCGGCGGCCACGTTCTCTACTCGATCGAGGGCTTCAGCGAGGCGCTGCTGACGCTGGTGCTCTTCGCTGCGTTGCTGGTGCACGCGCGCAGCCGCGCGGCGCTCGTGGCCAACCCGCACCGCCCGTGGCGCGGCGCGCTCACGCTCGGCCTGGTGCTGGGCACGGGAATGCTGGTGCACTTCCGGTTCGCGGTCCTGGCCGGTGTGTTCGGGATCTCGGAGCTGGTGACGCTCGGCCGGTCGCCTTCGTTCCGCAAGCGCGCCTGGGGACGCGTGATCCGGATCGGCGCCGGGATCGCCGCGATGATGCTGCTCGCCGAGCTCCCCTATTACCTGCTCATGCTGGCCGCGAAGAACCGCGGCATCGCCGTACAGCCCAAGACGTACCTCGAGCAAGTGCTGTTCGTGCTGGCACCCGAAGGGCTCGGCTACGCGGGCAGCTTGGTGCGGTTTCACCTGCAGAATCTGCTCACTTACCCGTATGCGCTCTGGTACCTGTCGGGGATCGTCGTGCCGATGCTGGCCGTCGCCGGATTGGCGCGAGCCGTCGCCTGGTCGCGGCGGGCCGAACGAGCCGCGGCCGACGCGGACCTCGCCCGGGTCGCCGACGTCACGGGCACGCTGATCGCCGTGTTCGTGCTTCCGGTCGTCTTCTACTCGCTGACGATTCCATTGCTCCGCTACGGTGCCACCAGCTTCGCGCTGGCGCCGGTTCTCGCGGCCGCTGGGCTCGGCTGGATCGAGGAGCGAGCGCTGCGGCCGGACGCCGCGCTCCGCGTCTGGATCTTGCCGGTGATTCTCGCGGCGGCTCTCGCGGATACCAGCGTTCGCACGTTTCCCAGGATCGCCGAGGAGAACGGCTACCGCGCGAGCGTGTCCAGCTCAGGCGGCCGGGTGCGGCACGTCACCACCACCCCACCGCTCTCCTGGGCTCTGGCCGGAATGGGATCCACCGACGTCGTTCCCAAGGGCGAGTCGGCATTGGAGGCGGCACAAGCGCTGGTCGCGCGCGGCACTCGTTACGCCGTGATCGATTCGCTGGTCGATTTCATGAGCATCGACGGCAAGGGCTTCCCCGACGAACAGCACTTCTTCCGGACCGTCGAGCAAGCGTGCGGACCGCCGGAGATCGTTTCCAATCCGTTCGGCGCGAGCCGTGTTCACGACCTCGAGCTCAACTACCGGCCGTTCTTCGAGACGCTGGCGCTCCCCAGGCCCGAGCGGCGCGCGTTTCAGATCCGCGTCTACGATCTCGCACGCTGCGTGAGTCAGGAACCGCTGCTACCTCCTCCGCCACCGGCGCCCCGCGGCTCGCCGTGACGACGCCGAGCCCTCCCGGCGCATCACGGCATGTGGCGCCCGTCGTGGCGCTCCTCGCCGTGGTCGCGCTCGGCGGCTGGCTGCGCTTGGGTCGCATCGAGCAGGCCTCGCCCTTTCTCTGGGACGACGCGATTCACCACCTCGAATCGGTTTGGCTCCGCGACACCCTGCACTTCGCCCGCACCAGCTTCGCACTCAAGCTCGCCGAGGCACGCGGCGGTGGCGATCTCTGGACCTGGCAGGCCGAACGAGCCCGATTCGCCCGCGAGGTCGGCGGAATTCCGCCGCGCTTCGGCCGTCCAGGACACATGGCGTTGCTGGCGCTCGCGATGGCGTTCGTCGGGCCCGTGGTGTGGGCGGGACCGCTGGTTTCCGCGCTGGCGGGAACGCTCGCGATCCTGGCACTCGCGGGTTTGGTGCGCTCCGCCGCCCGCGATTCGCCCCATCGAGCGTGGATGGCGATCGTGGCGGCGCTGTGGCTCGCGGTCGATCCGCTCTCGGTGCGCCTCTCGCGCGAAGGGCTGGCCGATGCGGATGGTGCGCTCTTCGCGGTGCTCGCCTTCTGGGCATACGTTCGCGCCCGACGTCACGGATCCCGGCTCTCCTGGTGCGCGCTGGCCGGCGCCGTGGCCGGGATCGCGTTCACGGTGCAGACCCGGGACTTCCTGGTGATCGGGTTCCTGCTCGGATGGGAGCTGGCACCCGGATCGCTGGCGGCGGGACGCGGACTCGCCGAGCGCACCAAACGCGCCGTCACGATCGCCGCGAGCGCCATCGTGCCGCCGGCGCTCTGCGAGCTGCCCTACTACCTGGCGCTGCTCGTCGGACGATCCCACGGCATCGCTCCCGACCTGCGCAGCTACGTGCTTCAGGTGCTCGGCATCTTCGCCAACCACCACTACGCGAAGGCGGCCTACGTGCATGCATCGACGCTCGCGAACCTCGCGAGCTATCCAGTGCTGTTCCGCGCGCTCGCCGGCTCGTGGCTCTCTCAGGCGGTCGTGATGGCCGCCGCCGCGGCGACGCTCGTGCGCGCCATCCGCATCCACGACGAGGAGCGGCCCGCGCGCTGGCTAGCGCTCAGCTGGCTCGCCGGATCGATCGTGTTCCTGTCGGTCACGGCCCCGCTGGGGCGCTACGCGTCCTTCTTCGTCCCGGCGATGGGCTGGGTGGTGGCCGAGGGCGCGGCAGCTGCGCTCGCGGCGCTCGCGCCACCTGAACCGCATCCCCGCGGCTCCGGTTGGAGGGCCACCGGTCCCTCGGTGGCCAGCGAACGAACGGATCCACCAAACGAGGACGCGGATCGTGGACAGCCGCCGGCGACGGGACTATTTTCCCGGGGTTTGGGGATCGCGTGGCTCGCGGCGCTCTGTGCCGCAATCGCGCTGCTCACCGCGCGCGCCGCGCGCGAAGCGCGCGCGGCCGAGCCCGGCTACCGCGCGGCGGTCGACTGGATGCGAGAGCGCGGGTCTACTCGACACATCAGCACTTCTCCCTATGTCAGCGAGGTGTGGGCGGGAGTCGGCGCCGTCGACCCGGTTCCGGGCTCGCCCGCGGAGCTCGCGGCGCTCATATCGAAAGGGGACCGGTACCTGCTCGTGGACCTGATCCGCAACTACTTCATCGGCGCCTTCGAGACGCGCGGCGCGGTGCTGCGATCGATCACCAAGCGCTGCGCCCCGGCGGCGACGTTTCCCAACGCGTGGGCCACGCGGCCCGAGTACCAGTTCGA
>CAZYWA010000431.1:0-7026 GCA_964650975.1 uncultured bacterium
GGCGCGACTCCCATCCAGCACGTTCTCTTCGTGATGCGCGAGAACAAGACCTACGACGCGCTGCTCGGGGACTTCGGCGGCGCGGACGGCGTGGCCTCGAACTGCCTCTACTGCGGCGACGTCACGCCGAATCTCCACGCGCTCGTCACCCGCTTCGCGAGCGGCGACAACTACTACTCGAACGCCGAGGCCTCGGTGCAAGGTCACGCGATCACCACCGGCACCATCTCGAACGTGTTCACCGAGAAGAACTGGTTCGGCGATCGCGGCATCTCGAGCGACCTCGAGCAGTTCGCGAACGCCTCCGAGTGGCCGAAGAAGAAGTTCCTGTTCCAGGCGCTCTTGGCCGCGAACATCCCGTTCAAGTCCTACGGCGATCAGGCCGGGCTCGGTCCGGGTCTCTTGATCCTCGATCACGAGCACGTCCACTGGGGGCCCAAGGACCCGCCGCTCTTCTGGCTCACGTCCAAGGACGAGGCCAAGATCGACGAGCGCATCGACGAGTGGGAACGTGACGGACTCCCGCGGGTGGTCTACATGGGCCTCCCCGACGACCACACCGAGGGCTGCTCGTTCCCGAACCCCACGCCGCGCTCGATGGTCGCCGACAACGACTTCGCGACCGGCAAGCTGCTCGACTGGCTGAGCCACTCGAGCTACTGGGAATCCTCGCTGGTGGTGGTGATCGAGGACGATCCGCAGCAGGGGGTCGATCACGTCGACGCGCACCGCTCGATCCTGCTCTTCGCTTCTCCGTGGGTGAAGCGCGGCTACGTGTCGCACGTCCACTACCACGAGGGGAACCTGCACGCGACGTTCGAGCACTTGCTCGGGCTCGAGCCGATGAGCGTCTACGACGAGAACGCCCAGCCGCCCTGGGACCTCTTCACCAACACCCCGGATCTCGAGCCGTTCACCGCCATAGCGCGGAAGGTGCCGGACGAGATCTCGATGCCGGGCACCAACTGCGGTACCGCGTCGCGCGGGCTCGACTTCCTCGATCCCGACCAGGCGACGGACCTGCAGCGAATCCTCTGGTCGCACGAGCGGGACGGCCTCACCCGCTTCGAGCGTGCCAAGATCGGTGCCGCCTCGCAGCCGGTGGGCCGCCCCAGCTGATAGAATTTCCAGGTCATGAAACGTCGGTTGGTGGCGCTGGTCGCGGTGTGGCTGGCGACAGGTGCCTCGTCGGAGCTGGCCCGCGCCGAGCTCCTGACCGCTCATCTCACGCCCAAGAACGCGGCGATCAACCAGGGCGATCTCACCCTCGTGATCACCGTCGGCGGAAACAGCACCAACCCGATGAGCGACACCACCTTCGTGCAGGCGAGTGCCACCATGGACTTCACCTACGACACCGTCTCTCACCAGCTCACCATGACCGACGTGTCGATGGCGGGCTCGGATCTGGAGTGGGTGTTCTTGATCGGAACGATCGACGCGAAGAACGTGCTGATCGGGTTCAAATCGAATTCCGGCCCGGTCGTCGTGAACCCCGCCACGGGTGCGTTCACCGGGTTCGTGCTCGAAGCCAGCGTGGACGGCGATTTCTTCTACAACCAGAATCCCGTCCAGACCGTGACCCAGTTCCCCACCATCCGTCTCTCGGGAACCTGGCTGGTGGATCCGTTCGGCGGCGTGTCGCTGATTCCGTTCAACGGGACGCTCGACCCCGTGCAGTACGAGATCGCGACGGGGATCTTCGCGACGGTGAGCGGTACCGTGAGTCTCGACTTCGTCGGCAACATGCCCGGGTGGGTGTTCGCGGATGGGTTCGAGGGCGGCAACACCAGCGTGTGGTCGGTTCACTCGCCTTGAACCGCGAAGTCGCAGGGGCGGCCGCGGTCGGTGCCGCGATCACGCTGCTCGACCGGATGCACTGGTCCCACGGCGTGCTCGCCTACGGCGCGCCCGGGCTGCTCTGGGGCCAGCCGCTGTGGGTGCCGTTTCTGTTCGCCGCGGCGGCGGTGGCGCTGATGCTGGCGCACCGCTGGATGGTCGGCTTCCGTCTCGGATACGCGCCCGCCGGGAACCTGCTCACGGCGCTCGGCCACACGGGTGTGTTCGCGCTCGCCTATGCGTGCACCGCGGTCTTCCACCGGCAGCCGGTGCTGCTCACGATCGGGCTGGTCGCCGCGTGGCTGCCCGTGGCGCTGGCGCAGCGCTATGCGGGCTTCGTGACGCTGGCGGTGGCCGCCGCCGTCCTGGGACCGCTGGTCGAGAGCGCGATCGTCGGCACCGGCGCCTTCCGCTATCTGCACCCGGATCTGGGCCGCGTGCCGATGTGGCTTCCGGCGCTCTATCTCTGGGCCGCGTATTGTGGCGCGGGTCTCGACCGTGGGCTGCGCTAGCGAGCTCCCGATCTCACTCGCCGCCCGGCTCGAGCGTGAGCGGGAAGCACTCGACGCCGAGGCCGGCGGCGAGGCGCGCAGCCAGGGTCTCGCGCTCGGCGGGACCGCGCGCCACCAGCTGAGCGCAGCCGTCGCCCTGCGAGCCGACGCCCTTCCCGCCCCAGGCCAGCTCTTGAACCGCGCGGTGCGCGAGCACCTCGTGGAGGCGTGGCGCGGCGAGCTCCGCGCACGCGGGCGCCACGTCGCGGTCGAAGCGCGCTTGGGCCTCGGTCATGAGCGCGCCGAGGCGCACCGCGTCACCCTCCACCAGCGCATCGCGCGCGTCCGCCAGTAACGCCGCGTTCCGCGCGCCGAGCGCATCGCGCACCGCCGCGGCCACCGGGCCGGGCGTGGCCGGAAAGCAAGCGTTGAGATCGGCCAGGATGCGCCGCGTGTCCTTGGAGCGGCGCAGGTCGACGAGCAAGAGATGGAGCGCGCTCTTGACCTCGAGCGGCTCGATCGAAAGATCGTCGCCATCGAACGTGAGGAAGGTCGCGCGCCTCCCGAAGGCGCAGATCTGGTCCATCCGCCCGCACGCCGACCCGGTCATGCGCTCGCCTTCGTAGGCGATCTCCATCTCCTCGCGCACGCCCAAGTCGAGCTCGTGGATCCGGGAAAAGGCGCGGACGACCGCGACGCAGATCGCGGCCGAGGACGAGAGCCCCTTCTGGATCGGCAGCGTCGAGCGGGTCACTCGGAGCGAGATGCCGCCGATCCGGTGGCGCGCCACCATCTGCGCCGCGGTGCCGAACGCGTAGCTCAGGAATCCGCCGGCCTCGGCGGCCTCGGCGAGCAGCGCGGCCTGGTCCTCGACGACTTCCTCGTGCCAGCGGCGCTCGGCCTCGATCCAGGTCGAGACGGCGACCTCGTGGATGCGCGCCTCGGCCTCCACCTCGAGCCCCTGGTCCGTGCCAGCCACCAGGCAATACCCGGGCGAGATCGAAGGATCGCGGCGCCGGTAACCGCCGGCCCAGTCGGAGTGCTCGCCCAAGAGGCAGAGACGTCCGGGGACGAAGAACCGGATCACGCGCCTTTTCCGGAAACCGGAGCCAGCGGACACGCGGCCGCCGGGGGACGTCCCAGGGCCGTGCCCATGGCGCGGATCTCGCGCACCTTGGACTCGAGCGGCGACCAATCGTCGTTGCGCGCGATCGGGTCCCAGATCGCCTCGACCGCCTGGATCACCATCGAGCACGGCTCGTCGCGCTGGAAATACGGCTGAGCGAGTCGCTCCGGGTGGCTCGGTGCCATCCGATCGAGCGCCGCGCGGAATTCCTGGTACTTGGGTCCGGCGTAGTGACGCGCGGCGCTGCCTCCCAACGCGCGCTCGGCGCTCACCGATCCGCCGTACCAGTCGAAGAAGAACCGGTCGAAGCCGACGTAGCTCTCGGCCAGGAAGCCGAGCGCGGCGCGCATCAGCGCGGCGTCGGCTTCGTCCCCACGTGGCGCGACGCCGAGCCGCTCCAGGAAGCGGGTCCGATACTCCGCGCGGAACACCTCCTCGAAGGTCGCGAGCGCCTCCTCGAGGGCCGGCACCGTGGTGAGCGACGAGAGCGCCGCGGCCAGCTGCTCGAGGTTCCACGCCACCACGGCGGGCTGACGTCCGTAGGCGTAGAGGCCGCCGGTGTCGAAGTAGGCCGCGACGAACTGCGGGTCGTAACGCGGCAGGAAGCGCCACGGGCCGTAGTCGAAGCTCTCACCGGTGACGTTCATGTTGTCGGTGTTGAGCACGCCGTGGACGAAGCCGGCGATCATCCAGCTCGCCGCGAGCCGCGCGGATCGCTCGCTCACCGCGCGGACGAACGACGCCGCGAGATCGCCGGTGGGCGGCGCCGCGGCCTCGGGTACGTAGTGCTCCACCGAGAATTCGAGGAGCTTCTGGAGCCGCACCGGATCGCGGTGGTACGCGTGACGCTGAAAGCTGCCGAAACGGACGTGGCCGTGACTGAGCCGCACCAGCACCGACGATCGCGTGGGCGACGGCTCGTCGCCGCGCTCGAGCTCCTCGCCGGTCTCGAAGAGACTGAAGGTCTTCGACGTGTAGACCCCGAGCGCCTCGAGCATCTCGGTGGCGAGGATCTCGCGCACGCCGCCCTTCAGCGTGAGGCGACCGTCGCCGCCCCGCGACCACGGCGTCTGGCCGCTGCCCTTGGTGCCGAGGTCGAGCAGTCGTCCGTCGAGCGGATCGCGGAACTGAGCGAACAGGAACCCGCGGCCGTCGCCCAGGTTGGGGTTGTACGACTGGAACTGGTGGCCGTGGTAGCGAAGTGCCAGCGGCTGCGGCAGGTTTTCGGGCAGCGGCTCGAAGGACCACAGATGGGCGGCCCACTCGTCGTCGGTCAGCGCGCCGAGGCCGACGCGGTCGGCCCACGGCTGGTTGCGGAAGCGCAGCCGCCCCGACGGAAAGCGCGCCGCGGCGACGACGTCGAAGAACCCGTCGCCGAGCTCCGGAAAGCGCGGCTCGGGCCGGTACGCGGGCGAGATCGGCACAGCCGACCGGGTGCTCAGCCGGCTCGATTTCGGTACAGGCTCGGGTCGGCGACGTTCGCCATCTTCTCGACGTCCATCCCGCCGCCCAGGAACCGATTGATCTTCTCCGCGTGGCCGCGCGCGTCCTTGAGGACCTCGCGATAGTGCACGTAGAGCACGTCGAAGTTGGGCTGCTCGGCCACCCACTTCTCGATCTTCTCCAGGTGCTTGCGGAAGAAGGCCGCCATCTGCTCGTCGGAGACCGCGTCCTTGGTGCCGCGCCGCTCCAGCATCTTCTTCTGCGACGCCAGCACCTCGGCGATCTCGCGGCGCACGAACACCACCTTGTAATGGAACTGAGAAGGCAGGTTGGGCAGGAAGTTGTAGATGACCTTGAGCACCTTGCCGGCCGCCTCTCCGACCCAGGCGTTGTCCTCCTTGAGCCGCTTGAAGCGCTGGTCCTCGTAGTAGCCCTTGGGGTTGTCGTCGTCGGCCTCGCGGAGGTTGTCGATCACGACCTCCAACCCGCCGGCCTCGAGCATCTTCATCATCATGGACGTGCCGGATCGCGGAAGGCCCGACACCAAGGTGATCGTCTTGGGATCCATCGTTGGTCGCTCCTGAACGCCTGCGCTGGGTGCGCTCGGCCCCCCCTCGGAAACCATCGATGGTATTCCCGAATGACGCAGCGTGGCAAACGCGCGCGACCAGTTGCCCGGGGCAGGCGTGGAGGCTTGACTGGCCCGTCGAATCCGCTCCCTTTCCGTCGCGCACCGAGGTCCGTCATGGCGAAGTTCGAGCGTTTGAGCCCGCAGGACACGTCGTTTCTCTACTTCGAGTCGCCGGTGGCCCACATGCATGTGGGCTCGGTGGCGATCTTCGAGGACGGCGGGCTCGCCCCCGACCAGATCAACGCCCACATCGAGCAGCGTCTCACGCTGGTGCCGCGCTTCCGCCAGAAGCTCATGTGGGTGCCGTACGGGCAGGGGCGCCCGGTATGGGTCGACGACGCCCACTTCGACGTGCGCTTCCACGTTCGTCACACCGGCTTGCCGCGACCTGGCGGCGAGAAGGAGCTGCTGACGCTCATGGGCCGCCTCATGAGCATCCCGCTCGACCGCAAGCGGCCGCTGTGGGAGCTGTGGATGGTGGACCTCCCCGACGCCCGCAAGGCGATCATCCAGAAGACCCACCATTGCCTGATCGACGGCGTGTCGGGCGTCGACCTCGCCACGGTGCTCCTGGATCTCGATCGCGACTCGAAACCAGCCGAGCCCGAGCGCTTCGTCCCCGCGACCGCGCCGACCAAAGGCGAGCTGCTGCGCGCGACGCTCCTCGAGCGCATGACCAAGCCCGGCGAGATGGTTCGCTCGGTGCGCGCCGCGACGCGCACGCCGCGGAAGCTGCTGGAGCAGGCCACGGCGCTCGGCAAGGGACTGGCGAGCTTCGGCGGCGCCGCGCTCGAGGTGGCACCCAAGACCTCGCTCAGCCAAGCGATCGGCCCGCACCGCCGTTTCCAGGTGGTGCGCACCAAGCTCGAGGACGTCAAGGTCATCAAGAATCACTTCGGCTCCACCGTCAACGACGTGGTGCTGGCGCTGGTGACCGGCGGCTTGAGGCACATCCTCGTCGAGCGCGGCGAGCGCATCGATGGCCTGGTGATGCGCGCCGCGGTGCCGGTCTCGGTCCGCGATCCCTCGGAGCGCATGACCTACGGCAACCGGGTGGCGGTGATGTTCGCCCACTTGCCGGTGGGCGAGGCCGATCCCGCGGCGCGGCTGCGCTCCATCCACGACGACATGGCGCACGTGAAGCAGTCGGGCGAGGCCGTGGGCGCCGACGCGCTCATCCAGCTCAGCGACTTCGCACCGCCCACGATCATGGCGCTCGCCGCGCGCGCGATCGAGCGGCAGTGGGTGATGAACCTGGTGGTCACCAACGTCCCCGGTCCGCAGTTTCCGCTCTATTTCCGGGGCGGCGAGATGCTGGAGGCGTTTCCCTTCGTGCCGCTGGTCGGGACCACCAGCGTGGGCGTCGCGGTGCTCTCCTACAACGGCCAGATCAACTTCGGGCTGAGCGGCGACTGGGACGCGGTGCCCGACCTCGGAGTGCTCGCGCGCGGGATCGAGCAGACACTCGCCGAGCTCCTCGACTCCGCGCGAAGCGC
>CAZYWA010000432.1:0-7018 GCA_964650975.1 uncultured bacterium
GATCGTGCCCACGTTCACGTGAGGAAGCTTCCGATCGAACTTCTGCTTGCCCATGACTAAGCCCCCTGTGTTCCGTCCGCCGCCGGCGGCTGCGCCCGACCCCGGGCGCTCGTTGCTTCTTCCCGTTCAAGCATCGTAGAGATGGACCATTCGCTCCGCGATCGAGCGCGGCACCGGTTCGTAGCGGGAGAACTGCATGGTGAAGCTCGCGCGCCCCTGTGTCGAGCTCCTCAGCGAGGTCGCGTAACCGAACATCTCGGCCAGCGGCACGAATGCGCTCACCACCTGCGCGCCCGCCCGAGCCTCCATCCCCGCGAGACGGCCGCGCCGCGAGCTCACGTCCTCGGTGACGACGCCGACGAACTCCTCGGGTGCCACCACCTCGAGCTTCATGACCGGCTCGAGCAAGGCCGGCTCGCACCGGGGCGCCGCATCCCGGAGCGCCAGCGACGCGGCGATCTTGAACGCCAGCTCCGACGAATCGACCGGATGGTAGCTGCCGTCGAGCAGCGTCACGCCGACGTCGACGACCGGGTAGCCGGCGAGCGGCCCGCTCTCGAGCGCTTCCCGCACGCCGGTCTCGACCGCCGGCACGTATTCCTTGGGGATCGCACCAGAGGTGACCTTGCTCTCGAAGGTGATTCCCGAGCCGGACTTGAGAGGCACGATCGCGAGCTTCACGTGCCCGTACTGACCGTGTCCGCCGGTCTGCCGAACGTGGCGGGCCTCGCCGATCGCTTCCTTGGTGAAGGTCTCGCGGAATGCCACCTGCGGCTTGCCGACGTTCACCCCGACGCTGAAATCGCGGCGCAGACGCTCGACCAAGACCTCCAGATGCAGCTCGCCCATTCCCGAGATCAGCGTCTGTCCGGTCGCCTCGTCGGTGTGCACTCGGAACGTCGGGTCCTCGGCCACCAGCTTCTGCAGCGCGGCCGAGAGCTTGTCCTGATCCGCCTTGGTCTTGGGCTCGATCGCCTGCGAGATGACCGGCGCCGCGAAGTGCATCGACTCGAGCAAGAGCGGCGCATCCTCGTCGGCCAGCGTGTCGCCGGTCGCGGTCACGCGCAGCCCCACCGCGGCGACGATGTCGCCGGCGTACACTTCCTTCACGTCCTCGCGGCGGTTGGCGTGCATCTTGAGCAGCCGGCCCATCCGCTCGCGCTTCCCCTTGTTGACGTTGAGCACCGCGGTGCCCGAGGTCAGGGTCCCCGAGTAGACGCGCAGGTACGTGAGATGCCCGACGAACGGGTCCGTGAAGATCTTGAACGCGAGCGCCGAGAGCGGTGCGCTGTCGTCGGCGGCTCGTTCGATGTCGGCGGGCGAACCGACCGGCGCACCGACCGCGTGTCCGCGCACCGGGGGAATGTCGACCGGTGACGGCAGGTACCGAACCACGCCGTCGAGGAGCGGCTGGATTCCCTTGTTCTTGAACGCGGCTCCCATCAGCACCGGATGCACGGCGCCCTTGAGGGTCGCGCGGCGCACCGCCGCGATGATCTCGTCGGGGCTGGCGGCGCGGCCCTCGAGGTATCCCTCGAGGAACGTGTCGTCGCTCTCGGCGAGGCTCTCGAGCAGCTCGAGTCGCATGGTCTCGGCCTGGTCGCTCAGATCGTCCGGGACGTCCGATTCCTGGTAGCTCGAGCCGAGGCTCGCGTCGTCCCAGCGGATGGCGCGCATTCCGATCAAGTCGACCACACCCTCGAACGAGCTCTCGATGCCGATCGGCATCTGGAGCGGTAGTGGCCGCGCCGATAGACGCTCACGCATCATCGTGACGACTCGTTCGTGGTCTGCGCCGATTCGGTCCATCTTGTTCACGAAAGCGATTCGAGGCACTCCGTAATGATCCGCCTGCCGCCACACGGTTTCCGACTGAGGCTCCACGCCGCCGACGGCACAAAACACGGCGATCGCACCGTCCAGGACCCGCAGGCTCCGCTCCACCTCCGCGGTGAAGTCGACGTGGCCTGGGGTATCGATGATGTTGACTCGGTGTTCCTTCCAGAAGCAGGTCGTGGCCGCCGACGTGATCGTGATTCCGCGTTCCTGCTCCTGCTCCATCCAGTCCATGACGGCGGCGCCGTCATGGACTTCACCCATCTTGTGCGAGACCCCGGTGTAGTAAAGGATTCGCTCGGTCGTGGTGGTCTTCCCCGCGTCGATGTGCGCCATGATTCCGATGTTTCGGGTTCGAGATAGCGGCACCGTGCGCGGCATGACGAACCAACCTGCCCCCTCTGACCACCGACGCTCGAACCAACGATTGCCCCACGATCACCACCGGTAGTGCGCGAACGCCTTGTTCGCTTCCGCCATCCGGTGCGTGTCCTCGCGCTTCTTGATGGTGGCGCCGCGCCCGTTGGCCGCGTCGATCAGCTCGCCGGCCAGACGCTCCTCCATCGACTTCTCGTGGCGCTCGCGCGCGTACTGCACCAGCCAGCGGCTGGCGAGCGCCACCTGGCGGGCGTCGCGAACCGGGATGGGCACCTGGTACGTCGATCCGCCGACCCGCCTCGACTTGACCTCGAGCTGCGGCTTCGACCGATCGACCGCCTTCCGGAAGAGCGCCAGCGGCTCCTCGCCGGTCTGCTCCTGCATCCGCTCCAGCGCGCCGTAGAAGATCAATTGCGCGGTGCTCTTCTTGCCGTCGCGCATGATGACGTTCACGAACTTCGCCACCATGTCGTCGCCGTACTTCGGGTCCGGCGTGGCTTCGCGTTTGTCGATCTCGCGTCGTCTCGGCATGTCCAGATCCTCGGTCGGCTCGACGGTCTATCTATTTGGCTACTTGGTCGCTGAAAGGCTCGCGCCTTACTTGGGCCGCTTGGCCCCGTACTTGGAGCGACCTTGCCGTCGATCGCTGACACCCAGCGAGTCCTGCGTTCCTCGAATGATGTGGTACCGGACGCCCGGCAGATCCTTGACGCGGCCACCGCGAATCAGCACCACCGAGTGCTCCTGCAGGTTGTGGCCGATGCCCGGGATGTACGTGGTCACTTCCATGCCGTTGGTCAGCCGCACGCGCGCCACCTTGCGAAGCGCCGAGTTGGGCTTCTTGGGCGTCGAGGTGTACACGCGCAAGCACACGCCACGCACCTGCGGGCAGCTCTTGAGCGCGGGGGCCGCCGTGCGGTTCTTGACCTTCTTGCGGCCGCGGCGGACCAGTTGGTTGATCGTCGGCATCGTGGTCTCTGCTCCAGGACTTCGACTGCGGGCGACGCCACCCCGGGACGCGTCGAAAGCACGCGTCCATTACGCGGTGCGTCGTCGATCCGTGCGTCAAAAGGCTTTATCTATTCCATGCGCCAGGCCACGTCAAGCTAACCCCGCCGGTGCCGGCTCAGCCACCCTCGGCGCTGGACGGCAAACCGTCGTGATGGGCCACCACGGCGGTCGCGGTGAGCGGGGCGTACGCGATCTCCTCGTCGTTCCCGTCGACGTCCACGTCGATCTTCCGGGCACCGTAGCTGGGCAGTCCCGTTCCCGCCGGAATCAACCGGCCCATGATCACGTTTTCCTTGAGGCCGCGGAGGTGGTCGATCTTACCGACGATCGCCGCCTCGGTGAGCACCTTGGTGGTCTCCTGGAAGCTCGCGGCGCTGATGAAGCTCTCGGTCGAGAGCGACGCCTTGGTGATGCCGAGCAGCAGCGGCTCGCCGGTCGCAGGCCGTCCGCCCTTCGAGATGACCAGCGCGTTCACGTCCTGGAACTCGTGTTTTTCCACCTGCTCGCCGATGATGAAGTCGGTATCACCCACGTCGGTGACGCGCACCCGGCGAAGCATCTGGCGCACGATGGTCTCGATGTGCTTGTCGTTGATGCGCACGCCCTGCAGCCGGTAGACCTCCTGCACTTCGTCCACCAGGAACTTCATGAGCTCCTTCTCGCCCTTGACCCGCAGGATGTCGTGCGGATTGGGCGAGCCGTCCATGAGCACGTCGCCGGCCCGGACAAAATCACCTTCCTGTACGCGAATGTACTTACCGCGCGGGATCAGGTACTCGGCCGCCTCGCCGCGATCCTCGGGCGGCGTGACCACCACCTTGCGCTTGCCCTTGGTGTCGCGGCCGAAGCTCACCGTGCCGTCGATGTCGCTGATGAACGCGACCTCCTTGGGGCGGCGGGCCTCGAAGAGCTCGGCCACGCGCGGCAGACCACCGGTGATGTCCTTGGTCTTGGCGGTCTCGCGCGGGATTTTGGCGATGATGTCGCCGGCCTGGACCTCGTCGCCCTCGACCTTGGTGATGATGGCGCCCACCGGCAGCAGGTAGCGCGCCTCGCGCGCCGTGCCGGGTACCGGCAGGGTGCGCTTGGTGTCGTTCAAGTCCTTGATGGAGACGCGCGGCCGGAGCTCGGCGTCGCGGCTCTCGATGATCACCTTGCTCGAGAAGCCGGTGACCTCGTCGACCTGCTCGCGCATCGTGACGCTCTCGACCACGTCGCCGAATTTCACGATACCGCCGACCTCGGAGAGGATCGGGTTGGTGAACGGGTCCCATTCGGCGAGCAGCGTGCCCTTCTTGACCCGCGTGCCCTCTTTCACCTTGAGCCGCGCGCCGTAGGTGAGCGGATACTTCTCGCGCTCGCGGCCGTTCTCGTCACGGATGATGATCTCGCCGTTCCGGCTCATGACGATGTCGTGGCCCTCGCGGTTCACGACCACGTGCGACCGCTCGAGCTTGACGATTCCGTCGGTGCGGCCCTCGAGCGTGCTCTGCTCCGCGCGCCGGCTGGCCATACCGCCGATGTGGAAGGTGCGCATCGTGAGCTGCGTGCCCGGCTCACCGATCGACTGCGCGGCGATGACTCCAACTGCCTCGCCGAGGCTGACCGGTAGACCGCGAGCGAGGTCGCGGCCGTAGCACATGCGGCAGATCCCGCGCCGCGAACGGCACGTGAGCACGCTGCGGATCAGCACCTTCTCGATGCCCGCCTGCTCGATTCGCTCCACGAGGGACTCGTTGATCTCGGCGTTGGCGGCGACCAGAATTTCCCCGGTGTACGGATCGACGATGTCGCGAAGCGCGAAGCGACCGAGAATGCGATCGCCCAGCGACTCGATGATCTCGCCGCCTTCGACCAGCGGGCTCATCTCGATGCCGTCGAGGGTGCCGCAATCCTCCTCGGCCACCACGACGTCCTGGGCCACGTCCACCAGGCGCCGCGTGAGATAGCCGGAGTTGGCGGTCTTGAGCGCGGTGTCCGCCAAGCCCTTGCGCGCGCCGTGGGTCGAGATGAAGTACTGACCCACGGTGAGACCCTCACGGAAGTTCGCCGTGATGGGCGTCTCGATGATCTCGCCCGACGGCTTCGCCATCAGGCCGCGCATTCCGGCCAGCTGCCGGATCTGCTGGGCGCTACCGCGGGCGCCCGAGTCGGCCATCATGAAGATCGGGTTGAAGCCAGCGGTCCCCGGATCCTTGGGCGGCTCGCCGGTCTCGGGATCGGGCGGCGCCTTGATCTCCTTCATCATCTCGGCGGCGATCTCGTCGGAGACGCGCGCCCAGATGTCGACCACCTTGTTGTAGCGCTCACCGTCGGTGATGAGACCGTCGGTGTACTGCTGCTGGATCTTCTCGACTTCTTCCTGCGCCGCGCCGAGCAAGGCGGGCTTGCTGTTGGGAATTCGCATGTCGGACATGCAGATCGAGATGCCGGCCTGGGTCGCGAACGAGTAGCCGACGTCCTTGAGCCGGTCGGCGAGGATCACCGTCTTCTTGGTGCCGCACAGCAGGAACGCGCTGCGGATCAGCGCACCCAGCGCCTTCTTGTCGAGCACGCGGTTGATGCGCTCGAACGGCAGCTCGTCGGGGAGCACCTCGCGCAGCAACACGCGGCCGACCGTCGTGTCCACGCGCTCGCTGTCGAGGCGGACCTTCACGCGCGCGTGCAGCTCGGCTTCACCCGAGTCGTACGCGATCCGCACCTCTTCCGGTCCGGAGAACACCCGGCCTTCGCCCTTCGATCCGGCCTGCTCGCGGGTCAGGTAGTAGAGGCCGAGGACGATGTCCTGCGACGGGACCACGATCGGTCCGCCGTGCGCCGGCGAGAGGATGTTGTTGGTGCTCATCATGAGCACCCGGGCCTCGATCTGGGCCTCGAGCGAGAGCGGCACGTGCACCGCCATCTGGTCGCCGTCGAAGTCGGCGTTGAACGCGGTGCAGACCAGCGGGTGGAGCTGGATCGCCTTGCCCTCGATCAGGAGCGGCTCGAACGCCTGGATGCCGAGCCGGTGCAGCGTGGGCGCGCGGTTGAGCATCACGGGATGCTCGCGGATCACCTCGTCGAGCACGTCCCAGACCTCGGGCTTCTCCTTCTCGACGAGCTTCTTGGCGGCCTTGATGGTCGTGACGTAACCGCGCTCCTCGAGCTTGTTGTAGATGAACGGCTTGAAGAGCTCGAGCGCCATCTTCTTCGGCAGACCGCACTGATGGAGGCGCAGCTCGGGACCGACGACGATGACGGAGCGGCCCGAGTAATCGACGCGCTTGCCGAGCAAGTTCTGACGGAAACGGCCGCCCTTGCCCTTGAGCATGTCGCTCAGGCTCTTGAGCGGGCGCTTGTTGGGACCGGTGATCGCCTTGCCGCGACGGCCGTTGTCGAGCAGCGCGTCGACGGCTTCCTGCAGCATCCGTTTCTCGTTGCGGATGATGATGTCCGGAGCGTTGAGCTCCTTCAGGCGCTTGAGGCGGTTGTTGCGGTTGATCACGCGGCGATAGAGATCGTTGAGATCCGAGGTCGCAAAGCGTCCGCCGTCGAGAGGCACGAGCGGCCGCAGGTCGGGCGGGATGACCGGGATCGTGTCGAGGATCATCCACTCCGGGCGGTTGAGGCTCCGGTAACGCTCGAAGAGCTTCTGGCCGAGGGTGCGGAGCTGCTTCGAGTGGCTCAGATCGCGGACGGCGTCCTCGATCTTGGCGTCGACCGCCTGCATCTCGATGATGGTCTCGGCCGCTTCCTTCTCGCTCTTGAGCTTCTCGAAGGTCTCCACCCAGCCGCGCAGCACGTGCTTCATGTC
>CAZYWA010000433.1:0-7010 GCA_964650975.1 uncultured bacterium
GCCGGCGAACGGCGCGCAACTTGGCGCTCCTGGAACGCGGATTGCGTCGCATTTCGGCGTCGCCGGGGCGGATCGCGCGACGGGTCACGAGCCGCGCGCGCGGCGATCGCCCGCAGGCGCAGACCGGAAGGTCCGGAGGGCACACGCAGCCACGCGCCAGCTCCGCGAACGCGCGCTTCACCGCGCGATCCTCGAGCGAATGGAAGCTCACCACGCACGCGACACCGTCCGGCGCCAGCAGCTCCTCGGTGCTCGCGAGCAGCCGGTCGAGCGAGTCGAACTCGCCGTTCACCGCGATGCGCAACGCCTGGAAAGTGCGCGTCGCCGGATCGAGATCGACCCGTGAGCCGGCGCGCCGGTAGGCCGCGCGCGCGATCTCGGCCAGATCGCTCGTGGTGACGAGCGGCTCCTCGGCGCGCCGATCCACGATCCGCCGCGCGATCGGACCCGCCAGACGCTCCTCTCCGAAGCCGCGCAAAATCGCGGCGAGCTCTCGGGCCTCGAGCCGGTTCAGAAGCGAACCGGCCGTTTCGGTGAGCGCGGGGTCCATCCGCATGTCGAGGGGTCCTTCTCGTGTGAACGAAAATCCGCGTGCCGCGTCGTCGAGCTGCAGGCTCGAGACGCCGAGGTCGGCGACCAGCCCGTCGAACGGGCCGAGACCGGCGCGACGCGCCACCGCCAGCGCGTCGCCGAAATCGCCGTGGGCCAGCACCACCCGATCTCCGAACGGTGCCAACCGCTCGCGCGCCAGCTCGAGCGCCCGTGGATCGCGATCGATGCCGAGCAAGCGCCCGCCGGGCGCCGAGGCCTCGAGCACCCGGAACGCGTGGCCACCGAGGCCGAGCGTCGCGTCGAGGTAGAGCCCGTCCGCGCGCGGTGCCAAGAGCTCCACGATCTCGTCCGCGAGCACCGGCTCGTGGCGCGGCACGAAGCTCGGCAGCACTGCGTCCGGCGATGGGTCGCCCGTCGATCGATCGGCCACGTGTCGTCCACCGCCTCGGCGCTCACAGCGCGAGCTCCATCAGGCGTCGTCCAATGCCGGCGAACGCGGCGTCCTCGTGCTGCTCTTGCCAGCGGTCGAAGGTCTGCAGGTCCCAGATCTCGATGAACGGCACGCCGGCTCCCACGAACATCACTTCGCTCTCGATCCCCGCGTGCCCGCGCTGTTGCGGCGTGAGCGCGATGCGTCCCTGCTTGTCGGGAACGCACTGGGTCGCGGCCGACAGGAACTGCCGCTTGAACTCGAGCAGCGCCGGGTCGTAGCTCGACGCGGCCGCGAGCTTGGCTGTGATCTCGTCCCAGCGAGAGCGCGGGTAGGCGTGCAGGATCCGCGCGGTCTGGTGGGTCGTCTCGTTGATTTCCTTCCACGGAGCGATCCACACTTCCTCGGTGCCGAACTGCTGCGCGAGCACGGCACGAAACTCGGCGGGGATGCTGAGCCGCCCTTTCGCGTCGACCGAGTAGGAGAGCCGCCCGATAAACATCGTTCAGCCTCGATTTGGGATCCTTTGGGACGTGCTGGACAGCGTGTGGTTGACTTTGGGACGAATCCCCACCAATACCCGCGTTGTGATAGCACCGCGCGAGCCGGCAAGTCAATCCGAAACTAGCGTCGGGCTTAGACTTTTTGGCGATCGTCCGGCGGCTCGCCCGACCACGACCGGTGGGGGGGACGAAGGCGTTTCCCCACCACATCCGGGGCAGCTGAACAGCCTTTCACGGGTTGCGAGGGCGCCCCAGGTTGGGGCAGCGCGCCACGGCTCGGAACGCCGTCAGACCGGGACGAGGCGGGCGCGCTCGTCGTAGAGCGCGCCGCCCTCGCCGAGATCGGTGGTGCGCGCGCGGATCAGCGCATTGGCGCAGCGTCCCGCGTCGTAATGGCCGCCCTTGGGCACGATCACCACGTCGGGACGCTGGTCGACGTCGTGCTCGACCTGCACCTGGATCGAGCCGAGCTCGGTCTCGAGCCGCGCCACGGCGCCGCGCGCAATGCCCGGGGCCGCGTCCGGATGCACCACCGCGACCGCCAGACCGCGTTGTGGCTTCGCCCACTGCGACGACTGCGAGCGCTCGCTCGAGAGCGACAGGAGCCATAGGTGAAAACCCGATCCATTGGCCTCCAGCAACGGCGCCGTGGTCACGAGATTGACCTTGCCGCTGGGCGTGGCGAAATGGCGATCCTCGAATAACACCTTGGAAACCAGTGGATTTTTCTGCTGGCGCTCCTCGAGCGACTCGAGGGTCACGCCGCGCTCCGCGACCTCCGGCCGGAGCAGCCGGCGCTTCCAGGCGCGGGCGTCGCCGTCGAGCACGCCGTCGAGACCCACGCGTGGGGCCAGCGCCTGCAGGATCTCGAGGTCGCTCTTGGCGTCGCCGGGAGGCGGCACGACCGGCTGCGCCACGCCGAGCCAGTGGTGACCGTAGGCGCCGACCATGTCGTCGGCCTCGAGGAGAGAAGTGGTGGGCAGCACCACGTGCGCGCGGCGCGCCGTGTCGGTGAGGAACATGTCCGCCACCACCACCAGCTCGCGGGTCTCGAGCGCGCGCGCCACCGTCTGGCTCTCGGGAAGCATCGCGACCGGATTGCCGGCGGTGATCCACACGGCACGGATCGGCGGATCGCTCGCCGCGAGCACCTCCGGCCCGAAGAGCGGCTCGCAGATGGTGCGCGGAGCCGCGTCCTTTCCCTTCACGAACGACAGGTCGAACGCACCGCGGCGGAAGTAGTAGTAGGAGACACCGCCGCCGGGGATGCCGAGGTTGCCGCTCACGGCGGCGAGGGCGTCGATCGCGCGCACGATGGCCGCGCCGTTCGAGCGGCGCGCCATTCCCCAGCCGACGAGGATGGCGGTGGGCTTTCCGGGACCGAGCCGGTTGGCGAGATTTTCCGCCGCCGACGGCTCGACGCACGCGTCCGCGCACCAGTCCTCGACGGTGCGCGACCGCGCGAGCCGCGAGAAGTCCTCCCAGTGATCGCAATAGGACGGCGCCTTCGGGTCGGTCCAGCCGCGATCCAGCAGCACCCGCGCCACCGCCATCGCCAGCGAGAAATCGCCCGCCGGCCGCGGCTGGATGAACCGTTCGCAGAGGTCCGCGGTGCGGGTCCGCACCGGGTCGACGTACACCAGCTTGGCGCCGCGCGCCTGCGCTTCCTTGAGCACCGGGATGGTGTGCGGGCTCGACACCACCACGTTCTTGCCCCACAGGATGATGTTGCGCGCATTGGCGAGATCGAAGAGGTCGTGGCTCTCCTCGCGGCCGAAATCGAGCAGCTGCGCGGCGTCGCCGCCGCCCGAGCAGATGTCGCCGCGCTTCACCGTGACCGGACCGAAACGCTCGAAGAAGTAATCGCAGAGCGACTTCACGATGCCGAGGGTTCCGCCGCTGCGATAGTGGAAGATCGCGGCAGGTCCGGACTCGGCGCGGATCGCCACCAGCCGCGCGGCCACGAAGTCGAGCGCCTCGTCCCAGCTCACCGGCTCGAGCACACCGTCCTTGCGCAAGAGCGGCGTGGTCAGACGATCGGGCGAATACTGGGTTTCCAGGTACTGGTTGGTGCGCCAGCACAGAAAACCGCGCGTGACCGGATGATCCGCGTCACCGCGAATCCGCGTGACGCGGCCATCCTCGACGGTCGCGACGATCCCGCACGCATCCGGGCAATCGCGATTGCAGGTGGTCCGCCGTGTCTCGATCATGCGCGGAAAGCGTACCCAGGCGAGCGACGCGCCAGCAATCGGCGCGGACCAGAATCTTCCGGTCGATAGATGCGATCGGCCGCTTCGGCTGCGAGGGACCGCAGCCCTCCGACGAGTGTCGCTGTGACTCGGAGGGACGCGGTCCCTCGCGTCCGAAACGATCCAATGGGGTCGATCATTCGTGTACGAGCTGTATCTTGAGCGGGCGACGGCCTGGGGCTAATCGAGAGGCTTCCTCGCAGCGGAGAAGAACCGATGGATGCTTACCGAGACTCCCGTGATGCCGAGCTCTTGCGCGACGGCGCCGAGCGCTCGATCCGTTACCTGAAGGCGCTCGACTCGCGCGGCGTGGCACCGAGCGCGGCGGCGGTCGCGGAGCTCGATCGCTGGAACGAGCCGCTGCCGGCCGCGCCGAGCGAGCCCAGCCAGACGCTGCGGCTGCTCGACGAGATCGGCTCGCCGGCGACCATGGGAATGGCCGGCGGCCGGTTCTTCGGCTTCGTGATCGGCGGCAGCCACCCGGTCTCGGTCGCGGCGAGCTGGCTCGCGACGGCCTGGGACCAGAACACCGGCCTCTGGGAGTCGACCCCCGCGGTCGCGCGGCTCGAGGAAGTGGCGCTCGGCTGGCTGGTCGAGCTGTTCGGACTTCCCGCGGGCACCGGCGGCGGGTTCGTGACCGGCGCCACGCTCGCGAACCTGAGCGCGCTCGCCGGAGCGCGGCACGCGGTGCTGGCTCGCGCTGGCTGGGACGTCGAGGCGCGCGGTCTCTTCGGCGCGCCGGAGATCACGGTGATCGTCGGCGACGAGGTTCATCCGTCGGTGGTCAAAGGGCTCGGGCTGCTCGGGCTCGGCCGCAGCCGCGTGGTGCGCGTGCCGGCCGACGGCCAGGGCCGACTGCGCGCCGACGCCCTCCCAGCGATCCACGGTCCCACGATCGTGTGCTTGCAAGCAGGCAACGTGAACACGGGCGCCTGCGATCCGGTCGGCGAGGTGTGCCGGCGGGTGCGCGGTGACGGTGCGTGGGTGCACGTGGACGGTGCCTTCGGTCTGTGGGCCGCCACCTCGCCGCGGCTCGCGCACCTCGTGGAAGGCATCGCGGAAGCCGACTCGTGGGCCACCGACGCGCACAAGTGGCTCAACATTCCCTACGACAGCGGCGTGGCACTGGTGCGCGACCCGGCCGCGATGCGCGCAGCGATGGCGATCTCCGCCGCGTATTTGCCCACCGAGACGCCGCACCGCAACCCATGCGACTTCACGCCGGAGCTCTCGCGGCGTGCACGCGGCGTCGAGGTGTGGGCGGTGCTGCGCTCCCTCGGGCGCGCGGGCGTGGCCGATCTGATCGAGCGCAACTGCCGCCAGGCGAGGCGCTTCGCCGAGGGGCTGCGCGCGGCGGGCTTCGAGATCCTGAACGACGTGGTGCTGAATCAGGTGCTGGTCCAGTTCGGCGAGGAGGAGCTCACGCGTCGCACGATCGCGCGAGTCCAGCAGGACGGCACCTGCTGGGCTGGCGTCACCAGCTGGCACGGACACACGGCGATGCGGATCAGCGTCTCGTCATGGGCGACCACCGACGACGACGTCGAGAAGAGCATCGCCGCGATCGTGCGCTGTGCCAGGGCGACATAACCCTGGCAGGACACTTGCCGGCACATGCCGGCAGCTTTTGTCGCAATATGCCGGTAAATAATTTTACAATACGCTGACATAAAACGTCACAAGTAGCTGACTGACGGGCCACCGAATCGCCGGTTTTCCCGCAAAAGCGGCTCGATTCAGCCGAAAGCCGGCGTGCGGCGCATGCTCGCGACCACCGCACCCGGCACCGGCACCAGCGAGGCGACGAATAGCTCGGGCAGCGACTTCGCGAGCGGCCCCTGAGCGCGCAGCACCGACATGCTGCGTCGCACGTGCAGCTTGGCCACGTATCGCTCCCGCTCCGTCTGCTTCCGCTCGCTGCGACCGAACCAACCGAATGCCATCGTCTATTCCTCCTCTGGGTTTGCGCCGCTCGTGAGCGACTCCTAGAGGAAGACCCGTGCCAGCCCTGGGGTCGGGCAAGCGCCTGACATTGTTCATGGTTTCTCCTGGATCGCGGAGCGGTTCGTTCCACGCGAGACGTCTCTCGCGTGGAACGTCTCAGCCCTGAGACGGGGCCGATCCGGGGCCGGTCAGCGCGTCGCGACCGCGACCAGGCGCTTGGCGTTCAGGTCGTACGGCGCGCCGCGAAGGTCGCCGTAGAGCCCGACCCGCGCGAATCCCGCGTCGCGGAGCGTGCGAGCGAGCTCCGTGCCCGAGTAGAGCCGCAGCCGGAAACGATACTCGCGACGCTCGGCCCCCGAGATCCAGATCCAGTGATTCTCGATCGAGCCCAGGCCGTCGCCGAGCGCGTGCTCCTCGAGCAGCAGCGCGTCGGTGCCGGGAATGCGGTCCCAGGTGCGCGCCTGAAAAATCTTCACCAGCGGCTCCCGTCCCGCCATCTCGATCAAGAGCCGGCCGCCGGGGCGGAGGCTGTCGCGGATGTTGCGCAGCATCGCGACGTCGTCGGCCGGGTCCTCGAAGTAGCCGAACGAGGTGAAGAGATTGACCGCCAGATCGAACGAGTCGGGGCGGCGGAACTCGCGCATGTCGCTCCGCACCAGCTCGATCTCGACCGAGCGCGCCGCCGCGCGCTCGCGGGCCGCCTCGAGATAGCTCACGGTGCGATCGACTCCCGTGACGCGAAAGCCGCGCGCGGCGAGCTCCACGGTGTGGCGCCCGGTGCCGCAGGGCATGCCGATCACCGCGGCGCCCGGCTCGATCCCGAGCAGCTCGAGGAACGCCTCGGCCTCGGCGGCCGTCATCTCTTCCGGACGCACTCGCTGAAAGAAAAACGGCGCCAGTGTTTCCCAGAGAGAGTCGTCGTCGAACCAGTCGGACATCGTTTCCTCCACGCGACTGCGCGGCCCGCTGGAGCGCGAAGGGCCGGCACCCAGGCCGGCCCTTCGAATCGATCGCGGGGGTGATGCCGCTCGGATGCTCAGCCGACGCTGACCTCGGGACAGAGGTAGACGTCCTGGATCGCGTTGAGCAGCCCCACGCCCTCGGCCATCGGCCGCTGGAACGCCTTGCGGCCCGAGATGAGGCCCATGCCGCCGGCGCGCTTGTTGATCACCGCCGTGCGCACCGCCTGCGCGAGGTCGTTCTTTCCCGACTCACCGCCCGAGTTGATGAGTCCCGCTCTGCCCATGTAGCAGTTGGCCACCTGGTATCGGGTCAGGTCGATCGGGTGGGGCGACGTGAGCTCGGTGTAGACCTTCTCGTGGGTCTTGC
>CAZYWA010000434.1:0-6992 GCA_964650975.1 uncultured bacterium
AGCGCCTCGCATCCGTCGACATGGCACCCGCGCGATGAGCAAGGCATGTGCCTTCCCTGTTTGCTTCCGCCGCGGGGCCGATCGAGCCTGTCCGCTATCGGCCTCGGGTATCGTTGCTGCGCAGGTGGGTAAGGCGGTTCACATGTGTGCCTGGTCGCGGCAGTGGGCCGAGTGGGGGTCCGGCGCGCGACCGGGGCGGTATTCGAAGGGTTGGGAAGGCGCCCCGCGCCGGCCCAGCCGGCCAGGGTTCCGCTTTCGCGAAAAAGCGGGGTTTCGGGCGCGAAAGCCGCCAATCCGCGTCCTTGTGGCCTGTTTGGAAACCCAAAAATGACCATATTGGTAGCCTCAAAGTGGCCATTTTGGTAATGCTATAATTACCACTTTGGTAGTCCATTATCTACCATTCCTGAAATCATATTGTTACGCCGCGGTGCCCGCCGGGAACGGTCTCCGTTCGGCCTCGCGCGCGAGGGACCGCGCGCGCTCCAAACGGGGCTCGGCCGCTACGCGGCACGACGGTTGCTCTGCGCTCGCGATGAGGCGACATCGCCATGAGCGAGCACGAGCACACCGGCAGCGACGCGACCGCGGCAGAAGGCACCGGCGAATCCAGATCGGCCACCCCGCCCGTGGCTCCGCCGCCGCTCGCGGAGCGGCTCGCCAGGGCACGCGAGCGCCGGCGCTGGAATCCGTTCTACGTGCTGAGCGCCTTCTCGATGCTGGGTCCGCTCGGCGCCATGGCCCTCAACCTGTCGATCCCGCGCTCGGCCTTGCGGCCGATCTCCGTGCTGGGCGACGTGACGCTCTCGCCCTTCTGGCTCGCGACGGCCGCCGCGGCCGCGATCTACACGATGGCTTTCCTGCGGCTGGCCGCGCACGTCTTCCTGCCACTCGCCGTGGGTGCGGGAGTCATCGCCGCCGCCGGCCAGACTCCTCGCGACGCGGCCGCCACGCTCTCGCACCACGCACACGACGGATGGCAGGCGGCGCACCACCTCGCCCCGACCACCGCCGGCGAATGGGGCGCGATCGCGATCGTCGGGGCCTTCGTGCTGCTTTACGCGGGGATCCACACCAGCCTCGCCGCGCGACCGGCGAGGCACGCGGGCGGCGCCCTCCCGGCGTGATCCGCCGAACGACGCGCGGGGCGGCAGTAGAATGACCGCCGTTCCGGAGAATCGGATTCGATGGTCACCCATGCATCGATCGACCTGCGCGCGCTCGCCGTGCTGGCGGTGCTGGCGATCCACGCGTTGCTGGTCGGGTTCGCGCTGCGCGGACCGAGGCGCCGCGATCCGGGACACGAGGTGTTCGCCGCGCAGGCGTTCCTGGTGGCGCTCTGGAGCGCGGGCCGGCTGGTCACGTTCCTCGGTTGGCTCGAGGTCGGGCTCGCGGTGGCCACGCTGGCGAGCCTCGCGAGCGTCGCGCTGCTGGCCCGCAGGCTGGGCGCGGTGCGCATCGCCGTGCCGCTCGCGGTGAGCGCGGCGGCGTTGCTCGTCGTCCAGATCCTCGCGGGCTCGGTTCCGCCCGCGACGCTGGTTCCGTGGCTCGCATGGGCCGGGGCGCTCTATCTCGCCGCTCCCGCGGCGTGGTTGCTGCGCCGGCGAGCGGCGGAGGCGAGCCCCGCGACGACGGCGCTGGTGGTGCCACCGGACATGCGCGCCGCCACTCCGATCCTGGTGATCGGCTCCGCCTGGCATCTGCTGAGCGGTCTCGCGACCATCCCCGGTCCGCGCCTCGACGTGGTGGGCGTGCTGGCCGCGGAGGCCGCGGTGCTCGGCATGATCCGCTCGGGCCAGGTCGAGCTCGAGCCCGAAGCCGGCTCGGGTCTGGTGCGGCTCGCGCAGTCGGTCGCGACCGCGGCGGTGGTGCTGGTCGGCGTGGCGATCGTGCACCGCTACCTCGGCATCGCGATGGATCCCGCGTCGGTCACGTCGCTCACCGCGCTCGCGTTCGGCGCGGTGTGGCTGCTCGCCGGCTCGGGAAAGTGGTTCGAGAGCGTGATCGAACGGGCGCTCTTTCCCGAACGTGCTCGTTATCGCGGGCTCGCTGAGGAGCTGGCGCGCGAGCGTGAGGGCTTGCGCAGCCGGCTCGCGCAGAGCGAGCGCCTGGCGCTGGTCGGCGAGATGGCGGCGAGCGTGGCGCACGAGATCAAGAATCCACTCGGGCCGATCAAGGGCTTCGCGCAGATGATCGCCGAGGATCTGGAGCGTACCGAGACGCCCATCGATCGCGACGTGCTGCGGCGGCGGATCGCGGTGATCGTCGAGGAGGTGGAGCGGATCGACGAGCGGATTCGCCGGCTGCTGGCGCACGCGCGCGACCCGGCGGAGGATCCGGCGCCGTGCGCGCTCAACGAGCTGATCGAACGTTCGGTCATGCTGGTGGCCGGCGATGGCGCGCGGCGGCCGCGAGTGCGTGTGACCTCGGACCTGGCCGCCACGGCGGACGAGCCGCCGCTCACGGTGCGGCGTCGCGCGCTCGAGAGCGCCATCGTCAATCTGCTGCTCAACGCGCTCGACGCGGTCGGCGACTCGGGCGAGGTCGAGATCAGCACCGCCACCGGCAACGGCGCCGGCGAATCCGTCGAGGTGCGCGTGCGCGACGACGGACGCGGCATCGCTCCCGAACGGCTGCCGACCCTCTTCGATCCGTTCGTGTCGGGCCGCCCCGACGGCGTGGGCCTGGGCCTCGGGATCGCGCGTCGAGCAGTGGAGGCGGAGGGCGGGCGGATCTCGATCGCCAGCACCGAGGGTCGCGGCACCCAGGTCACCGTCGCGCTACCCAGACGAGGTCCAACGGCATGAGTCCGATGCGAGCGCTGGTGGTCGACGACGAGCGCAACATGCGGCTGATGCTCGCCGAGCTCCTGACCAGCGAGGGTTACAGCGTCACCGAGGCGGCCGCGCGGCGCTCGCGGCGCTCGATGCGTTCGCCGACGGAGCCGCTCCGGACTTGATGGTTCTCGACCTCAAGCTGCCCGACCTTCATGGTCTCGAGATTCTCGAGCGTGCACGGGTCGCGCGCCCGACGCTGCCCGTGGTGGTGCTCACCGCCCACGGCACCATCGACGCCGCCGTGGGCGCCATGCAGCGCGGCGCCTTCGACTTCCTGGTGAAGCCGGTCGACGTGTCGCGGATGCGCGAGCTGGTGCGGCGGGTCCGCGGCTCGGGTGAGATCGCCGAGCGTGCGCGCCTCACCCGCCCGCGTGTCGACGCCACCAGCGACGCACTGCCGATCGTGGGCGCCACCAGCGGCCTTCGCGACGTGCTCGCGACCATCCACAAGGTCGCGGCCACCGACGTGTCGGTGCTCATCACCGGCGAAAGCGGCACCGGGAAGGAGCTCATCGCGCGCGCGCTCCATTCCAACAGCCACCGGAAGAGCGCGCCGTTCGTCTCCATCAACTGCGCCGCGCTGCCGGAGACGCTGCTCGAGAGCGAGCTCTTCGGCTTCGAGAAGGGCTCGTTCACCGGCGCGCACGCTCGCAAGCTCGGCACCTTCGAGCTGGCGAGCGGCGGCACGCTGTTCCTCGACGAGGTCGGCGACATGGCGCCCGCGCTGCAAGCGAAGATCCTGCGCGCGCTGCAAGAGCGGAAGATCACGCGCATCGGCGGCGACCGCGAGATCGAGGTCGACGTGCGGCTCATCTCCGCCACGCACCAGGATCTGCCCGCGGCGATCCAGGCCGGTCGCTTCCGCAGCGACCTCTTCTACCGCCTCAACGTGATCGCGATCGCGTTGCCGCCGCTGCGCGAGCGACGCCACGACATTCCCGACCTGGTCTCGCACTTCGGCGCCAAGAGCGCCGCCCGACATGGGCGCGCCTTCGGCGGCTTCAGCGAAGCGGCGGTCCAGGCGCTCGCTCGCCACGCCTGGCCCGGCAACATCCGCGAGCTCGAGAACGCAATCGAGAAAGGCTTGTTGCTCGGCGAGGACGCGATGCTCGCGAGCATTCCAACCGCCACCGCGGCCCGGGCCATCGAGAGCACGGCCGGCGCGGGCGCGGCGGACCGCGGGCCGCAGTCGCTCAAGGACGCCGTGGCGAGCGCCGAGCGACGGGCCGTCGTCGATGCGCTGGCGGCGGCCGCCGGCAACAAGCGTCAGGCCGCGCGCGCGCTGGGCGTGAGCTACAAGACCCTCTTCAACAAGCTTCGCGAGCTCGGCATCCACACGCGGTTCGAAGTCGAGCTCGAGTAGCGCGGCGCCGGTCCGCGCACCACAGCTGTGGCGAGCGATTCACACGTACGTCCTCTCGCTCCCACCGAGCCCGCCACCCTCCGCGAAATCGCCTGGAGTTTCGACCGTCGCGCTGGGCACGCCGCTTGCGCTGGTGCCCGGCACGATGGGCGGCGCGACCACTCACGGACCGCGGCGAAGCGAGCGGCGATCGAACGACTGGGCCATCTGCCTCGCGGTGATCGTGGTCGCCGGATTGCTAGCGGTCATCGGGGTACCCCAGTTGCTCGGCGCACGGGAGAAGGCCCGGAACGCGACCGTCGACAACATCTACGTCGCGCTCAATGGCGAGGTCGCGAACGAGCTCGACGGCGCGGTGAACGGCGGCACCGGCAATCTGGGTCCGGTACCGGTTGCCGCGAACGCCTCTTCGGCCGAGCGCGGCTCCGTAGCGCCAGCGGTAACGCCCGTGGTCACCACGCCGGCGTCCGTCACCCCGGTCGTCGTCTACTCGGGCGAAATGACGTTCGCGGCGCTCGACGTCCGGAGGGCTGCATCCGACGCGATGCGCATCGCCAAGCGCGCAAGTGGCTACGTGCTTCGTCAGGACCTGACGCGCGGCGCGGAGGCGCTCACCGTCGCGCATCTCTCGTTGCGTGTCCCCGCGGCGCGCTTCGACGACGTGCTCGACGAGATCGCGCGACTGGGAATCGTCTCGAGCCAGACCGCGCGAGCGGCGGACGAGACCGAAAGCCAGCTGGACATCGACGCGCGCCTCGCGGCCAAGCAAGCGCTGGAAAAGCGTCTCCTCGAGCTGCTCCCTCGCGCGGGCGCGACGCTCGCCGATGCCCTCGACGTCGAGAAGCAGCTGGCACGGGTGCGCGAGGAGATCGAGACCTTGACGGGACAGCGCGCGAAGCTCACCTCGAACGCCCGCTTCTCGTCGCTCGAGCTCGAGATCGACGAGCTGAGCGGCGCCGCGCGCGGGTTCCGCGGCCGGCTGGCCGTGCGGTTCCAGGCCGCCCGCGCCGCGCTTCACGCGGCGGCCGATGCCGCGGGGCGCGTAGCGGCGGATCTGCTGCTTCTCGCCGTGCCGGCCGGTGTTGCGGGCGCGGTCATCGGGTGGTTCCGCGCCCGCGTGCGCCGCCGTGAGAGAACGCCGTGACGAGACCCGCCTCCGGGTGGTGGAAAATGGCACCCATCGCGGCGCTGTGGCTGGTGTCTCTGCGATGGAGCTACGGCTGCGGTGTCGCGAGCGAACGCGACCGACACGCGCTCTCGATGGCATTCCTCGACTCGTTGCGACCGACTACCGAAGCACCACCGCTTCCTTCCGCTCCGCCGGCTAGCCCCGATGCAGCCGCTTCTCCCCCGGCTCCGACGATGTCTCCAGCGGAATGGGTGGTGCGCGGTGTCCTGGCCAAGCACGTCGACGAGGACAACCCGCGGAACCGCAACCAGCGCGCCTACGTGCGAGCCGGCAGCGAGCCTCTCTCGGCCGGCCAGGTGGGCCTCTCCGCCATTTCGACCAACGGCGTGCTCTTCTCGCAGATGCCAGGCCCCGGCGGCGCGAGGCGCACGTTCAGCATCCGGGTCCAATGACACGCGCTCGAACCCGGCCGAGACCACCGGCGCCCCGCGTCCTTGCTAGTCTAGGGGCGGTCCGGGCCTCGCGGCCGGAAGGAGCACGTGAAGGTCCTCGGCGTCTGCCTCAACGACTACAACACCTCCGCCGCGATCGTGGTCGACGGACGGGTCGTCGCGGCGGCGCGTGAGGAACGCTTCAACCGCGAGAAGCTGACGCGCCGTTTTCCATCGCGGTCGACTGCCTACTGCCTCGCGCACGCGGGCCTGGGAATCGGCGATCTCGACGCGGTCGCGGCTCCGGTCAATCCCACGATCTACCTCGAGGCGCCGTCGGCCGGCGCGATGGAGCGCGCGCGGTTTCGCGGCGAGCTGCTCTACGACTATCCGGGCTTCCTCGCGGCTCTCGAGCCCGCGACCCACGGCGGCACCGCGGTGCTGCACATGCCGGTCGACGGCGCCTCGCCGCGCCGCATCCACTACGTGCAGCACCACGACGCGCACGCGGCGCTCGCGTACCTGGGCTCCGAGTTCGGCGAGGCCTCGGTGCTCACCATCGACGCGTTCGCCGAGCGCGAGACCTGCGTCGGTTTCACGGCGAGCGGCGGCCGGCTGTCGCGGGTGGCGTCGGTCGAGTTCCCGCATTCGCTCGGCTGCTTCTACGCGGCGATCACCGAGTTCCTGGGATTCCGGAGCTTCGACGAGGAATGGAAGGTCATGGGCGCCGCGGCATACGGCGATTCCGGCGCGCTCTACCCGCGGCTCAAGGATTTGCTTCGCCCGACGTCGGGCGTCCGCTTCGAGATGGACCTCGCCCCCTTCACCCATTACCTCTTTCATCGCCCCGGTCTCTTCGGCCCCGGGCTGGTGGAGCGGCTGGGGGCTTCCTACGCGCGCGCGGCGGAGCGCGATCAACGCTTCTTCGACGTCGCGGCCGCGGCGCAGCGGGTGCTCGAAGAGACCGTGTTCGCGCTGGTGGGCCAGCTCATCGACCGCACCGGCAAGCCCGATCTCTGCCTTTCCGGCGGCGTGGCGCTCAACTGCGTGATGAACGGCAAGCTCCTCGCGAACACACCGGCGCGGCGGCTCTACGTGCCGCCGATGCCGTGCGATTCGGGAGGCTCGGTGGGCGCGGCGCTGGCGGTCGCACGCGAGCTGGGCGAGCCCACCATCGAGCCGATCCGCCACGCGTTCCTCGGTCCCTGCTACTCCGACGACGAGATCGAGCG
>CAZYWA010000435.1:0-3768 GCA_964650975.1 uncultured bacterium
GCTCGACAATTGGGTCGTCGAGTCCTGCAAGGACGCGGGCCGGGCGCCGAACGATACCGAATGGGTGCGACTACTGAAGAGCCCTTTGAACGGGCGGCTTAGCCTGAGCTTCGCCCTACAGTGGCGTTACAACTTCGGGCCGCTCTTCAGGTACCTCGTTGCGATGAACGGCGCTGGGACCGCGCCGGACGAGGTCGCCGACGGCGTGCCGGTTCCGGGTCGAGTGACCCGTGCGAGACCAGCCCCCCGTCGTCGCAGGGGGTCGTGACATCCACGGACTGGTGCCCAACCAAACGACAGTCATCGCGCCGCTTGCCTCCCCGCCGAAGGATCGCGAGCCGCGAGCCCGCTCTGGCCAGGCGCGCCGGTTCCACTCACGTCGGGGATGTACAAGGCGAGGCGGAGAGCCGAGTTACGAGTAGGCCCTCACCTGGGTACTCACCGCCGTCGCAAGGCATTTCCGCAGCGCATCCATGCCCCGGAGCCACGGGACACGTTGGTTCCAACTCGGAGCGGTTAGGACACCCAAGATGACGCTCGGACTCGCTTGACTGGTCCGCGCCGAACACGGTCATGTGTTGCGACCGCCCGCGCCGAGGGGATTCCGACCTAGCGCGGGCGCGGCACGCGTTAGATTAGATGACCGCCAGGCAGGCTTCCGCGAGGGACTGGCTCGACGACCTGTCCGCTGCCGGAATCGCCCGGCTCGCCCTGGCCATGGGCCTCCAGCCTGGGCCGAACGGCCAGGGATGGCGCTGCCCCGTGTGCGGCGCGGAAGCGCGCGGCAGCGGGGATCCTCGCGGCCCGGTCGGGCTGGTGGCGGGCGGTCTCGGCTGGGTGTGCTTCCGATGCAGCGCCAAGGGGGACGCCGTCGCGCTCGCTGCCGCGATCGTGACGGGCTCGACGCGGCCGGAGAGGGGCCGGTGGCGCGACGTGCGGGCAGCCGCCGCCTGTGCCGGCCTCTGCGAACCGGAGGCCAACACGACGCCCACGGCGGCGCCACGTGGCCGCTCGCACGCGCACCGCGTCCGAGCCCCTGCCGCTGCCCCGACGTATCCCCCGAGCGCCGAGGTGCATGCGCTGTGGGCCGCTGGCGTCTCCGTGCTGGAGCACGCCGAGGTGCGCGGCTGGCTCCAGCGGCGGGCCATCGATCCGCTGAGCGTCGCCGACTCCGGTCTTGCCCGCGCTCTGTCGCCACGTCGGGCAGTGCCGCGCTGGGCTTGGCGTTCCGGTGCGCCCTGGCCGGAGAAGTACCCCCTCATCGTGCCCATGTTCGACGCGCGCGGCCGCCTCGTGACCCTGCACGCCCGAGCCGTTGGTGACGTGCCGCCGCAGGAGAAGGCCACCAGCCCGGTCGGCTTCGAGTTGCGCGGCACGGTGATGGCGGACGCGGTCGGCCTCGCGCTGCTGCGTGGCGTCGCGCTCCCGACCGGCGAGTCCGTGCCGGATCTGGTGCGCTCGTCGGTCGGGATCCTCCCGACCGCGGACGGCTCGCTCCGCTGCGGCCTGGTGATCTGCGAGGGCGTCCCGGACTTCCTCGCCGCCACGTGCACCTGGTCAGAGGGCGCCGATGTGACGCCCGCCGTGCTGGGCGTGATCGCGGGTTCGTGGACGAAGGACGTCGCCGCGAGGGTTCCCAGCGGTGCGCGCGTGGTGATCGCGACGCACGCCGATCAGCAGGGCGACCGCTATGCGGAGCGCATCATCGAGACGCTCGGCGGGCGCTGCGATCTGTTCCGATGGACGCCTGCACCGGAGGTTCATCCGTGAGCGCGCGCGACGTGGCGGCCTTGGGGTTCGCTGGCGGGAGCGTGACGCCGCTGCCCAAGTCTCCGAAGCGTTCGCGGGAGCAAGGCACACAGCCCGCGCCCGCGGCGCCGGGGCGCCATCGCAACCTCACCGATCTCGGAAACGCCGAGCGCCTCGCCGACCAGCAAGCCGCCGACCTCCGGTTCTGCGAGGCACGCGGCTGGATGGTGTTCGATGCGAGGCGGTGGCGGCACAACGAGCCCGAGGCAATGCGTCGCGCGAAAGCCACGGTGCGCGGGATCTATGCGGAGGCCGCTCATGTCGAGGACGACGACGAGCGCAAGCGCCTGGTCGCCCACGCAAGGGCGAGCGAAGGTCTCGCGCGACTCGAAGCGATGCTGCGCCTGGCCCGGAGCGAACGGCCCTTCGAGATCGTTCAGGGCGCCTTCGACGCCGACCCTCTGCTCCTCAACGTCCTCAACGGCACGATCGACCTCCGCACCGGCGAGCTCCGGCCGCACCGGCGCGAGGATCTGCTTACCAAGCTCGTGACGGTCGCCTACGACCCGACGGCGAGGTGCGATGCCTGGGAGCGGTTCCTCCGCGATACCACGGGCGGCAACGAGGAGCTCATCGGCTTCCTCCGACGTGCAGTCGGCTACTCCCTCACCGGGCTCACGTCCGAAGAGAAGCTTTTCTTCGTCCACGGCCCGGCGGCATCGGGCAAGTCGTCGTTCGTGGAAGGCATCAAGACCATGATGGGCGACTACGCGCGGGCGGCGGACTTCGAGTCGTTCCTCGCTCGCCGCGACGCCAGTGGCGCACCGAGGAACGATCTTGCCGCGCTCGCGGGCGCACGCTTCGTGCCTTCGATCGAGGTCGACGACGGGAGGCGGCTCGCGGCCGGGCTCGTGAAGCAGCTCACCGGGGGAGACACGATCGCGGCGCGCTTCCTCTACAAGGAGACCTTCGAGTTCCTTCCCTCCTTCAAGTTGTGGCTCGTCGCCAACGACGCGCCGCGCGTGAGCGACGCTGATTCCGGCATGTGGCGGCGAATCCTGCGGGTGCCGTTCGTGCATGAGGTGCCGCCCGATCGGCGTGACCCGAAGCTCAAGACACTCCTGAAGGACCCGACGCGCGGCGGCGCGGCGATCCTGGCGTGGGCAGTCCGAGGCTGTCTGGAGTGGCAGGAGCGCGGACTGGATCCGCCCGCGCTGGTCACGACCGCGACCGAGGACTACCGGCGTAGCCAGGATCCCCTGCGCGACTTCGTAGACGAGCGGTGTCGGCTCGACCCCACGCTGTGGACGCGCACCGCCGAGCTCAGAGCCGCGTACGAGCGCTGGTGCGCGGAGACCGGCGAGCTGCACCCCCTTGGCCGGAGGAGCCTCGCGGAGCGACTCACGCGGCTTGGTGCGGCTGCCGACAAGACCACCGGCGGCATGCGGATCTGGCGAGGTGTCGGTTTGGTCGACACCGGCGCTTGAGCGCCTCGCAGTGGCGACAGTGGCGACCGTTTTCATGAAGTTCTGTTGGATCTCCTTCATGAAGGGAAGTTCCAGGATACACATGCCACTCGCGCCACCTCGCGGTGATCGTGGGCGCGAGGGCGCTGGAACCATCGCCTCGCGAAGCCGCTGCGCAGCCCACGCCAAGATGCGGCACCGGATCCTCGCGTTCCTGCCACCGCTCCTCGTGGTCGGGAGCATGCGAACCGAAGTTCGTGCGTGGGTATCCACGCCCCTCGGGGAGACCGAGACCACCAACCCAGATCCACGCAAAGCCCGCGCCCCGCTCGTCAAGATTGACCCCGACGAGGACGTGTGGTCCCGGGCGAGAGCGGCGCTCCACGAGGTGCGAGCAGGCGCGGGGGCACGGAAGCACTGAGTGGACAACAGCGCGATGCGGCTAGGCTGCACGGTCGGACGGTGAGACGTGCGACGACCGAAAAAGTACGGGGCCTGTCATCTGTGCGGCGTCGAAGCGTGGCTCTCATACGAGCACGTGCCCCCTGAAGCC
>CAZYWA010000435.1:3778-6987 GCA_964650975.1 uncultured bacterium
CGCGTTCAACGATCGACCAGTCGTCGTCGTACGCGGTGACGAAGCGCTCGCGCGGGGCACAGTCCTTGTGGACAGGCGTGGGCGCGTGCTCCAACGCGGCTTCGGTGCCCACACCCTCTGCGGTAGGTGCAACAACGACACGGGTCATTGGTACGGCTCGGCTTACGTCGACTGGGTCTGGCAGGCGGCGAGGCTGCTCGTCCGTGCAAGCGGCGCACCGACACTCTACTACCCGTTCAGAATCTTCCCGCTCCGGGTGATCAAGCAGGTCGTGTGTATGTTCTTCAGCGCGAACGGGAAGGAGTTCCAGGACGCCCAACCGGCTTTGGTCCGGTTTCTGTTGAATCGACGAGCGAATCACCTCGATCCCGCAATCCGCATCTATGCCTACTTCAATCGGTCTGCGCTCGCGCGATCGATAGGGGTGACCAGCGCACTCACGGTGCCCACCGGCAAGATCACGGTTATGAGCGAGGTATCCCACTACCCGTTCGGCTACGTGATGACGTTCGATTCACTCGCCCCGGATGACCGACTCTTCGACATCAGCCACTTCGCGGACTTCTCGTACGACGACTGGAGAGAGTTCAGCCTACGGTTCGCGGTGCTGCCCGCTGCATCAATGATGCCTGCGGATTTCCGTACGCCTGAAGAGATCGAACGCGACCGTGCTGCGAACCTCGCTGAGGAAGCACGCGCGCGCCGAGTTTCGGGCTTGCCTCTCCGCCGGTGAACGCCAGGACTACCCGCCGCAGCGACGCCGATCGACGCCGCCGAGCATGACCCGCGCGATCTCGACCTCAGCGCCGTAACTGGCCTGGTGAACGGTGAACCGCATCTCCGGGAGTTCCAGCACGCCGAAGGTGCCGCCGCCCGGCGCGGGTCCCGGAACGAAGTCGCCGGTCGAAAGATCCAGGATGAGCGCAGGGGCCACTCGGCCGCTGGCCGAATCCCGAAGGAGCGCTCCCGAGTTCACCACGAGCCTACCGCCAGAGCCCGCGAGCGCAAGCGGAATGTGGGTGTGGTCGACGATCAGCACGTCGGCGTTTACCTCGGCGAGCCACGGACCCACATCATGGGGGCTAGTCTGGTCCGGGAAGATCATCGAGTGCCAGCGGCGCTCGGCGATCATGTGCGCAATGCTCTCGCTGACCGCCTTGCCGCAGGCCCACCGCCATAATTCGCCAACCCGAAGGGCGGTGCAGCCGGAACTTTCGGACGAAGCGGCCAGAGGTCTGACGCCCCGCGCCGACCTCAGGGTTCGCGCGTGCACACTCTGACAGAGTAGTGGTATCTCCAGGCGACGCCCTCCGGAATCTGGGACGCCATCAGTCCGTTCAGTCCGGGGAGGTCGAAGGAGTGAGACGTGGCCCGGCGGCCTGGTGGTCTACTCGCGATCGCACGACAAGAGCGCAGCGAACTCGCAGATGCGCTTAGCGCGAAGCTTGTCGCGGGCGGACTATCGAGCGGCGAGGCTGAGGCCGCCGTCGCTCGCCTTGAGGAAGCATTCCCCATCACATCCGGCGATGGATGGGTGGCAGGGATCGTTCGGGGCGATCCTCTCTACCAGCACGGCATCGCGGCCCTTTCGTTGTTGATCGACTACCTGCCGCTAGATGTCACTGGTTCGTTTCTAAGACGTGCCGAACCATCGGCGTTAGGGCGACTCGTCGATCAGATTGCGATTGGCGACCTACTCGCATCGAGGTCGATGCCCATCTTCGGGCCTTCCGATCTCGAACCCCGGACCCGACAAGTTCTCGAACTGTTGGAAAGTAAGACTGCCGAACCCGTTGCTCTGTGGCGTGCACAAACGCAGTTTCCCTGGCTCACGGAGCGGGTCGGATTCCAGTTTTCGATGAGCCGCCTTCTCTTTTACCGGCGACTTGGTCTTCCCCAAGGCCTGGATCGCATTCCGGTTGGTTCGTCGCCGGAGGTCGAGTCCGATCTGGTCGAACGACTCGAAGCCCCGCCACCGTTCCACCGCTTCCGACCGGGCGTCGACTCTTACCGGGGCACGAACTGGGACCTTCTCGGTAGTTCGGTTCTCGAAGACCGCTCTCTCGTCGAGCTCCGGGTTTACGTTCTCCGGACCCTCGTGGAGGCGGTGACCAATCGCGCTCCTGACACGATCTGGCCGTCGTGTCGCGACGCGATGCGAGACGAGATGGCCAGCCGCTGGAAGCAGCGGATTGCGCTCGAATCTGATCCATTTCGGGTGGTCCCGCAGCGGAGGGAACCCGTCGGGATCTTCGAGAGTGCCGAGGGCGTTACGCCGTTAGTTGGGCTTCTCGAAGTCATCGCACATTTCGAGCACGAACTCAGGTTCGGGTCTATGGCTACCTTGTCACACCTGATTACGCCGGAGCTCAGACAGCTATTCGCCGACGAGAGACCACGGTCTCCGTATCTCGCGACGATCGAGACACCGTTGCGGGAGCCACTGGACGTGGCAATTGCCGAGTTTCTCCGCCTGGAGCAAAGAGCAGCCGAGTACCGGAATTCCTTCCGAGAGAGGGTCCGCGCTGACCTGAATCCCGCGACGCCGAAGCCAAAGCGATCGGTCCTGCGCGGTCTCCTTCTGAGCGCGGAGGAGCAGCATGCGAATCGAGGGGCGGGCGAAAGGGAGAGTGTTGCGCCGAGTTCTACTCGTGCGTCGTCGCCGACCGTGGATCGATGTCGCTGTCGGAAGACCTCGAATGGGGTCGAATTCACGTTCGGTGACATGGAGCCATTCGTCAGCAGGGCCGTCATGTTCAAGTATCTGGCCTGTTTGGTGGAGTCGCCAGGGAAAGAGTGGTCCCCATTCGAGATTCGGACGGAGTCCGGTCGTCTCCATGGGGACACCGAGGCAGCGGATCGCCTCATCGGCAAGTCCCGGGAGGATTTGTCGCAGGAGAGCCGCAGCTTCTCCGACGATGAGGAAACCAACCGCCGCGTGATCGAGTCGAAGAATCTGTTGGAGTACGGCCGCAACTGGAACGACGATGAGCACATCGTTCGCGAGCTCAATGAATGGAAGGCGAAGGCCGGTTCTTTGGGGACCGCTCTTAGCAAGGCGCGTGCCGCCGGGAATGAGCGGGAGGCCGAACGGCTGGAGGACGATCTCGCGGCTGCCAAAGGTAGGATTCGGGAACTCAGCAAGCCAGGCGGTAAGGCCCGCATCGGTAAGGACAAGGATCGCGATGCCGTCCGGCACGGCATCACAC
>CAZYWA010000436.1:0-6946 GCA_964650975.1 uncultured bacterium
GCCGCCGGTCACGCCGATCGCGTTGTTGCACACCACCTGACTGCCGTTTTTCTCGGCGAAGGCCCGCACCGAGAGCTCGGGCCGCACCAGCCGGTACGACGCCGCGGCGCCGTCGGTGGTGACGATCGACTTGTCCTCGAAGACTTCCGTGTAGCGCGTGGCCGCGGTGTGCACGCCACGCGACGCAGCGAGGGTCGCTTTCTCGAGCTCGACGGCGCGTCCCAGCTTGTCGCCGATCGCGAGCGCCTCGAGCTCCTCGTAACCCTCACCCACGTAGTCGGTCCGGGCCAGCTCGACTCTCGGCAGCGGCGCCACCTTGCGGCCGCCGGCGCGCGCCAGCTCGCGCGCCGAGGAGACCGCCGCGTCGACCGCCTTCCGCACGCCGGCGCGATCGAGGTCCGAGGTCGATGCGAATCCCCACGCACCGTCCACCAGCGCGCGAACTCCCACGCCGGTGCGGGTGCGATGCGTGGCCTCCTCGACCCGCCCCTTCTGGACCGAGAACGCGTTCTGCACGCGACGGTGGTAGCGAAGCTCGAGAAAGGCCGCGCTCTCGGCCGCCACCGATTCGAGAAGGTCTTTCATGTCGCCCACTTTCAGCCGGTCGAGGCGAGCCCCTGAGCGCCAAGACGGCGCCCGTTAGGATACCCGACGAAGCCGAAATCCGGCGAAATGAGGGATGACTTCGCGGTCAGCGGTCGGGGGGGCGGTCGCGCAGCGCCCGGTTGGTGGCGTCGCGCAAGAGCGCCACGACGGCCGGATCGCCGCGCCGGATCGCGGCGTCGAGCACCGAGTCGCGGCGAGCGTTCCGGGCCAGGGGATCGGCGCCGTAGCCGAGCAGCCGGTTGGCGAGCGGCGCCGCGCCGCGGCGCTCCACCGCGCGCAACAGCGGGGTCGCCCCGTCGCCGTCCTTGGCGTCGACCGCCGCGCGCGCCTCGAGGAGCAGATCCAGCGATTCCATGGCAGCCGCGAGCGACGCCTCGTCCGAGGTTCCGCAGGTCTGCATCAGCACGTGGAGCGGCGTCCGGCCCTTGCGGTCGACCGTGTCGGCCCGCGCACCGTGCGCCAGCAGAGCGCGCAGCGCGGCCGGCGACGTCACCGCGCGCATCAGCGCGGTCTCGCCGCGCCGGTCGACCGCTTCCGGATCGGCGCCCCGGCGCAGCAGCAACGCCAGCACCTCGGGACTGCGCGCGGCCCACGCGGCGTGCAGCGCGCGGCCTCCCAGCGGACCCTCGACGCTGCCCAGGTTCGGATCGGCGCCGCGCTCGAGCAGCAACTCGACGATCTCGGCCATCGGGTCGTCTTTCCAGGCACGAGGTGGCCGCTTCCCTTCGGCGAGCAGACCGTGGCAGCAGGCGAGCACCAGCGGTGTGCGATCGTCGCTGGTACGAGCGTGGGGGTCCGCTCCCCATTCGAGTAGGGTCCGCGCGATCTCCACGCGGCCATTCGAGAGGGCCTGGGTCAGCGCCGTCTCGCCCGACTCGCTCACGGCGCGCACGTCCGCGCCGTGGACCAAGAGCCACTTCACGACGTCCTCGTGGCCCTCGGCCGCGGCCGACATGAGCGGCGTCAGTCCCGCCACGTCGCGCGGATCGATCCTTGCGCCGCGCTCGTGCAGGAGCTCGAGCAGCGGTCCGGTTCGCGCGACCCGGAAGAGCGGCGTGCGCTCCTGCACGTCGAGCGCCTCGAGGCCGGCGCCCAGCGCCACCAGCCGCTCCGCGTAGCTCGCGCGACTCCAGCGCGCCGCCACGTGCAGCGCGCTCTCGCCACGCTGGTCGCGGGCGTCGAGGTCGGCGCCGTGAGCGGCGAGCAGGTCGATCACCTGGACGTCGCCCGCGGGGCCGCCGACCACCTCGTGGAGCGGCGTGCGTCCAGCCACGTCGGCCGCGCGCGGATCGGCGCCGCGGGCGAGGAGCGCGGCCGCCGCCTGCACGTTTCCCACCGCGTGGTGGAGTGCGGTGCGGCCTGCCACGTCCATCCGGTCGATGCGCGCGCCGGCATCGAGCAGCAGCTCGACCAGTGCGGTCGAGCCCCACGCGACCGCGGCCATGAGCGGCGTCGTCCCTTGCGGATCGGGGGCGTTCGGATCGGCGCGTCGGCCGAGCAGCACGCGCACCAGCTCGAGATGATCGCCGGCCGCCGCCTCCAGGAGCGCGGTGCGGCCGCCCCGGTCGGGCTGGTTGACGCCGATCCCGCCGGCGAGCAGCCGGAGCACGATGTCGACCGCGCCCGACGCGGCCATCGCGGTGAGCAGGTGCCGTCCGTGGCGAGCCGGAACGCGCGGGTTCGCGCCGAGATCGAGCAGCAACCGCACCGCGTCGAAACGCAATGCGGCGGCGGCATAACCGAGCGCCGTCACTCCTTCGTCGTCGGGGCGGTCGACCTTGCCGCCGAGCTCGACCAGCGCACGGATCACCTCGCAACGCCCCGCGGCGGCGGCGTGGTGGAGCGCGGTCGCAGAGCTGCCCTCGCGCTCGTGCAAGTCGGCGCCGGCGGCGGAGAGGTCGCGCACGATCTGCGCGCGTGCCAGATCCTCGTCTTCCGGGCCGGACGAGGACGCGTCTCCCCCGTCAGCGCCGATCGCAGCCCAGTGGAGCGCTGTGCGGCCGGGCTCCGAGCGTCGCTGCGGACTCGCGCCCGCTTGCAGCAGCAGCTGCGCGATCTCGACGGCCCCGATCCGCGCCGCCACCGCGAGCGGACCCTCGCCGCGCTCGGGCGAGGCTCCACCGTCGAGCTCGGCCCGCACCGCGGCCAGGTCGCGGCGCAGGATCGCATCGATCAACCGGTCACTCATCGCTGCCGCTCACGCGACGTGCGTCGTCACCGCGCACATGAGTGGAGCGTAGCACCCGGATAATCTACCCCGGTGGCGGGCGCTCGCCCGAGAACGGAACCAGCGCCCCGAGCTCGTCGTGTCCACGATTCGCGCACACTCGTCCCCCTCGAGCCAGCCGGACGGCGGCTCGCGTGAGCTCCGCGAAGAGCTGCGCGCGCTGCTCGACCGGCGCGAGGTGCTGTGGGACTTCGAGGCCTGGAACCACTCCACGGACAACCCGGCCTGCTGGCGCAGCGAGCTGCCGCGCAAGCAGGCACTCACCGTGTGGGCCCAGCTCCGCGACGTGGCCTCCGAGTCCGGCTGCTGGCCGGTGATCGTGGGCGCGGCGGACGACGAGGCCGCGCACGCGGAGACGGCGCGCGAGGCGGGCCAAACGTTCGCCGCGACCCTGCAAGCCGGGCTGGCGCTCGACACCGAGGCCTGGTTCGCCAACGAAGCGTCGCTCGATCCCGAGCTGCTGCTCGAGCTCGAGGGGACCACGCTGCCGAGGCGCGTCTCGAGGGCTCGCCTGCAGCCGGACGGCGAGGCTCCGTGGAAACGAAACGCGACCACCACGCTCTTCTGGATCGAGACGCCGCATGCATGGCAGGTCCCGGCGGCGCTCGGGTTCGGAGGATGGAACTCCTGTCCACCGCCCGCGGTGCACGTGGCGCTGCTCAAGCGGTGGCACGATCGCTGGGGCGCGGTGCTGGTGGGGCTCTCTCGCCAGCGGCTCACGATGCAGGCGAAACGCAAGCCGCCGAACCGCAACCAGGCGCTGGCGCTGGCCCGCGAGCAGTTCCTCTACTGCGAAGAGCTGGTGCTCGCCGAGCACGGCTCGCTGGAAGCGCTCGCCGCGGCGCGGATGGCGAGCGACGTGTGGTCATTTCGCTGGGATTGAGGTGAGTTTCCTCGGGGGCTTTCCAAGCCCCCGACCCATCCGAAGTAAATTCGGATGGGCCCCACCCCAAATCCGGCGCGGGACCGGTTCGGTCGATTTCTTCACACGCTTTGAGCTCCCGGGGGGCTTTTCAAGCCCCCCGCCCCACGAAAAGTGATTTCGTGGGGCCCCACCCCCGAGTCGGCTCGCTGCGCTCGCCGGGCGCCTCTGGGTCGCCTGGCCGAGATCCGCGCGAGCAGTCGGTTCGCGGGTGACGGCGAGTGGAGCGTCCCCGAACCGACTGACGAGGGAAGCCCTTCACAGGTTCTGGGAGGGTGCAGACGAAAGAAATTCAGCCGCTTGGATGACCGGCATGCGTGGCGGGAAACTGCTCGAACGTCTGCGCCTCGTCGCCCATGGGCTGCGGTCCCTCACAGCCGCAGGCGTCCATCTTGGTTCAGACGCTGCGGACGCGAGGGACCGCGTCCCTCCAAACAGCAGGCGATCGCTTCGGAGGTGAGATCCGAGCTGCGCGATTGCTGGCGCACGGTCCAAGGCGCCGATAAGCTGCGTTTCTTCGTTCGGTTCGAGGTGCACGAACGTGTCTCCCGCGCTGGCCGCTCGCCAAGTCGTCGCCGACCGCTCGATCCGCTCGAGCGGGATCGTGCTCGAGCCTGGCATGCCCATCTGTCAGATGGACCTGCCGCTCGACTGGTACCAGGAGGAGTTCAAGCCCTACGCCGAGGAGTACCTCGCGCTCGAGAGCCGCGCGCCCGACGTCGTGCTGCCCTGGATGGACCGTTACATCCGCCCGGCGCTCGACCATTTCGGCAGCGAGCTCATGCTGCTCGCGCATTTCTACATGGGCGGTGAGATCGTGAAGCTGGTCGAGCGTTACGGTGGCAGCGTCGCGGACAGCTACTTGCTGGCGCGCCAGGCGGTGCTGCACCCCGAGACCAAGATCTTCGTCGAGTCGGCGGTGCACTTCATGGCCGAGGCGATCGCGATCCTCGCCGGCGACGACCAGCGCGTCTACATCACCAACCCGAAGGCCGGCTGCACCATGGAGATGCTCGCGAAGGAGCACATGGTGCTGCCTGCATTCGATTACCTGCTCGAGCGGTACGGCGACGAGCTGCTGGGCATCGCCTACATGAACACCTCCGGGCGGCTCAAGGCACTCGCCGGCCAGACCCACGGCGCCTGCTGCACCAGCAGCAACGCGGAGAAGATCGTGCGCTGGGCACGCAAGGACCGGAAGCGGATCTTCTTCCTGCCCGATCGCCATCTCGGCGACAACGTCGCGCGTCAGGTCGGCATCGATCCCGAACGCATCTTTCACTGGCCGGGCGGGATCGACGGCATGCACTACCTGCCCGACACCGCCGAGCTGGAGCGTCTCGATCGTGCCGAGATGATTCTGTGGGGTGCCTTCTGCGGCGTGCATACGGTGTTTTCCACGCGCCAGATCGAATACTGGCGATCGCGCGGCTACCGGGTGCTGGTCCACCCGGAGTGCACGAAGGAAGTGGTGGCCGCCGCGGACGGCAACGGCTCGACCAACTACCTGTGGAGCCAGATGCTCGCCGCGAAGCCAGGCGACAAGCTCGCCATCGGCACCGAAGGGCATTTCGTGCGGAACGCGCGCGAGCAGGCGCGGCTGCACGGCGTCGAGCTGGTGAACCTGGCCGACGTGCCCGAGGAGGACCGCGGGAGCGCGGGCTGCGGTTGCGCCACCATGAGCCGCAACGACCCTCCCCATCTGGTCGCGATGCTCGACCTGCTGCGGAAGGGCACACCACCCGACCTCAATCGCGTGCTCGCCGGCGACGTGGTCAACGAGCGGACCGGCTGGCGCGAACGGCTGGACCACGCGGATCGCGCGCAGGTCGTGCGCCACGCGCGCGCCGCGCTCGAGCGCATGATCGACGTCACGGAAGCGCAGGGCTGAGCGGCCGCTGGGTTCGCCGCGAGCGATTACCCCGCGCCTGGCTCGACGGGAATTCCAAGGAAATACCTTGAGTCGTTGCTCGACATTACCGACAATGCCCGCCAGCGTCACTCTCGCGCTCGGCACCCCCACCGAGAGCCGGCTACACGCGCGATGAGCCCTGCAGATCCTGGCCGCGAACGTCGCAAGAACCGGCGCGTCGACGTCTCGCTGCCGGCGCGAGTCAGCATCGGAGACTCACGCCTGAGGCGCGCGGTGGTCCATTCGCTGAGCATCGAGGGAGTCTTCCTCGAGTGCGGCGAGGCAGCGCAGCTGGGCTCGAGGGTCGGCGTCGTGGTTCCTCTTTCCGACCCCGACCCACGCGCCATCCGCTGCTCGGCGACGGTCCTCTACCATCATCGCCGTAGCTCGACCGGCGCCAACGGGTTCGGGCTGCGCTTCGCGGACCCGGAAACGGGTCTGCGCAATCGCATCGACCGTTTCCTCGACTCGTACGGCGGGCCGATCCCCACCGATCGCACCGGCTCGATTGCATGGCCGGTCGAGGTTCCCCACATCGACCCCGGCTGGCACCCCCTCGTGTGGTCGAACCTCGATCCCTCGGCGAGCGCCGGCGAGGCGGCTCGCGGGCCGGCGGAGCAACGGCTCGGCTCGCTGGTGACACGAATCGAGGAAGTCTCAGGCGGCGCCGAACGCGGCGCTGGCGAACGCATCGCATTCCACTTCTTGCGCAAGGCGCTGGCACCGGCCGCCGGAATTCCCAAAGAGTGGCTGCTGCAACCGCCGCTTAAGCGAGCACTCGCGGCGCAGATGCTCGCGGCCGAGGCTCTCGACGCGGCCGCGTGGCGATTGATCGACCTGAGCTGCGAGCAGACCGCGACGATTCGCGCCGCACGTGACGCGCTCGAGCGGGCGCACGCCGAGCTGCGCGCGCCCTCCGCCCTCCAGACCGCGGGACGCGCCGGCGCGAGCGTCGCCGAGGCCTGGGCCACGCTGGGCTTCGGGCTGGGGCAAGTGTCCGGCTTTCTCGCGCTCTTGTGCGCGAATCTCGGTGGCCTGGCCGCCCTCGAGGAAGCGGCGGACGAGACCCACCCAGCTCAGAGTGTGTGAGGAGTTTCCTCGTCAGTCGGTTCGGGGGCGCTTCCAGTCGCCGGCACCCCCGAACCGATTGCTCACGTCGATCTCATTCCGGCGCCGAGAGGCGCCCGGCGAGCGTAGCGATCCGACTTGGGGGTGAGGCCCCGAAAAAAATCGCACTTCCTGATTATCCGGTTGACTCCACTGACCCCAAGGGATAGTG
>CAZYWA010000437.1:0-6944 GCA_964650975.1 uncultured bacterium
CCAGGTGATGCTCACGACGCTCAGCACCAACGGCGTCGTCTTCACCCAGCAGCCCGACGCGGCCGCCGCGACCCGCACCTTCAGCGTCCGCATCAACTGAGACGCGCCCTGCGGAGCATCGAGTCGTTTCGAGTCCTTTACCCCCTCAGTCGGCTGTGATCGCCGAGCAATTGCGAAAGCGGCGCTGGCCCGAGGGACGAGCTGGGAGGGTTTTGCTGTGGCCGTCGAGATCGAAGCAGCGGGTCCGGAGCGAGACCAGAGCATCGCCGAGGCCCTGCGCCTGCAGGGCCTGACGAACATGCCGGCGCCCGGAACGCCAGGCGGTCGGTACTCCACCGAATCCTCGGCGGCTCGCTGGCTCGTCATGACCCTGGGCGCTACGGGCTTGGTGGTGCGCTCGAGCACGGGAATGGGCGCCCACCTCGCGTCGGTTTCCACGAAGCCGAGCCGCAAGGAGCCGTCCGGACGCAAGCTCACCGAGTGGGTGAAAGGCGCGACCTACGCCGATGCGGTGAGCGCCGCGTGCCTGCGCGCGCTTCGCGGCACGCCTTCGGATTCGTCGAAAACGATGAGCACGGCCGCCCCGCGACCGAGCCCCGAGGGGTGGAGCGCGCACGAGAAGCTGCGCACAGTGGCCGACGCCGGCACTCTCTCGGGCGAGGCGCTCAGCACCTATCTGCGCGAGAAGGGGCTGCCTGAGGCCATGCTCAGGTCGTGGCGCGAGGCTGTCTTTCGAGCGCTTGCGGCAACCAACGTTTCGAGTCCTTAGCCCGGGTTATTCATGAAAGTTCGTAGCGAGGCCGCCAAGCGTCGAGCAGATTCGGGTGAACGCAGCCGCCTTGGTCCGCAGGCGTACGAACAGTACGTCGAGGACCAAGGAGGCGAGTACGCCCGAAGATGCCGACGATCGCCGGCCGCAGTAGAACGCTTCATGAATAATCCGGGTTAGCTCCTCCGGAGCAGGTCCAGCGTCGCGACGATGCACAAAGGCCGCGTTTCATCGCGGCCACTGGACCGCGGCGACCGGTGTAGATCGTGGAGCCAGGCGACAACGTGCAAGACTGCGCTCGCCATCGTGATGCGGATGGCGTGCGATGTCACAAAACCCTTCCCGAGAAGCAGCCGCCATGGAAACGCCCACGAGCAGTCCCGTTCCCATCACGATCCTCACCGGTTTTCTGGGAGCGGGGAAGACGACGCTCCTCAACCGCATCCTGAATGGTGACCACGGTCTGCGCGTGGCGGTCCTGGTCAACGATTTCGGCGCCATCAACATCGACGCCGAGCTGGTGATCGGCGTCCAGAACGACGTCGTGAGCCTTTCCAACGGCTGTATCTGCTGCACCATCCGCGACGATCTGGTCCAGACCGTCGAAGCCGTGCTGAAGCGGCCAGAAGCACCCGAGTACATCTTGCTCGAAGCGAGCGGTGTCTCCGATCCGTCGGGCATCGTGATGACCTTCATCGATCCCGCGCTCGAGGACCGGATCCGGTTGGACAGCGTCACGTGCGTGGTCGACGCGGACCAGTTCTTCGCGCACCGCGAGTTCCGCGATCTGATGATGCTCAAGCTTCAGCAGATCGGCTTCTCGGACCTCTTGATCCTCAACAAGGTCGATCTGGCGGGTCCGGAAGAAGTCGAGTACGTCCGGGACTGGATCGACGGGAGCTTTCCTCGGATTCGCATCGTCGAGGCCAGCCATTGCGACGTGCCGCTCGAGATCTTGCTGGCGGTCGGCCGCTTCGATCCAGCTCGCAGCGGCCCCGATCGGCTGCCCGCCGAGGATGTCGCCTGCGCGGACACGGGTTGTCACGACGAGCACCACGGCCATGATCACGCGGAGCGTTTCAGTACCTGGAGCTACGAGACCGACCAGCCGATGTCGCTCACGGCCGTTCGAGAGGCCGTTCAAACGCTTCCCGGCAACATCTTTCGTGCCAAGGGCGTGATCTACACGTCGGACGATCCAGCTCGCCCGGCGGTGCTCCAAGTCGTCGGTAGACGGGTCAACCTGTCGACGCAGGCCGAGTGGGGGCAGCGCCGGCCGCGCTCGCAGATCGTCGTCATCGGCGCGGCCGGAAGCGTCGATGAGAGATCGCTTGGTGAGATGTTCGCTTCCTGCACCAGCGCAGTCGCGTGACTGCGACGGGTGTGGCCGAGTACCCGACTGGGGTCGTGACGACGGCAGCGCGTGACGGGTTCTTCGAGGGCTTTACGCGGAGGCCATCAGCGCGTCTTCTGGGTGGCCCGTAGCTCGACGGCCCAGTTTCCGACGAAGTCGGAGGGCACGTAGAGCTCGGCCGAGTAGGGCTGGAAACCGTCGGCCGTGATCTCCAGCGTGAACCGGCCGAGGCTCATACGTGGGAACGTGAAGAATCCGTGCTCGTCCGTTTCGGTCGTGTAGACGGCGGTGGATTCCGGTGGATCGTGCCGCAGCCGGACCTTCGCGCGAGGTTGCTTCTCCACGTAGGCGACGTTCTCGAACGCGACCCACCCGTGCAGGCTCGCGCCGCCGGATTGCGCCAGACACGGCTCCACCGCCGCGAGCAAGATGCACGTCGCCAGAATCGCGGCTCGCGGGATCATCTTCGGATGCCTCGAGAACACCGGACGTGCCCTTACGGCAGCTGGTGGATGCTAGCTCCGTCGGATCGACGTCGCCCGTCACTCAGCCTTCAGCGACATTCTCTCCGGATCTCCTCCTTGATGAGCTCGCCGTGCTCGTAATACAGGGTGCGAACGTCTCCGCACTCGGTCGGAGGGCCGCTCGGGTAACGCGGCAGGGGCTGCGCCTCGATCCTCTGAGCACGATCCTCGGATTCGTAGGCCACGGGCCGATTCGCCTGGGCTGCCTGTCTCGATGCCTGGCTCGACATCTCAACGGCCGACCCCGTCACGGTGCCGCCGATCAAGGCACCGATGAGGCCCCCGCGCCAGGGGTTTTGTCTGTCGATCAGGGCGCCGGCCAGGCCACCTCCGGCCGCTCCCACACCCGCACCCTGATACGCCTGGGGAGTGGCGAAGCAGCCCATCGAGGGACCTGCAATCAAAAACGAAGTCACGATGAGACACACGGTTGCTCTCATGTGCCTTTCCTTTCTCCCTGAATGAAGGGATATCGGGGGAGGGTCAGTTCCGCCAGCCGTGGCCGGGCGACCCGGGAGTTGCTTGTCCGCGCGAGCGCGCGAGTGTGTTGCCCGAGCGCCGGCTCATGCTGTTGGATTCAGTGGTCCACGATCCGCCGCGCTCGTAGGCTCCGCTCCGCTGGCTGGACCACGTCCAGCCCCCAGGCTCGAGCCTCGTGGCGGATCCCTGAGACGAGGAATGCCAGGATCGTCCGTTCGTACCGGCACCCTCGGAGGTCCGTTGCCAGTCCCAACCCGCGGGGTTCCGCTCGATGCTGCCGCTCGCCGAGGACGACCACCCGGCGCCGTCGGGAGCGGTGCCTTGCCGGGCACGAGCCCAGGTCCAGCCGTCGTCCGTCCTCTGCACGCTGCCGGAGCCTGTCGACGTCCATGTTCCGCCGCCGAGGCCCACTCGTTCCGTCGACCCGGTCCATGAGCGCCCGCCGCCTGGCACCCCCGACACGGTCCAGTTCTTGTCGACCGACGAGGTCCTGCCGCTTCCGGTGGTGAGCGTCCTGTCGGCGGAATAGGTCCTCGAGCCGTCGGGGTTGCGCGCCACGTCGAGCTCGCGATTGGTGTTCCAGGACCCACCCCACGGGGTCGACCCGGTGGTCGCGCTGGACCAGTCGCTTCCGTTCGGGGTGGGACCGCCAAAGCCTTGTGTCGACGACGACCACACGCCGCCGGCAGGCGTTCGCCACGACGCAGACCGATCCCACGCGACACCTTCGTCGGTCCAGGTGGCCCCGCCCTGACCGCGGCGAGTCCAGCGACCAGTGGCGCCATCCGCCGTGCCGATGGTTTGCCAGCCGCCTCCGTAGTAGTAGCCGCCCGTCGTCGGCGGTCCGTGCGACCAAGAAGAGTCCGGGGCCCCGACGGGAGGGCTCTGTGCTCGGACTGAGCCGGCGGCCGCCAGAACGGCAAGAAGCGAGAGTGCGGACACGGACACTCGTTGGTGTCTCATGGATGGGTCCTCGCGTTCGGATGCTCGTCGGCGGATGCCACGAGCGCTGTGGGAACCCACGCGCATCGCAGCTTCGCGATGGGCGTGGCGATCGTCAGGACTCGTCAGAGCACGTTCGGTGCCGGTGGATCGCAGAGAGTGGCGATGCGGCCAGCGCATCGATACGCGTCGCCGACCGCTGGATCAAAGGTCTGCCGGCAGGTCCAGGCACTTGCCCCAGTCGCGCACGCCGTCCCACCCCGGGGTGCCGGCCGAACCGCCGGAATTCCTGGCGGGACGTCCGGAACCCGTTAAATCTGTTCGTGATCTGCGGTGGCGATGAGGGCAACCGATGCCGGTTGTTGGCTTCGTTGCGCGCCGCAGGTGCACCCGTGGAGTCGCGGTGGACGGATGGTCTCGGACTCCCGTTGCCTGGATTCAGCGCGGAGCGATGAGGATCGAGGCGGGCGCGGAGCGTCGCGAGGCGCGTCGCTCCGTAACCGCTGTTTACACGCGTCTGGGAGGTTTTCTTCCGCGCTCAGCCGCGGACCGTCGGGTCGCGCGGGTCGTCCTCAACGATCGTCAATCGCGATGTCGTCGAAGTAGACGACGTGCGGGCCGCGCGATGTCGAGCTGAGATAGTTGTCGGGCTTGTAGATTCCCCACTTCAGGTAGGTCTTGCCGGGGCGCGTCGCGAGCGTGGCTCCGCTGAACGCTGCGCTCGCGATGTATTCCGTCGCTCCCTGGTAGCGATGGAACGGTTCGACGCGACCCGATCTCGACGCCGACCAATCGACCTGCAGGCACACGTCGACCCAGGTTCCGACCCGTAGCGACGGAATCAACGTCAGCTGTGTCGTGCTTCCGATCCTGAGCACCAGATCCGACCCTTTGACCGCCATGAACATGTCCGGCGGACCACCGGTGCGCTTCCACTGCCAGACGATGTCGGGCGAGTCGCGGGAATCGAAAACCCAGTCCGGCGAGAGCATGAAGCTCAATCGATAGCTTCGCTTTTCGCCTTCCGCGAAGGAGCTTTCCGCCGCGTCGAGGGTCGTGAGCTCGGCGCGAATCCGGTTCGACCCATCGGGGAAGACGAAGGCCAGCGAATCGTCGACCGTCACCCGCGCGGCGTATTTCCCGTTTCGGTGAACCGCATCGACGATGACGATCGCCTCCGAGTTCGGCGGATTCGCCCGCACGCCCGACGGGAGAGCGTCGAGCGAGCCGGACTCGAAGTCGACGGCGAGCGCTCGCGTGGTTCCCGCGACCTCGCAGGAAGCGCTCTTCGCCGAGCCCTGCTCCGCGTACGCGGTCAAGCACGGCGCGGCGGCGAGGAGCGCGAATGCGATCGATCGCCAACCAGGCCAGTCACCGGTCGACGGTGGTGCTCCGTGGCTACATCCGGCGGGCGAATGTCTTCGAGGAGAATGCGCCCGCGAGGCGGCGGACAGGCTCAGGGAGTGCGCGCGAGCGGCACGGGGAAGGTGAGCGGTCCACCGGAAGGGGGCCAGAAGCTGAGGTCGTAGGTGAACGAGGAGACCGAACCTGCCGAGAGGGCCAGCGAGGTCCCGTCCACGTCCGATGTGAACGAGGTGCCGTAAGCCTCGCCGCAGTCGACGTCCGCGGGATCCATGCTGAACGTGCAGCCCGGGGCGTGGAACGTGGGGCTCGTCCCCGACGTCGCCGTTCCCGAGCAGCCGCTCATCGTCCAATCGCAAGGGAGGCCGATCTTGGTGTCCACATGGATCGTGTCGCCGACCAGCACCGCCGAGCTGATCTGGGTGAACGATGCGTCGAGGGTCGTACTGGCGTATGGATCCGACCAAGTCCCCGTGTAGTTGCCCGTCCAAGGCTGACATCCACCGGAGGTCACGACGAGCGCGACGGCCAGCGAGGTCCAGAGACCGCTCATCGCACGAGTCATCGTCGCTCTCCCCACACCAGTCGCGGAGGTCCCGTGTCGGGAGCTGGTCGTCGCACTCGCCGCGAATTCGCGCGCCGCCCTGTTCTCGATTCATTCTGCTACCGGGCTCTCGCGGCGCGCAACGAGCGACCACCGAAGTCGTTCGGGATCCGTCACCCAGGCACGAGCGGGATGGCCTCTTACGTCCCGCCTCCGGGGTTGCCGGGGCTCGGTTCGACCTCACCGAGCTGGGTGAGGTACTTGCGCGCGCGCACGACATATTCCCCGTCACCGGACGAGACGGCGATGCGCTCCACCTCGTGCCACTCGTGAACCGCCTCATCTCGTCCGTTGGGCTGCTTCATGAGAGCCAGCGCCAGGTTGTTGTGCGAGGAGATGTAGCGCGGGTCGAGGGAGATCGCCTGGCGGTATTCGCTGATGGCCAGGTCTCGTTGGCCAGCGCCGGCATACTTGTTCCCCAGATTGAAGTGCGACATCGCGATGTTGATGCGCTGGTCGATGAGCTGCAGCCCGGTGAAGCGCGAGGCGAGGACGAGCGCGCCCGCCCAGGCTGCGGCTGAAACGAGGCGACGAGCGCAAAGGCGATCGACCAACGTCCACACGGTCGCAGCGGCGAACACTTGCAGCGCCGGAAGGATGGGCAGACGGTAGCGCGAAACCACGAACATCAGCACGAGCGACCCCACCTGGGTCGCTACGAACAGGTAGACGATCGCAAGGCGCTGGAATTGCCTCCAGCAAACGGCGAGGCCCAGGAGTGCGAGAGGGGCCAAGATCCGGAATGTCGGCAAGGGAAGATCGAAGACGGCCGAGAACCGGCGGTCCGTGTCGAACACGCGTTGCTCGGACGTCTCTTCCCCATTCCAGAAGAGCTCGAGCTTGCGCCACAGGAGCCCAAGCCACCACTCCCGATGCCCAACGATGAAGGACCAAGCACGTCCGGTCCAG
>CAZYWA010000438.1:0-6928 GCA_964650975.1 uncultured bacterium
GCCGCGAGTCCCTGGCCGTTGGGCGGCAGCTCCCACACGGTCACGCCGCGATAGTCGGTGGAGATGGGCTCGACCCACTCGGAGCGATGGTTGGCGAGATCGTCCTTGGAGAAGAAGCCGCCAACCTGGGACGAGAACGCGACCAGCGAGTCGGCGACGGGCCCTTTGTAAAAGGCGTCGCGACCGCCCTCCGCGAGGGTCTCGTAGGTGCGCGCGAGACCGGGGTTCGCGAACACCTCTCCCTCGTGCGGCGCGCGGCCACCGGGAAGGAACACCGCCGCGAAACCGGGCGAGTCGCGGAAGTAGGGCTCGCTCGCCTGCCAGCCTTCGGCGATGACCTTGGGGACCGGCTCGCCCTCGCGCGCGGCGCGGATGGCCCCGGAGAGGATGTCCTTCATCGGCAGGCGGCCGAAACGCCGGTGAAGCTCGAACCATCCGTCCACGGCGCCGGGCACGGTCCACGAATAGGGAGAGAAGAGCGGGATCGTGCCGTCGGGGTCGGGCGGGACCTTGTCGATGGTGAGGGCCTGCGGCGCGCGACCCGATCCGTTCAGGCCGTAGAGCCGCTGGGTGCGCGCGTCCCACACCATCGCGAAGAGATCGCCGCCCGGGCCGCACGAGACCGGTTCGAGGAAGCCGAGCGCCGCGTTGGTGGCGATGGCGGCGTCGATGGCGTTGCCGCCGCGCTTCAGCACGTCGAGCCCGATCTCGACCGCGAGCGGATGCGCCGCGGCCACCATGCCGTGACGCGCGTGAACCACCGAGCGACTCGCGGTCATGCTCCCCTCCGGGTGCCGCGCGCGGGCGCATGCCGCTGAGAGCCACAGGGCCGCGAGCCCGAGTTGCAGTGCACGTGAGGTTCCAGGTCCGCGGGCTCGCATCGTAGGCACTTCGGCTCGTCGCAGCTGGCGTGGGCCGGCCGGCGGGATTCTACGCCGGCCGGCGATCGATCGCGATTCGGGTGGTAAGTGACATCTCGCTCGATCCGTTTCGGAGGGCGGCGACCTTCTCGCCGCCGCCGCGCCGGACCTGCTCCATCGCGCGCCGCCAGGCCGATGACACCCGAGCGCTTGCGATTTGTCTCGGCTCTCTCGGGGAGGTGCGAAATCGCTGGAGATTCTCGTGCATCCGTCCGTCGCGCTCGCGGCGCGGATCTTGCGATACTGTCCCGCGAGCCATGGTGCGCCCGCGGTTCGCGGGCGACCTCCGCTCTCACGACGCCGATGAAGAAGCTGGGCCAGCTCCTCGTCGACCAAGGGCTGGTCACGCCGTTTCACGTCGATCGCGCCATCTGGTGGCAGCAGGACGACGGCGGCCGCCTGGGCGGCCTGCTCATCCGTCTCGGCTACCTGGACGAGTCGGGCTTCCTGCGCGTGATGGAGCCACTGGTCCACGCGCGCGGCATCCAGATCGACGACGACGCGATCGATCCGCGCGCCGCTGGCCGCATCCCGTCGACGCTCGCGCGCCGCACCAGCGCGGTGGCGATCGGCATGCGCAACGACCGGCTGGTGGTGGCGATGACCGATCCCGGCAACCTCACGTCGGTGAGCGATCTCGAGGCCGTGACCGGGATGCGCGTCGAGAGTTGCCTGGCGGCCGACCCTGCGGTGGCCCGGGTACTCGACAAGTACTACCCGATCGAGACGACGCTTCCGGCGCTGGCACCGCGCCCGGCGATGCCCACGGCGGTGCTCACCGAGGCCACGCGCGACACCGGCCACACGCTCGACAACCTGCTGTTCGCGTGGATTCGCGACGCGCTGATCGCGGGTGCCTCGCACCTGGTGATCGAGCGCGCTCCGCTGTTTCTGGTGGTGCGCTGCGAAATGCCCACCGACAGCTTCGAGCTGACCCAGCTCGAGGTGATGTTTCAGCGGCCGCTGATCCGGCGGCTCAGGCTCGCGGCGGGACTGCCCACACCGAACATGCCTGGATGGCGCCAGGAAGCGCCGATCCGCTTGCCGTATCGCGGGACCGAGCTCAGCGTCGAGCTGACGCTTTTCCCCGACACGCTCGGCCCCACCGCACGCCTCGCCCTGGGTGACGCCCGCGCGCGCCTTTGCGCGGCGGGCTTGATGCTGCCCGCGGCGACCAACGCGGCCTGACGGCTCAGGCTGGATCGAGCGCTGCGGCGGCGAGAGACCGCCGCCCTCCGCCGGAGGAACGCGGTCCCGCGTGACCACAGCGGTCACTCGGCTCCTGCCGCGCTTGCTGATGCGTGCACGCACCGCTTACCTTTGCGTGTGCGGGCGAATTCCAACGTTCGATCTCCCCGATCGACGTCCGCACGATCACCCCTATGAGCGACGTCAAAGGCTTCCCCGAGCCGCGTCCGCGGCCCAACACCGCGCCGCGCGTTTACTTCGAGCTCGCGCGCAAAGCCGCGCAGTCGAACTACCGGCGCCTCGACTTCCCGTACAAGCTCACCTACTCGCTGACCTACTGGTGCAACTACGGCTGCAAGACCTGCGACATCTGGCGCAGGAAGCCGGTCGACGAGCTCGATCTCGGCGAGATCCGCAAGCTGTTCGCGAAGTCGAACGAGTTCTCGTGGATCGACCTGACCGGCGGCGAGGTGTTCCTGCGCAAGGATTTCCTGGGCGTGGTGGACGCGATCCACTCGAACTGCCGGAACCTGCTGCTGCTCCACTTCCCGACCAACGGCTACCTCACCGACAAGATCGTCGCCGCCACCAAGACCATCACCAGCTGGGAGCCCAAGAAGCTCATCATCACGGTGAGCATGGACGGCGACGAGGCGCGGAACGACGAGATCCGCGGCATCGAAGGCGGCTGGCGCCGCCAGCTCGAGACGTTCCGCCAGCTGCGCGAGATCGACGGCGTGAACGTGGTGCTCGGCTTCACGCTCTCGAAGCACAACGCCGGGCACCTGCAAGAGTGCTTCGACGCGGTGCAACGCGAGATCCCCGACATCACCTGGGACGAGCTGCACGTGAACGTCGCGCATCGCTCGGCCCATTACTACGGCAACGACGCGATCGATCCGTTCGAGGGCGCCGAAGCGGCGGTGCGCTCCGATCTCGAGCTCTTCCGCTCGCATCGCCGTCCGCCGCTCGGACCGGTCTCGTTCCTGGAGCACGAGTACCTGCGGCGCGTGGAGCGGTATCTCGACACCGGTCGCACGCCGGTCCGCTGCCAGGCGCTGCGCGCGTCGTGCTTCCTCGATCCGTTCGGCGTCGTCTATCCGTGCGGGATGTACAGCCGGCCGATGGGAAGCGTGCGCGACGTCGACTACGACCTGCGCGCCCTCTGGGAACGAGAAGAGACCCGCCGCGTGCAGCGCGAGATCTGGGAAGGCGACTGCCCCCAGTGCTGGACGCCGTGCGAGGCGTACCAGAGCATCTTGGGATCGCTGGTGCCGCGCTCCGCACCGCCCGCCGTGGCCGAGTCGGCAGCGCTACCGCTTCCGCAGCCGGCGAAGTGACTTCCTCGGGTTCTTCCAGCCCGTCCATCCGGTGGCGCCCAATGGATCGGGCCAGGAGGGACGCGATCCTTCGCGTCCGCAGCGGTCGATCGTGAGCCGCGGCTCCGGCTGCGAGAGACCGCGGCCCTCCGAGCGCAGCGCCCTCGGTGGAGCGGCGTGACCGTTCGCCGCCCGACACCCGCTCAGCTCTTGGCCGCGATCGTCGCGGTGGCCGCGGCACTGCGCCTCTACGGAGTGCGCTGGGGCTTGCCGTTTCACTTCCACAGCGACGAGCAGGTGATGTTCCACTTCACCGAGAAGCTGCGCACGGCGCGCTCGATCCGCGAGCTGACTCACGGCGACATGCGTTTCTTCCTCTATGCGCCGCTGCTCATGCACCTGCTCATCGGGTGCGTGTGGGTGGCGGGCTGGTTTCATCGCTTCGCGGAGGACGACCCCGCGAGCCTCACCCTCTATCTCGCGATGGGCCGCGCGATCGTGGCCGTGTTCGGCACCGCGACGGTGTGGCTGGTGTACCGGCTCGGCGCCCGGCTCTATTCGCGCGGCGCCGGAATCCTCGGGGCGGCGTTGCTCGCGGTGTGCACGCTGCACGTGCGCGACTCGCATTTCTTCGTGACCGACATCCCGCTCACGTTCTTCCTGGCCGCGGAGTTGCTCTCGGCCGCACGGCTGGTGGAGGAGCCGCGCCCGCGCCGATACGTGGAGTTGGGGGCGGTGCTCGGCATCGCGATGGCCACCAAGCAAACCGCGCTGCTCGGCGTCCCGCTGGTGGCGGTGGCGCACGCGGTGGTGGTGCTGCGCCGCCCGCGAAGCGAATGGGGATGGTGGGTGCTGGGATGGCCCGCGCTCGCGGGCGCGGTGGCGGCGCTGGCGTTCTCGGCGGCCTATCCCTACGTGTGGATCGCGCCCGGAAATTTCCTCGCGATGTCGCGCAAGACCGCGAGCTTCGTGTCCGCGTCGGCGCGGCCGCCGTGGGTGTGGCAGTTCGACGGCACGAGCTTCGGGTACTGGTTCACGAACGTGCTCTTCTTCGGCATGGGGCCGCTGCTCGAGCTGGCGGCGCTCGCGGGGCTGGTGTGGGCCGCGAAGCGGCGGCAGCTCGGGGATCTGCTGCTGGTGGCGCTGCTGGTGCCCTACACGCTGGTGGTCGGGCGCGGCTTCATGAAGTTCGTCCGCTACGCGCTGCCGGTGCTGCCGCTCCTCTGCTTGTGGACCGGGCGGCTCGGAGCGGAGGCGCTCGCGGCGGCGCGCACTCGCGCCACGCGCTCGCTGGTGGCGGGATGCATCGCCGCGGTGATCGTGACCTCGCTCGGCTACTCGATCGCCTACCTCCACGTGTACCGGAAGCCCGACGCGCGGCTCGCCGCGGCGCGCTGGATCCACTCCAACATCCCGCTCGGCGCGAGCATGCTCGTCGACAGCTCACCGTCGACGCCGCCACTCGGGCATCTTTTCCTGCACCCGTCGTTCTTCGATTCTTACATCCAAGGTCAGACGCTCCACGCGTCGCGTGACGACTATTTCTCGATCAAGGTCCTCGACCTCTCCGCCGATCCCGCGGAGCGCGCCAAGACCGACGACTGGTGGCGGGCCTACCTCGGCGAGCGCACCCAGGGAGTCGACTACATCGCGATCAGCGACGAGTACGCCGAGCAGTACCGCGCGGCGCTCCCCGATTTTCCGGTGGTGAACCAGTTCCTCTCGGACCTGATCGCCGGCCGAACCGAGTTCGAGCTGGTGCGCGAGTGGAAGACGCGGCCCGCGCTCTTCGGCCAGGAAATCCCCGACGACCACGCCGAACTCACCTTCCGGCTCTTCGACCACCCGCGCGTGATGGTGTTCCGCCGGCGTGTGGGACCGGCATGAGCGGTGCGGCGTCCTGGACATGCGCGCACGGCGAAGAGCCCGGATCGGCGAAGGCCTCAGGTCGCCTGATGTCCAATTTTCAGCCTCGAGACCCGAGGAAACGCCCCGCGCCGCCCGCGAATCGAGATTGACACTCGTTGGTGTCACCATGATCCTTCCCGAGGGGGAGGGGATTCGATGAACGGGTGCGTCGAATGATGGAACGAGCGATGGGGATCGGGCTCAAGGTGCTGAGCTGGATCGCGGGCTCCGAGCGGGCCGCCCGATGGGGATTGCGGAAGCCCACCGAGCGGCTGGTGTTTCACGGCGCCAAGGCCGGGTTTCGCGCGGGGGCGGTGGTGGCTCGATCGTTTCAGGCCAGGGCCAAGCTCGATGAGCCCGATCGCATGAAATCGGCGGCGCCCCGGCCCGAGCTTTTCGACCTCAATCTCACCGAAGAGCAGCGCATGATCCGCGACTCGGTGAAGCAATTCACCGACGACGTGGTCCGCCCCGCCGCCGCCAAGGCCGACGAAGCATGCGCTCCCCCCGACGATTTCCTGACCCGCTTCGACGAGCTCGGCGTGCGCTTGCTCGCGGTCCCGGAGTCGCTGGGCGGGATGGGCGGCGAGCGCTCGCCGCTCTCGAACACGCTGGTGCTCGAGGAGCTGGCGCGCGGCGACGTCGGGCTGGCGCTCGCGGCCGCGGCGCCGCTCGCGGTGATCCACGCGCTCGTGGACGGCGGTACGGCGGAGCAGCAAGCGAAGTATCTCGCCGCCTTCGCGGAAGAAGCGCCGGTGCATGCGGCGCTCACGATTCTCGAGCCGCGCCCGATGTTCGATCCGTACCGGCTCTCGGCGAAAGCGCGACGCACGCCGGGCGGCTTCGAGCTCGACGGCGAGAAATCCATGGTGCCGTGGGCCGCGACGGCGCAGTTGTTCGTGGTCGCCGCGGATCTCGAAGGAGCCGGTCCGCGGCTCTTCATCGTCGAGCGCGGAACCGAGGGCTTGGCGGTCGAGCCGGACCTCACGATGGGGCTGCGCGCCGCGGCGCTCGGGCGCCTGGTGCTCAGTGCCGCGAAGGTCCCCGCGGGTGCGCTCCTGGGCGGCGATACGCCGCCGCTCGACTACGCGGCGGTGGTGGATCGGGCACGCATCGCGTGGGGCGCGATGGCCGTCGGCGGCTGCCAGGCCGTGCTCGATTACGTGATTCCGTACTGCAACGAGCGAACCGCATTTGGTGACCCGATCACCAATCGCCAGTCGGTGGCATTTCTGATCGCCAACATCGCGATCGAGCTCGAAGGGATGCGGCTCTTGCTCTATCGCGCCGCGAGCCGCGCCGAGCATGGCCAGACCTTCGGCCGCGAAGCGGCCCTCTCGCGCGCTCAGGCGGCCGAGAAGGCGATGGAGATCGGGACCAACGGCGTCCAGCTCCTGGGCGGCCATGGCTTCGTGAAGGAGCACCCCGTGGAGCTTTGGTACCGCCATTTGCGAGCGATCGGCCTGGTGGAAGGAGGGTTGCTGGTATGAGCTCGTTCACGAGGAATCGACCGGCCGGAGGGACGCGGTCCCTCGCGTCCGCAGCGCTCGATCGCGATGTAACGCTGCGGCTGCGAGGGACCGCAGCCCTCCA
>CAZYWA010000439.1:0-6882 GCA_964650975.1 uncultured bacterium
GCGGTTTTCGTGGGGCCCCACCCCCAAATCCGGCGCGACTCCGCGCCGACCGGAATCAGGGTTCGACAGCACCCCCCAAGTCAGCTCGCTTCGCTCACCGCGCGCCTGGGGCGCGGGCTCGCTCTCGGAGGGCGGGGGTCCCTCCGGCAGGTCGAGTCGGGTCAGGTGAGGCGGGTGCGCAGGGTGCGGGCTCGGGCGAGCTCGGTGCCGAGTTCGGCGGAGCGGCCCTCGGCGATCAGCGTCTCGAAGAGCGCCAGGCGCGCGCGGTAGGCGGCGATCGCGCGCGCGACCTCCTCGCGGTTCATGAGGCAGATGTCGCGCCACAGGTCGGGGTCGCTGGCCGCGACGCGGGTGAAGTCGCGCAGCCCACCGGCGCTGAACGGCACCAGCTCCTCGCCGCTCGCCTCGCGCGCCGCGACCTCGCCGGCCAGCGCGTACGCGATCACGTGCGGCAGGTGGCTCACCATCGCGAGCACCTGGTCGTGGCGCGCGGCGTCGAGCTCCACCACCCGCATCCCGACGCCCTCCCACAGCGCGCGCACCGCGTCGAGCGCCGCCGCGTCCGTGGCATCCGTGGGAGTCAGAACGCAACAGCGACCCTCGAAGAGCTCGCCGAACGCGGCCGCCATGCCCGAGCGCTCGGTGCCGGCGATCGGGTGACCGCCCACGAACCGCCCTCGCCCGCCGAGCGCCTGCTCGACCTCGGCCACCAGCCGCGCCTTCACGCTGCCGACGTCGGTCACGATCGTGCTCGCGCCGAGCGCCGGCGCCAGGCCACGAGCCGTCTCTCCCATCGATCCCACGGGCACGGCCAGCACCACCAGATCGGCGCCGTCGACCGCCGCCGCGATGTCGGACGCGGCCTCGTCGATCGCGCCGCGCTCCAGACCGACGTCGAGGTTGGCGCGGTTCCGGCCCACGCCGACGACGTGGCCGAAGAGACCGCGCGCGCGGCCGGCCAGCGCCAGCGAGCCGCCGATCAGCCCCAGCCCCACCACCGCGACGCGCGCGAACCGCGGCTCGCGCGCCGCGGGCGCGCCGGCACCGCCCGGGGTCATGACCCCGAAGAAGCCGAGGCCGGGAACACCCGCGAGATCGCCTGCAGGAAGCCGAATAAGTAGTTTCCACTACCGATCGGCCCGGTGCCCTCGGCCGACGGCTCGACCGTGGTGCCCTCGTGCCACTCGTTCCACGAGGTGATCCAGATGAGCCCGTGGGTCTCGCCGGCCACCGGCCGGCTGAACGAGCGGGCCATGTCGAGCATGTTCGAGAAATCTTCGAACGAGCTGCTGGGGATGGGCGGGTTGCAGCAGCGCACCGCGGTGTCGTTGTACTGCGGGATCACGTTGGGGATGAAGTCGACCGGGTTCGTGCGGTCCTTCACCGGGATCGTCGAGGTGCCCTGGTCCCAGCCGCGGTAGGTGGGCGCCAGCACGCCGCTCCACTGGCTCAGGTTCTGGATGTTCTGCTGGGTGACGGTGTTCGGGTTGTAGAGGTTGTAGGCGGTGACCGCGTCGTAGAGGCGGATGCGGCTGGGGTTGAAGTTCCCGTCGTAGACCTCGTCGCCCACGATGTAGACGTCGATGCCGCGGCCGTGCAGCGCGTCGCGCGCGTCCTGCAGCGCGCCCTCCAGATCGCCGGTGATCACCCGCGAGAGATAGATCATCAGCACCGGCCGGCCGCCCACACGGAAGTACTGCGGGTGGTTCATGTAGGAATCGGCCAGGTACTGGATGTCGCGCTCGAACGCGAGCCGCGGCACCGGCTTCGAGAGATCCAGGGTGAGCTGCGCGAGCTGGAAGCGGATCGCGATGTCGTAGTGGATGCAGAACTGGATCTGGCTCAGGTTCTGCGCCGAGAGCAGGCCCTCGCGCATGGCGCGGTCCGAATCGCCGCCGAACCAGTTGACGGCGAAGACCCCGATGCCCGCCGTGCTGGCGTCGGTGATGTGGTTGCCGGCGACCACCGGATCGTCGCTCGAGTACTGGCCGTAGCGCGAGGCGCCGGTCACGCCCTTCGCCCACTCGGCCGCGTTCCACCACGGGTAGTAATACGTACCGAGGGTGAACGCGGTCGCGGGGGTGGGCGTCTGGTCGACCGGGGGCGGATTCTCGCCGCCACCGCCGGTGCCACCACCGCCTCCGCCACCGTCCGAAGGCGGCGGCGTGCCCGGGCCCTCGAAGACGCTCGACGTCGATGCGCCGCCGCAGCCCACGCCCATCATTCCGACCACGGCCAGCGCCGCGATCACGGCCGCAACCAACCCACCACCTCGATGCTTCTCGACCATTCCCAGCGCCTCGACCTTCGTACTTCGGGCCTATTTTTTATCGATTCCCCGGCGTTGCGTCCAGCACCGGCCCGAGCGCCTCGAGGAAGCGCTGGTTCTGGGCGGCCGTGCCGACCGTCACCCGGACCGCGTGCGGCAGCCCATAAATACCGACCGGCCGCACGAAAACCCCTACTCGCTCGAGCGCTCCCGCGACCACAGCACCCGACCGCCCGGCCAGGTCGACGAGCAGGAAGTTCCCCTGGCTGGGCGCCGCCTCGAGCCCCAGCGCCGCGAGCCCGGCCTCGAGCTGCGCCAGACCGGCCGCGTTCATCGCCCGGGTGCGCGCCACGTGCTCGCGATCGCCGAGCGCCGCGAGCGCCGCCACCTGCGCCAGCGCGTTCACGTTGAACGGCTGGCGCACCCGCTCGAGCAAGCCCGCCACCTCGAGATTGCGGGTGGCGGCGTAGCCGATGCGCGTCCCGGCGAGGCCGTACATCTTCGAGAACGTGCGCATGGTGATCACGGCCCGCGCCGGATCGGCGAGGGTCAGGCTCGACGTGAGCTCCGGGTCGGTCGCGTACTCGATGTAAGCCTCGTCGACGGCGAGCACCACGTGCGGCGGCAGCCCGGCGAGCAGGCGCCCGAGATCGCCGGATGAGACGTGCGCGCCAGTGGGATTGTTCGGATTCGCCACGAACACGATCCGCACCTCGGGGCCGACCGCGGCGAGCAGCTCGTCCACGTCGATCTCGCGGCGCACACCCGGCACCTCCCGCGACGTGCCTCCCGCGGCCTGGGTCGCGAGCCCGAACACCACGAAGCTGGCGCGCGGGAAAACCACGGTTTCGCCAGGACGCAGGAAGGTTCTGACCACCAGCTCGATGATCTCGTTCGAGCCGTTCCCGAGCACGATCCCCGCCGGATCGACGCCCAGCTCGCTCGCGAGCGCCGTCTTGAGCTCGCGCCCCGAGCCGTCCGGATAACGGTGCAGGTTGGACGCGGCCGCCCGCACCGCCTCGACCGCGAGCGGCGACGGACCGAGCTGATTCTCGTTCGACGCCAGCGGAACCGCGTGCTCGAAACCGTAGAGCGCCTGCGCGTCGCGCTCGCTGCGGCCGGGCACGTAGGGCGCGAGCGTGGCGATGTGCTTTTCGGCGAGACTCATGGCGCGGAACTCGAGGTGCTGACCTGCGGTGTTGCGCGAGGGGCGACGAGGTCCGGAACGGGCCGCGCCGAAGGAGGACCCGCCTTCAGCGCGTGGGAGGCTCGGTCCGGCCGGCGGCCTGGATGAGCCGCTCTTCCAGATCGAAGGAAGCGTCGATGAGCGCCCGGAACACCCGGCGGATCGAATCGGGCGGGAACGGACCCTGGTTCTGCTCGGCCACGCGGTTCAGGATCCGCTCCTCGCGGCCGGCGTCGCGCAGCGGACGGCGATCGAGCGCCTTGAGGCCGACCACGGTGACGATGTGGCGCGCCCGCTTGCTCAGGAGCGCCAGGATCTCGGCGTCGATCCGGTCGATGTCGCCGCGGACACGTTCCAGCTCGACATCGATCAGCGCGCGATCGTCGCACTTCGACTCGGTCATGGGCGCCCGATCGTAGCAGCCACGCGAAGGCCGGGCCAGCGGCGAGCGGGGCCGGTCGTGTCGGCCCTCCGACCGGAATCTCGGAGATGCCGCCTGGAGCGCGCGAGGCCGAGCGGAGACGGCACCGCGCGGCCGCCTCGGGTCGGCGCGCACGACGGACCTCGGCGGATCGGCCGGCCCAAAAGCCGGCGCTCGCCCTCCCCAGCCTCGGAAACCACTCCGTACGGGAGAAAATGCCCCCTTTTGCGAGAAAAACCGCCCCCGACAGCCGTTCAGTAGCCATGATTCCAGCTGCTTGTAACGGGTGTCTTTTAGCTGATTGTAACGCTACCTGACAGCTTATTGTAAAGTGCTTCGCCAGATCCGATTCCCGCAGACGCGGCCCTGGATCCTCGTCACGCATCCTGCGCTGAGGTGTGCTCCAATCCTCGCCGCCCGACCCGATGCAATCCCAGGCCGCCACACCGAGGACGCGTACCTCGGCTGGATCCGGCGGTTCATGGTGTTCCGCGGCAAGCACCACCCGAGCGAGCTCGTCGCCGACGAAGTCACCGCGCCCCTCAGGAAAAGCGCCGCCGCTTCGGAATGGGTCCGCTTGAAGTGCACGCTCCCGATCTTCCCGCCGCTCGTGCCAACGACTTTGCCGGCGGATCAGCGAAGGCTTCCGCGACGCCGACGTGATTCGCCGCGTAGGCGAGTCGCGCTACCGGCGCGGGGAGGTTCTGCTGGTGGTGGGTGTTCTTGCTCTTCCCGCCGTGGATCGCCTTCATGTACAGGGCGCGGCCGAGGACGAAGGGGATTTTTCCGCCGCGCACAGGTCGGCGAGCCAGTACCAAGCGTCGCTCAGAGACCAACCGGCTGTCTAAATGCCTGGAGGACACGCGAGGCGAGCTCGCTCGCAAAGGCCTCGCTCACCGGCGCATGTCCAATGATTCGCCGAAAATAAAGTGGTCCTGTCAGCGCATCAATGAGCAGGTCGGCGTCGGTACCCCGAGGCAGTTCTCCGGCCGCGATGGCCTGTTGGACCAGGTCTAAATTCATGGCTCGTCGCGGCAGATAGAAACGTTCGAGGAAGAGTCGCCGAAGCACGGGATCTTCCTGAACATCACTGATCAGGCGGACGGCGACGGGCGAGTCCCTCGAATGCAGCCACTCCGCGCCGCGGACCACACTCTGATGCAGCCGTTCGAGCGGCGATCCCTCGAGCGGTGGCGCCAGCGCCGGCTTCACCCGCGCGAGGAATGCGTCGAGCATGACCGCCTCCTTGCTCCTCCACCAGCGATACAGAGTGGCGGTGCTCACACCTGCCTGCCTGGCCAATTCCTGCGCCGATACTGACGCAATCCCCCGCTTCTTCAGCAGACGGTAGGCCGCCCGGAGAATGGCTTGCTTTGAAGCGTCGCTTCGGGGTCGGCCGCGGGGGCGAGGCTTGGAGTTTCGTGAGTTGGGCATCGCGCACGGCCTGTTCCCACCGGTTCGGTGTATACGACAATAGCAGTTTCGTTTTTAGTTGACAAGACCACTGTGTTGCGCTTATAACCGAAACCAGTCGTTTCGTTATTAGTGGCATGCCATGGCGCAAGCATGGTTGATCACGGGGAACGCTCGGGGGCTATCGCGTGTATCGATCAGCCGCTTGCCGGCGAACAAGACGGCAAGCGATCCGCCGTCCAACCACATCCAAAAGGAGCGGTGAGCATGAGGAACCGACGCTTGCAGCTGGCGGTGCTCGCGTGAGGCTCTCGGCGCCACGCGATCCTCGTCGCCCTTGAGCTGATCCGCCGTATAGGCAGACGGAGCTCTCAGGTCCCGCACGAGCTACCGATCCTCGCGCAGTTCCACTCGAGAAGGTCGTTGCCGGCGTGATGCGCCTGCTCGGCGAGTCCACCAGCGAAATCATCGTGGACGAAGTCCGCGAGTCGCGCTGGGGAGAACGGACCGGGCTCTACGACGCGCGATTCGCGAAGCGCAATGAGGGGACCGGCTAACGCGCAAGTACCGGCGATCAGGCGGCGCATTCCGCGTCGGCTAACCAGTTTCGACGAAGGAGACACGTATGAAGAGTCACGTTTGGCTCATCACTGGGAGCTCTCGCGGTCTCGGCCGTGCGCTCGCCGAAGCGGTTCTCGCGGCGGGACACAAGCTCGTCGCTACCGCACGGAATCCGGAACAGCTCTCGCCGCTGGTCGAGCGCTACGGCGACCAGGTTCGCGCGGTAGCTCTCGACGTAACCGACGAGCGCGCCGCGGCGGCAGCGATCCAAGCGGCGGTCGACTCGTTCGGCCGTCTCGACGTGCTGGTCAACAACGCTGGCTACGGCGACCTCGCTTCGATCGAAGACACGAGCATGAAGGACTTCCGCGCGCAGATCGAGACGAATCTGTTCGGCGTGATCAACGTGACCAAGGCTGCGATTCCGGTGATGCGGCGCCAAGGATCTGGGCACATCATGCAGTTCGCATCGGTGGGTGGACGAGTCGGGCCGATGGGGCGCGGCGCGTACGCGGCGGCGAAGTGGGGCGTGGAGGGCTTTTCGGAAGTCCTTCTGAAGGAGGTCGGCCCCTTCGGCATCAAGGTGACCATCGTCGAGCCGGGCGGATTCCGCACCGACTTCGCCGGCGCTTCCACGAACATCGCGCCCGAGAACCCGATCTACGCGGCCACGGTCGGAGCGACCGCGCGTTTTCAACGCGAGTACAACGGCAAGCAGCCCGGCGATCCCGCGCGCGCCGCCGCTGCACTGATGCAGATCGCCGACCTCGAGGCACCGCCCTTGCGGCTGCCGCTCGGCAGCGATGCCGCGCGCGCGGTCGAGGAAGCCGAGCTCGCTCGCATCGCGTCCGACAAGCGGTGGAAGGAGCTCAGCATGTCTACCGACTTCCCGCTGAGTGCCAGCACGGAATCCTTGACCGTTCACCCACACAGAGGGTCAAGACAAATGTCGAAGAACGACGGCAATACGAACACAATGACCTGGCTCATCACCGGCGCTTCGAGCGGTCTCGGCCATACGTTGGCGGAGTA
>CAZYWA010000440.1:0-6865 GCA_964650975.1 uncultured bacterium
GCGACACGTGCAGCGCGACGTCCACCAGAACCCGCCACGCCCAGCGATGCGTGAAGCGGAAGTTCTCCGGATGGACCAGGTGCTGTGCGTCGAAAACGCTCGTGACCTGGGGAACCCGGGCGCGCGCGGGCGCGGTGAATCCCGCGTTCCACAGAACGGCGGCACCGCTCGCCTCGACTCGCGCCGCCAGCCCCCGCTGCTCCCACAGGATCCGGGAAGCGCGCGGGCGGGTGCGCGCCGGGCACCGGATCACCTCGACGCCACGCGGTGCCACCAGGTGTCCGGCCTCGTCGTCCGCGACGTAGAGGTCGATTCGATCGCGGCTCGAATCCCCGGCCAGGCCCGCGAGGGTGCCGAGCAGCGCGATCTCCGAGCCGCCCACCCGACCGGGACGCAAGAAAAGCGCATTTACCGCGACATGCATCCGGGGCACGCCCGATCTGACCGGCGACCTCGCGTTGCGACCGCGAGAAACCGTGTGTTAGCTTTGCGTTCACCCTCTGCATCGAAGCGTCGCGAGTCCGTGAAGCAGCCCGTCGCGCCGTAGCACCGCTTTCGGACATGGCGCTCGCCACCCAAAAGTCGTTCCGCGACTACGCCGTCGACTTCCGCTTCTGGGCGTCGCGGACGTTCAACCGCGCCTGGACGCGTCCCGACTGGGTGTCGGTCAATCTCACGCTGCGCTGCAACCTCACCTGCGAGATGTGCCGCGTCTGCTACGACGTGCCGAACGAGCTGTCGCTGGCCGAGGTCAAGTCCCTCATGGACCAGGTCCACGAATGGGGCGTCCCGATCTTCAATCCGCTCGGAGGCGAACCGTTCCACCGCAAGGACATCCTCGAGATCCTGGAATACGCCAGCGACAAGAGCTTCCAGACCACGGTCACCAACAACGGAACGATGATCGGGCCCAAGCGCGCCGAGGCGCTGGCGCGCCTCACGCGGGTCCACCTGAACTTCTCCGTAGACGGGCTCGAGGAAGAGAACGACCGGATTCGCGGCAAGGGTGTGTTCCGCAAGGTGTGGAACACCATCGCCACGATCCGCGCCGAGGAAGCCAAGCTCGGCGACTACCGGAAGTGGATCAGCATCAACTGCATCGTGAGCGAGCGCAGCTTTCGCGACCTGCTCACGATCGCGGAGATGGCGCGCCGCGCCGGCTGCAACATGATCCAGTTCCTGAACCTCTTCGGCTACGAGTCGAAGGAGGGGAAACCCACCACCGACCCGATGTGGATCCAGCCGGAAAGCCTGTCCGAGTTCGACACGGCCATGGACCGGGTCGCGGATTGGGCGCGACGGTTGCCGGGCACCGGATTTCACTGCGCCAACGCCCCCGAGGATCTGGAGCTGCTCAAGGACTACTACCGCCACCGCGTCGAGCCGCATCGCGCCAAGTGCTACAACGGCTTCAAGGAGATGTACATCAACTCGGACGGCGAGACGCTGATCTGCGATGCGCATCTCAACTTCACCAAGGAGTCGTACGGAAACGTCCGCTCTCTCTCGCTGCGCGACCTGTGGGAAGGCCAGAAGGCGCGCGAGCTCAGGCGCAACGTGATCGAATGTACCTCTCCGTGCATCCAGGACTGCTACCTGCGACGTGATTCCGACTCGCTGGTCCCGATCCTGACCGGTCTCGCGAAGACCCGCTTCCTCGAGTCGCCGGTGGGCCGGGCACTCTTCGAGGGCCGGGCACAGGTGGGCGTTCCCGCTCCGTCGGCGGGCTGAGGCGCGGCTCGTGCGCATCGGCATCGTCACCCGCGGCGACGTGTTCCCGACGGTGCACGGCGCCGCGGTCAAGATCGTCCGCACGGCGGAGGGTCTCGGGCGCCTGGCGCCTCCTTGCGTGCTCATCACCGATCGCAAGGACGTGTACTGGCGGTTCGCCGGCGATCGCATCGAGGAAGCGCCCTTCCCGGCGTGGACCCGGCGCATCCGCGATCACCGGGCAGTGCGCGAGCGGCTGCTCGAATGGATCGGAGTGCCGCCCGCCGACCGGCTGCTCTTCGTTCCGCTCCTCGACCTCAACTTCCTGGCGCGCATCGTGAGCATCGTGCGCCAGGAGCGGCTGACGCTGCTGCAGGCCGAGTTCCCTTTCTACGCGGTGCCGATGCTGGTGGCGCGTGCCCTGACCGGTGTCCGCACCTCGATCATGCAGCACAACATCGAGCACCTGCGGATGGCCGGATCGTCCGGGCTCGACGGCCGCGCGCAGCGGCGGGTGCGACGGATCGAGAGCTTCCTGTGCCGCAACGTGCAGGACGTGATCGCGCTCTCCGAGGTCGATCGCGACCATCTGGTGGGGATGGGCGTCGATCCCGCGCGAATCACCATCATCCCGCACGGGGTGGACCTCGGAAACTACGAAGGCTCGGTGCGGCTCGACGCTCGCGCCAAGCACGGGATCGCGCACGACGAACCGTTGCTGGTGTTCCACGGCACTCTCCACTACGCCCCCAACACAGCCGCCGTGCGGATCCTCGCCCGCGAGATCCTGCCGCGCCTCGAGCGCCGCGGGAGGAAGGTGCGGGCGCTGGTCTGCGGGATGGGCCCACCCCGGGAGTACGCGAGCGAGGGGCTCACCTTCACGGACGTGGTCGACGATCTTCCCTCGCACTTGCGCGCCGCCGACCTGGCGGTCGTGCCGCTGCTCGACGGCGGCGGCACGCGCATGAAGATTCTCGAGTACATGGCGGCGCGGCTGCCGATCGTGTCCACCCGCAAGGGCGCCGAAGGCCTGCCAGTCGAGCATGGGCGCGAGCTGATGCTCGCCGACGATCACGACTGGGACGGATTCGTCGACCACGTCGACTACCTGCTCGAGCAGCCCACCGAGCGGAAACGCCTCGGACACGCGGGCCGGGCGTACGTGCAGTCGCTCGACTGGATCGAGATCGCCCGGGCGTATGTGCGCGCGTATCAGGTCCCACGCGGCCCCATCGAGCGGCTGCGCGCCAGCTACCGCCGTGCCGCTCGCAAGGTTCTCACCGAGCCGGCCTCGGGTCTCGCCGAGAGCCTCGCTCGCGCGCACCAGCGCGCCGAGAACGAGCGCGACAAGGACGCCTACTTCGCCTACCTGGACGGCCAGGCACCGGCGCCGGCGCCCAAGATCCTGCTTTTCCTGCTCAACAAGAACTGCAACCTGAAGTGCGTCTTCTGCGACCTCTGGCCGCACCACGACATGATGCCGCACGAGCAGGTGCGGAACGTCCTCGAGCAGGCGGCCGAGATCGGCACCCGCCACGCGGTGCTGACCGGCGGCGAGCCGTTCGTGCTGCCGCACCTCTTCGACGTCATCCGCTACGCCAAGGACCTGCGCCTCGGCGTCAATGTGACCACGAACGGAACGCTGATCGAGAAACGCTTCGACGAGCTGCTCGATGCTCCTCTCGACTCGCTCTCGGTCTCCATCGACGCGCTCGACGATTCCCACGACGAGCTGCGCGGCAAGATTTCGCTCGACAAGATCCTGGCCGGCCTGGAGAAGCTGCGTCGCGCGTCGCCGATGAAGATCTCGATCTACCACGTGGTCACCAACAAGAACCTGCACCAGCTCGAGCGAACCTACGAGTTCGCGCACTCGATCGGCGCCGAGTTCGGTTTCTGGCCGGTCAACGGCTACGAGTTCCTGCACGTTCGCGAACCGGAGCAAGTGCGCAGCTACCTGGCCACGATCGACCGGCTCGCCGTGCGCGACGCCGAGGTCCGCGTGCGGCGCGAGTACTACCAGCGCGCGATGGCCTACCACAGCGCCTCGCAGCTTTCGGTGCGCTGCCTGGGACTGGTGCAGAAGTTCGGCGTCGACGTCCACGGCAACGTGCTGCCCTGCTGCGTGTGGGGGAATCAGGGCCTCACCGTCGGCAACGTCTTCGAGACGCCGCTGCGCGAGCTCTGGCACGCCGAACGCACCCACTCGCTGCGGCGCCGCATCTTCGATCAGGGATGCAAGGGGCTCTGCTACAACCACGCGCTCTACGAGTTCCAGGAGGTCACCGGCCACGATTTCCTGGTGAGCGAATCTGGCACCCACGCGGAACCGGCGCCACCACCGGTTCCGGGGCGCGACGAGCCCTCCCATCGAGTGCTCGTCACCAGGTGACGATCCGCGCTCCCGCAGTCGATCGAGCAGCCTCCCCGAAATGACCGAAGCAGACGACCGCCGCGCCGAGGAGCGAGCCGCGGCCGAGGGGCAGGCCGTGATCGAGCTCGCGCGCGCCCAGGCATCCAGTCAGCCTCCGCTCCGGGTCGCGGCGACCGTGGTGAACCGCTCCCGCTCGGGCTGCTGCCTGGCCTTCGAGAAGCTGCAGATGGAATCGCTTCACCTGCTCGATTGCCTCGAGGATCCGGACGAGTTCCGGATCGAGGTGACGCTGCCGGCCGCCAAGCGCAGCGAGGCCCGCTCGGCGCGGGTCACCTGGATCAACCGGGTGTTCGACGGCCCCGGCCCCGTGTTTCGGGTCGGCTTCGAGCTCGGCAAGCCGGTGCGCTAGTCAGACGGCCGGCGCCGAGACCGCCAGGCGCTGGCGAAGCTCGGCGCGCACCTCGAGGTTGTCGACCACGAAGCCCAGGTTGCAATCGGAGCAGGGCTCGAAGAGACCGCCGGCCAGGAGCCAGCCCCGGAAGCGGTCGAAGTAATCCCCGTACCAGGCCTCGTCGAGGCTCCGGGCCCCGAGCTTCTCGGTGTGCATCGGGCGCCAGAAGCCGCACGACCCGAGCTGGCCGTTGGCGCGCAGGTGCAGGAACCAGAACGGATTGAAGCACGGCGCGCGCAGCAGGCCGTCCGCGCGGTCCGCGGCCTCGAGCAGCGTCAGGTGAACGCGGTTGGTGGAGAGGATCGACTCCACCGAAAGCTCGGGAATGTTGGTCTGCACGCCCAGGCGGTGGCCTTCCTCGACCGCGCGCGGGCCGATCTCGTCGACGAACGCGCGCGCCTGCTCCGCGGACAGCTTGAGCGCGACGCTTTCCGGAGAGTTCACCGTGATCGGTTCGACGTTCACGGCGTGCACGCCGGCGTCGGCCGCGACCGCGAACACTTCCGGCACGCGGCGCCAGTTGAGCGTCGTGAGCGCCATCCCGAAGTTGAGGCCCGGGCGGTCGCTGCGAAGGGAGCGCTTCACCGCGTCGAAGCGCCGCGCGGTCCAGCGGATCCGCTCGAAGGCACCGGTCTTCCGCACCAGCCGGTCGTGCGTGGCCGCGTCGGGACCTTCGACGCTGAGACTCACCCAGTCCCAGCCGTAGCTCACCAGGTCGTGGATCAGCTCGCGGGTGAAGAGCGTGCCGTTGCTGCACAGGAACGATCGCAGGCCCAGGTGCTTGACGTGCCGCAGAACCTCCGCCGCCTCGGGATGGAGCAGAGGCTCGCCCTCGCCGATGACCCGGACGTAGCGAACGTCCATGCGCTTCGCGTCGTCGAGCAGCTCCTTCCAGCGCGCCGCGGGGAGGGTGCCTCCGACGAGCTTCGCGTCCGGATGCTGCCGCCAGCAAAACGAGCAGTCGGCGTTGCACGCCATCGTCAGGCCGAGCTCGAGCGTGTGCGGCCCGCGCGGCGTTCCGCGAGCCCAATCGGTGAGCCGCGCCAGGCGCTCGTCGTGCATCGGTATGACGCTGAGTTTCCGAAAGCGGCACGAAGCTGGGGAGCTCGATTGTACCGTCGTACCGGGCCGGGTACCACCGCAGGGGCGCCCGTTTCGGCTGGCCGCGCGTTGGAGCGGAGAAAACGCCCCTGATACGATGGCGCGCCTCGCCCCGATCCGACTGCCGACATCTCGAGCACGGTGCCGCGGCGCGCGCACGGTTCCGCTTCGATGGACGTCTCGATCCTGTTCCAGGGCATGATCCCGGTGCCCGGACGTCCGGTCACGGGCAACGGGCTGCGCGCGCACGCGCTCGCCGAAGGGCTGCGCGGGCGTGGACATCGCGTCCGGCTGGTGACGCGCGCGATCGATCTCGAGGGGCTCGACCTCGGACCGAGCGCCGAGTCGATCTCGGCCTACGACCAGCCGAGCGAGATTCCCGCGATCCTCGCCGCGAGTGGCGCCGAGGCCGCGATCGTGTGCGACTGGGACCTGCTCGATTCGGTTCCCGATCCGTCGCCGATCCCGATCGTCGCGGACCTCTACGGCCCGCGGCTCGTGGAGGCGCAGTTCGAGCGTGCCGAGCTCGATCGCGAGGGCGCGCGCTTCGTCGACACGCTGAGGCGCGCCGACTGCTTCCTGGTCGCCACCGAGCGCCAGCGCTGGTTCGCGCTCCCCTGGCTCATGCTGGCCGGCTTCGACTGCCGGCGCCTCCCGGTCCACGTGGTGCCGATCTCGGCCAACCCGCGGCCGCCAGTGCGATTCGTCCGGAAGGCCGTTTCCGAGCCGGCGTTCGTGACCGGTGGCGTGTTCTGGCCGTGGCGCGAGGCCGAGGGGCCGCTCGCGCGGCTCATCGCCGCGCTCGATCGGGCGGGACGCGGGCGCGTGCAGCTCTTCGGCGGCGCCTATCCGCTCGCGACCGAAGCGCGCGTCGCCTACCGCGATCCCTCGGAGCGCGTCGGTCCTCATCCGCGTCTCGAGCCTCAGGGGATGATCCCGTACGACCAGCTCTTCGAGCGCTACGCCCGCGCGCAAGTGGCTTTCGACGTCATGGCGCCCAACGCGGAGCGCGAGCTTTCGTTCTCGTTCCGGGTGATCGACTACCTCGCCGCGAGCCTGCCGGTCGTCACCAACGGGTTCACCGACATCGCCGCCGAGATCTCCCGGGCGGAGGCGGGTTGGCTGGTCGACGTGGAGCGCCCGAATCAACTCGAGGACACGATCGCCGCGATCCTGGCCGATCCGGTCGAGGTCGCGCGCCGCGGCCAGAACGCTCGCCGCTTGCTCGA
>CAZYWA010000441.1:0-6863 GCA_964650975.1 uncultured bacterium
GCTGATCGCGGCGTCGAGCTGCGGCAAGTATTTCTGGTAGCGATCCTCCCAGCGCTGCGCCCGCTTGCCGCGCAGCTCCTCGGGAACCGTCTTTTCACGGATCTCGCGGTAGAGCGCCGGGACGTTGAGATCCCCGGCTGCCGATCGGACATAGGACCCACCGGTGATACGCGCCAGCTCCCGCAGCATGTTCTCGTCGAGGGAGCTACCCACCAGCTTACCATCCGCGTCCTTCTTGAGGTCGACCCCCTGAGCATCGAGCGGAATGGGGACGGCGCCGCCGCTGCCGATGCCGATGGCGAAGATGCGGACGCCCTGCTTGGCGGCGTCGGCGGCCGCGGCGAGCGGATTGGTGTTCTGGTTCTCCTCGCCGTCGGTGATCAGCAGAATCGCCTTGGAGTCGGGATTGGCGCCTCGGAAGAGGGTCAGGGCCGCGCGCAGAGCCGCCCCAATCGCCGTGCCGGGCCGCGCCACGGCATCCGTCGAGATCCCACCCAGGAAGAGATCGACGGTGCGGTAGTCGAGCGTCATGGGACACAGCACGAACGGCTCGCCGGCAAACGGGATGAGCGCCACCTGGTCCCCGTCGAACAGCGTCACCAGCTCCTTGAGCTCGAGCTTGGCGCGCTCGAGACGGTTCGGGCTCGCGTCCTGGGCGAGCATGCTGAGCGAGGTGTCGACCAGCACCACCAGCTCGATGCCCTTGCGGTTGAGCTGCTCCCACGTGTAGCCCCACTGCGGGCGCGCCGCCGCCAGCACCACCGCCGTGAGGCCCACCGCCAGCAATCCTTCCTTCAGGAGCCGGCGCCGGGTGCTCACCGACGGCGTGAGCCGGAGCGCCATCATCGGGGCCAGGAACTCGTACAGCTTGCGGCGCCGCTGGCGGTGCGCCCACCAGAAGATGCCGATGAGCGTCGGCAGCAGCACCAGCGCGATCAGGTGGAGCGGCGCGCCGATCCTCATGGCACCTTCAGGAACCGGGTGCGCGCCACGAGCACCTCGGCGAAGAGCGCCGCCGCCGCGGCAAACAGCAGGTAGGGAAAGAGCTCGCGCCAGCTCTGGATCACGTCGGCGTGCCGCTCGGAGCGCTCGAGCGCATCGATCGTGTCGTATATCTTCGAGAACCCCTCGGTGTCCGCGGCGCGGAAGTACTGCCCTCCGGTCTCGGTGGCGACGCGCTTCATGGTGTCTTCGTCGAGCAGCGTGGCCTGCTTGATGGTGCGCGCGATCCCCATGCTGTCCACGAAGTTGATCTCGACCTTCTCACCGGTGCCGATGCCGATCGTGTAGACCTTCACCTTGAACGCCTTCGCGGCCTGGATCGCCTGATCGATCGGGATGTTCCCGGCGTTCGAGACACCGTCGGTGAGCAGGATCACGATCTTCGACTTGGCATCCGAGTCCTTGAGGCGCTGGACCGCACGCGCCAGGCCGTTGCCGAGCGCCGTGGTGTCGCCCGCCTCGCCCACCTGCACCGAATCCAGCAGATCGAGGAGGATGTCGTAGTTCAGCGTGAGCGGGCACTTGGTGTAGGCGTTCTCCCCGAAGATCACCACGCCGATGCGGTCGCCCTTGCGCTTGTGCACGAACTCGCGCACCACGTGCTGCAGCGCCTGCAAGCGGCTGACACGGTTCTTGTCGATGAAGAAGTCCTGCCCCTTCATCGAGCCCGACACGTCGAGCGACAGGATGATGTCGATGCCGCTGGTCTTGAGCGGATCGCGGGCTCCGGGAAGCTGCGGCCGCGCGGCGGCGAGCACGAGGAGCGCCAGCACCAGCATGCGCAGTCCACCCAGCCAGCCGAGCCGGCGGCGTGGGTTCGAGCCGCCCACCGCGCGCAGCCGCTGGATGGTCGAGTAGACGAGGGTGGTGCCGGTGGCGCGGCGCAGCGGCACCGCCAGCACCAGCGGCACCAGAACCAGCAGCACCAGGAACACCGGGTCGGCGAGTCTCACCGGGTCCCCTCGCCTTCGCCCTCGGGCTCGACGGTGGGCGCCATGGTGCGGGTCAGATCGATGAAGTAGGTGACGTCGTTCCAGGTCCCATCGGACTCGACGGGGTTCGGATGGTGCGCCGCGAACTTGACCCGATCGGTGACACCCATGAATCGATCCGCCACCTCGTAGGTGTGCTCGCCCAGGTACGGAGCCTCGGAAAGACTGTGGCCGATCTCCTCGCTGGTCGAGCGCAGCGCCTCCCAGCCGAAGCGGCGGAAGAGGTAGCGGCGGAAGATCAGCGACAGCTCGACGAAGTGGTCGTCGAAGGCACCCTGCGCCAGCAACCCGCGAGCGCGCAGCGCCTCGAGCTCGACGAGCGCCATCTCGTGGGCCTCGAGAGGACGGCGGCGATCGGGCGCACGGCGGCGCAGCCTGAGGATCAGGAACGTGACGACCGCCGCCACCACCAGCACCGCTCCCGCCGCGGCCGGCACCACCCACTTGGGGAACTTGAGGGGTGCGCTCTTGGGCGGCTTGATGGGGATGACGTCGGTGGGCTCGACGCCCTCGGGAATGACCGACGCCGCCACGATCTCGACCGGCTCGGTGCGCACCCGGCGCGTGTGGCCGTCGACGTCGTGATAGGTCACGGGGACGGCGGGAACGCGGTAGGTCCCCGGCACGAAGACCTGCAGCTGATAGCGCCGGAAGCTGACGATGCGCTGGTCGCTGGTGGGCTCGGTCTCGACCGTGTCTCCGGGCAGCACCTCGAACTGGTTCATGCGCTTGAAGGTCGGGAATCCGACCTGCACGCCGATCGCGTGGTTGACCGCGACCGTGAGCGTCAGAACGTCGCCCACGGTCACCACCGTGTGATCGACGAAGCCGAACGCGACGGCGTCGGGCGCGCTCTCCCCCGGGGCGAGGTTCAGGTGGCGGAAATCGGGTGGCGGCTCGGTGGAGAGCCTGGGCACCTCGCCCCACTCCTTCGGTAACCGCGGAACGCCCGGGCTGCCGGGCTCGGCGTCCTCGTCCTCGACCTTGCTCGCGCCCTTCGAGCAACCGAGCGGCACCGACAGAGCCAGCACCGCCGCGGCGAGGAGCGCCCAGCGCCTCCGTCGCCGGCTCAAACTCGCTTCTCCCGCATGCGGAAGAACCGCACTAAGAGATCGAGGTAGGGGCGATCGGTGCGGACCTCCAGGTGGTCGACCCGGGCGCGACGGAAGAGCCGTGTCAGCGCCGTCTCGTCTTCCGAGCGGATGCGGCGGAATTCGCGCTGGAAATCGAGGTCGTCGGTGTCGACCAGGATGATCTCGCCGGTCTCGGCGTCCTCGAGCTCCACCAGGCCGATGCGCGGCAGCGCGTCCTCGCGCGGGTCGACGATCGACACCGCGATCAGGTCGAAGAGCTGGCGCGCGGTGGTGAGCGTGCGGTCGAAGCCCGAGTCCTGGAAGTCCGAGACCAGGAACAGGATCGCCTTGTGCGAGGTCACGCGGTGCGCATACTCGAGCGCCGCCGCCAGGTTGGTGCCGCGGCCGCGCGGCTCGAAGGTCAGCACCTCGCGGATCAGCCGCCACACGTGGCCGCGGCCCTTGCGCGGCGGCACGTATTCCTCGACCTGGTCGGTGAAGAGCAAGAGCCCCACGCGATCGTTGTTGCGGATGGCGCTCATGGCGAGCACCGCGGCCAGCTCGGCGGCGAGCTCGGCCTTGGTGATCTTCACCGAGCCGAAGCGATTGGAGCGCGACAGGTCGACCGCGATCAGCACGGTGAGCTCGCGCTCCTCGCGGAACGTCTTGATGAACGGATGGCCCATGCGGGCCGTGACGTTCCAGTCGATGAGCCGGATGTCGTCGCCCGGCACGTACTCGCGCACTTCCTCGAACTCGATGCCGCGGCCCTTGAAGGCGCTCTCGTACTCGCCCGCGAACGCCGCGTCGACCATGTGCGAGCTCTTGATGTGGATGCGCTGGATCTGCTGCACCACCTCGGGCGGCAGCAGGCCTTTCGTGCCAGTCGTGGCCATGGATGGGAAACCGCGTCAGCGAGGGCGCAAGCGAGGACCGAGCTCGGCGAGGGCCGACTTCACGGGACCTCGAGGGCGTCGAAGATCTTGAGGATCACGTCGTCGGCTTTGAGCCCGTCCGCCTCCGCCTCGTAGGACAGGATCACGCGATGGCGCAGCACGTCGAGCCCGATCGACTTGACGTCGAAAGGCGTGACGTAGGCGCGGCCGCGGAGCAGCGCGTACGCGCGCGACGCCGCCGTCAGCGAAAGACTCGCGCGCGGCGAGGCACCGAACTGGATCCAGGGCGCCACGTCCAGGTTGAAGCGCTTGGGATCGCGGGTCGCGAACACCACCCGCACGATGTAGTCGTGGACCTTCTCGTCCACGAACACGTGATCCACGAGGTTACGCAGCTCGTTGATCTGTTGCGGCGTCACCACCGCGTGCACCGGATCGGCCGCGTGGCCGCTCATGCGCTTGACGATCTCCTTCTCTTCCTCGAACGTCGGGTAACCGATCTTCACCTTGAGCATGAAGCGGTCCACCTGCGCTTCGGGCAGCGGATACGTGCCCTCCTGCTCGATCGGGTTCTGCGTCGCGAGCACCAGGAACGGCGGTTCCAGCTGGAAGGTGGTGTCGGCGATGGTGATCTGCCGCTCCTGCATGGCCTCGAGCAAAGCGCTCTGCACCTTAGCCGGCGCGCGGTTGATCTCGTCGGCGAGGATGATGTTGTGGAAGAGCGGACCCTTCTTGATGGTGAACTCGCCGGTCTTCGGCTGGTAGATCTGGGTGCCGACCAGGTCGGCGGGCAAGAGGTCGGGGGTGAACTGGATGCGCTGGAAGCTCGCCTGGATGGTCTTGGCCAGCGCCTTCACCGCGGTGGTCTTGGCCAGGCCCGGGACACCCTCGATCAGCACGTGCCCGTCGGCCAAGAGCCCGATCAGCAAGCGCTCGACCATCTGTTCCTGCCCGACGATCATCTTCCGGACCTCGGACAGGATCCGCTCGATCACCGGCCGCCGTGCCGAGATCTCGCTTTGCAATTCTTCGGGAGTGGGCATTCTCGTCCTTCCTTCCGTCTTCGGCCTTCGAGGGAAGCGCGACAGGCGCCGGAAAGGTTCGCCGGCGGCGGCCGCAGGTCATGCGCTCGAGGCGGCCTCGGGCGGTACGGTTCCGGGGTCGGGCGGGTGGCCACCCGCCCCTTCGCGGGCCGCGACCATCCGCAGCCGCACGAACGTGGAGATCAGCGTGATCACGATCGAGAGGGCTGCGGAGCCGAGCAGCATGAGCGTCAGGTCGACACCCAGCGAGCTCGAGTTGGGATTGTAGCCAGGCCGAATCGCCAGCACGCGGCCACGGCGACGAGACGGATCCGGCACCTGAGGGGTCATCGGCAAACGGAGCTCGCTTCGGGCTTTGCGTGGCTCATCCGCGGGCGCGGGTCACTCCACGACGCCCGAGGAGCGTACACCCGGGCTTCCGGAACGGGCAATGTTTTCCCGTACCTGCAGCCACCACTCGCCGGCCAGGCGCGACCCAGAGTACGACGCCGAGCTTGCTGGTACGGTTCCCCGCCCTGGGCTACCCTCCCGCGCCTCGCATGGGTGCCGCGGGAGACACGCGGCGGGCGCCAGTCGCTCGCGTCCTAGCGCACCGGACGCGGGCGAGCCGACCGTGCCAGGATCCGCCCCCTCGGCCACCGTGCCCACCGCCTCGGGCGAGCGGCTGCGGGTGGCCATGGTCATTCAGCGATTCCGGCCGTATTTCTCCGGGCAAGGCGTCCAGGTCGAGGGGTTGTGCCGTGCGCTGGCGCGCCGCGGCGTCGACTGCACGGTGATCACGGCCCGCCGCGTCGCGGACGGCCCCGTCGAAGGACGGAGCGCACCCGCCCGCGAGCAAGCCGATGACTACTCGGTCCGCCGCCTGCGCTGTGACGTCCCCGGATTCCCGTTCACCGCGCGCGACACGCGCTGGTGGACGCCGGTGTTCGGGCTTCGCACGTACGGGGCCTTGCTCGGCCTGCGCGGCGCGGTCGACGTGATCCACGTCCACGGACTCACCGACGGGCTCTACGGCGCCTGGAGGTTCGCGCGTCGCGCACGGCTTCCGATCGTGCTCGAGCTGACGCTCGCGGGCACCGACGATCCACTCGCGATGCGTGCCAACCCGCAGCGCTTCCAGCGCTGGCGGCGCTCGATGTACGACCGCTGCGACGGTTACGTGGCGATGTCGGCCGCGCTCGCGTCGCGTTACCGCGAGGCCGGGCTGCCGATCGAGCGGCTGCGCGTCATCCCCCAGGGTGTGGACACGGTTCGCTTCGCTCCCGGCGATCGCCGCGCGGCACGGGCCACGCTGGGGCTCGATGGATCGAGCGGACCGGTGGCGGTCTTCACCGGCTCGTTGATCGAGCGCAAGGGCATCGACCTCTTGATGCGCGCCTGGGCGCGCATCCACGCGGAGCTCCCCGACGCCCGCCTCCTCCTGGTGGGCAAGAACCGGTTTCCCGGCGAGCCCGAGGTCGAGGGCGCGCTCGATGCGGCCTTCCGTGCTCTCCCGGAACCCGCGAAAGCCAGCGTCCTCGCGGTGGGCCTCGTGCCCGACGTCGAGCGCTACCTGCAGGCGGCGGACGTTTTCCTGTTCCCGTCGCGGCGCGAGGGATTCGGGACCGCGATCATCGAAGCGATGGCGTGCGGGCTGCCGTGCGTGATCGGCGAGCTCCCGGGGATCAGCGATTTCATCCTGGAGCGAGGGGCCGCCCAAGTGTCCGCGGCCGGCGGTGCGCCACCCCCGGATGGCTTCGTGGTTCCGCAAGAATCGGTCGAGAGGCTGAGCTCGGTGACGCTCGAGCTGCTGCGCAGCCCGGCGCTTCGCGCATCGGTCGGCGAGGCCGCGCGTGCACGAGCGGCCACGGCGTTCGA
>CAZYWA010000442.1:0-6839 GCA_964650975.1 uncultured bacterium
GGGCTTGGCTCCGAGCGTCGCCTCCATCGGCGCAGCGCCGAGGCCCCAGGGGTAGTCGGCGAGCGTCGAGAAGTGCAGCGCGTCGGCGCTGCCATCGAGCAGTGCGTGGTAGAGGGTGCCGGTCATGATCTGCGGATAGAGCGGCGGATCGTCGACCTCGACGTCGTCTTGCTTCGAGGATGCCCCACCTCGCGCAACCGTGACCGTCACCGTGGGACCGGTCAGGCCGGCTGCGTCGAGCTCGAGCTCCGGCTTCCGTTCCCGATCCCGCTCCAGCCGGTGGAGGTGCAGCGGAACCATCACTCCGTCGTGGACCTCACCCTCGTCGATCTCGGTCCACACGGCGCCGTCCGCGAACACCAGCGCCCAGCGAAAGGCGTAGGCGGCTCCGGTGCGCGAGATCTCGAGGTACTCGATCGCGTGGCGGGCTGGATTGCTCACATCGACGAGCTCGGTCCGTGCTCGCGCCGGCGCGAGCGTCGACCCGATCGGGATGGGCTTCGCACCCACCAACCGCGCGTCGCCCCACCACGCGACGAGCGCCAGGGCGCAACGGAGCACCTTCCGGATATACGCTCTCAAAACACCGTTTCCGCGCAGGCAGGTGCCCATGGCGGGCGGTAGCATACGCGCCCGAACCGGTCCCGCGCGACCAGTTTTGGATCCACCTGCAGCCCTCCCGACGCCCTTACAAAGTAGGTGCGCTCGCGGAAATAATTTGGTATGCTACGGCGTCTAAGCGGCTAGAGCGCCCAAGCGCCCCTGGCTACCGCGATCCACGAGACGAGATTCGCTAGAAAATCTAGAGAGTTAGACCGGCCCTGCTCACCGGGCGAGGTGAGGGTGTTCCCACCTACGACGCAGTGCGCCGTAGAGCGGGGTCGGCGGAACGGATCCCAGGTGGGATCGAAAGGCGGCGAGGCGATGTCGGACACCATGCAGAACGAGCAGGAGCCCTTCGAGCTGGCGGAAGGGGTGCCGGGCGAAGAGGAACTCTTCGACCCGCAGGACGCCGCGGCGCTCGAGGGTGAGGATCTTCCTCCGCCCGAGCCGATCCCGCTCGCTGAGTCGGACGAGATCCCGCTCAGCGACCCCGCGGCCGTCGAGCTTTTGTACTACCGCGAGATGAGCATGATCCCGCTTCCCTCGCGGGATCGGGAGCTCGAGATCGCCGGCCGGATCGACGCAGCTCGCGCGACCATCCGCGATCTGATCGTGAAGCCGCCTCCCGGTGTGAAGCGGCTGTGTCCAGTCTACTCGCGGCTGCGGACCGAGATGGCGCTGGTCATGGAGATCCCCGACGGTTTCACGGAGACTCTGGTCGAGGAGCTTCGCGCGCTCATCCTGCCCAAGCCGTCGCCGGCGATGAAGCCCGAGCACCGGGTCGGGATTCGCGCATTCCTGAAGAGCGTTTCGCTGGCTTTCGAGGCCCTCAAGGACGCCAAGAACGAGCTCACCGAGGCGAACCTTCGGCTGGTGATCCACATCGCCAACCGCTACCGGCAGCACCAGCTTCCGCTCATGGATCTGATCCAGGAGGGGAACCTCGGCCTTATGAAGGCGGTCGAGAAGTTCGACGCGTCGCGTGGCTATCGTTTCAGCACGTACGCCGTGTGGTGGATCCGGCAGTACATCAAGCGCGCGCTCGAGAACCACGGCGCCGCGGTGCGCACGCCGATCTACGTGCAGGACGCCCGGCGGCGCGTGATGCGCACCAGCCGCGAGCTGCGCCGCAAGCTCGGCCGCAAGCCCGAGGTCTGGGAGATCGCGCAAGACGAAGGCATGCCGGTCGAGAAGGTCGAGGATCTGCTCGGGCTGCGCACCGAGGCGGTGAGCCTCGACGAGCCGCCCGCGGGGCGCGAGGATCGCGCCCTGGTCGAGATCCTGGAGGACGTGAAGGCGAGCTCGCCGTTCGAGTCGGCGCTCGATGCGGAGCTGACGAGCGCGGTGCAGAGCGCGCTCGCGACGCTGCCGCCCCGCGAGGAGAAGATCCTGCGGCTGCGGTTCGGGATCGGGATCGGAGAGCCTTCGGGTCACACGCTGCGCGAGATCAGCCGGCTCTTCAACCTCACCCACGAGCGCATCCGGCAGATCGAGGCCAAGGCGCTGCAGCGGCTGCGCACCACGATCGAGGCGCAGAAGCTCGAGGCGATCGTCGCCGACTGACCTTCGAAAGCAGCAGGCGCACGAACGGCGCGGGGCGAAAGCCTCGCGCCGTTCGCTTTGGATGCGTCTGGAAGCGCGCTCGCTCGAGCGCTTCAGCGAAGCAGGAACGACTTCGTGAAGCCGACGTTGCCGGGAATCGAGCGAAACTCGAGGTCGTAGCGGACCGCCGCCCCCTGCGGGGTGAACTTGATCCCGACCAGCTTGTAGAGCCCCTGGCCGAAGTCGACGTCGCGACCCAAGAGCTCCTTCAGGTCGAGCTCGAGATGGTGGTTGTCGCGCAGTGCTTCGAGTTGGGTGCTGACGGCATCGCCGATCGCCCGCGTGCAATCGAGCGCCTCGTGGAGACGCTCGCCAGCCGCGTCGTAGTGCTCGGCCTTGAGCTCGTCGCGGACCGCCGTGAACTTGTGGCGGCAGGCGACGACGTCCGCCTTGGGCGCGCCGAACGACTCGTACTGCCCGACCAGGACGTCGAGGATGGTGAGCGCTTGGTCGTCGTTGGTGAGAGTCAGATCGCTCGGCCGCCGGCCGCTGCACGCGGCCAGTCCGCTCGCGAGCACCGCCGCCGCGACGCCCCACCACATTCGATTCTTCATCGCTCGCCCCTCAGCTCTTCTTCGTATCGCCCAGCTCTCCGTCGATGATCTCTTTGAAGAAATCGACGCCTTGCGCTCCGCGCACCTTGACGCCGTTCACGAAGAACGACGGCGTACTCTGCACTCCGGCGTTGGCACCCGCCTCCACGTCCTTCTTGATGCGCGCCTCCATGCGGCCCGACTCGACGCATTGGCGGAAGTCGTTGCCGTCGAGGCCGATCTTCTCCGCGTACTCGACCAGCTTGTCCACTTCGAGCGCCTGCTGGTTCGCGTAGAGCAGGTCGTGAAGCTCCCAGAACTTGCCCTTCTCTCCAGCACACTCCGATGCCTCGGCGGCCTTCTGCGCGAAGGGGTGCATGCCGAGCGGGAAGTGCTTGTAGACGAGCCGAATCTTGTCGCCGTATTGCTGGGAGAGCTGCGCCAGCGTCGGCTCGGCCCGGCCGCAGAACGGGCACTGGAAGTCCGAGAACTCGATGATCGTCACCGGCGCTCCGGCGGCACCCCGCACCGGAGAGTCCCCCACGGCGACCTCGACTCGCTTGGGCACCGGCGGCTTGAGCGCGATCGAAACCGGACGCCGCGCGCGTACCTCCTCGGTGAACGCCTGCATCCGCTTGTCGCGGCGCTCGCTCATCATCCGGGTCTGCAGTTGCTGGCGGAACGAGTCGGTTCGCTTCTGCTTCTCGGCGTCGTCCTGAACGCCGGCGAGCCGGCTCTCGAGCACTCGCTTGTACTGATCGTTGGCGAGTAGTGCGTCGATCTCCTCGGGGGTCGGGGCCTCCACCTTGTCGTCGACCTCGACCTTGAGGAGCTGAGCCACCGTGGTCCCCCGGCTCTTGGCCTCGAGATCCCACAGACGCTCCTGCACCAGCCGGGTCAAGTACCCGCTGACGATCCGGAAGCGCTGCTGCTCCAGGTCGTCAAGCTCGTTGGCCGCGGCCTGATCCAGCTCGGCCCGCGTGATCTGGGAGTCGCCCACCGTCGCAACCACGGACGTGGCGTCGCTCGGCGGAGCGGGGCTCGCGGCCGCGGCCGGGGCACCCCCATCGGCCGAACGGGTGCACCCGGCGACCAGAACCCATCCAAAAACCACAGCGACTCCGACTGTCCGCGACGACGAGCTTGCCTTCACCGTAGGGCTCCTGAGCAGCGAGAGAGGTTCCGCGGATGCCAAAAACCGAGTGAGGAAGCTACCATGCGGTCTCCACCCGAGCAACGAATCCAGCCGAGCGAAGTCGGCTCCGTTGGCACCGGATGGCCACGACGGCGAGGTGCTGCCCGGGATCCAGAGCTTTCCAGCCTCCCTTTCCACCGCCCGGGTGACTCGCTAGACTTTGCCGTTTTGGTGCGGCTCGGGGGTGAGGAACAGCCATGTCGATTCAAATGCTCGGAACCAAGCTCGGGATGAGTCAGGTGTTCTCCGAATCCGGGGAACGTGTGCCGGTCACGCTGGTGGAGGCCGGTCCGCTCACCGTGGTTCAGGTCAAGACCTCGGCCAGCGACGGTTACGACGCGCTTCAGCTCGGCTACGGCCAGCGGAAGACGACGTTCAAGTCGAAACCGCTGCAGGGCCACTTCAAGAAGGCCGGCATCCGACCGACCCGGGCGCTGCGCGAGAGCCGCGTCTCCGGTGACGAGGTCGCGAAGCACAAGGCCGGCGACCGGATCACGCTCGACACGCTGTTCGCGAAGGGCGACTGGATCGACGTCACCGCGACGTCGAAGGGGCGCGGTTTCGCGGGCGTCATGAAGCGCCATGGCTTCCGCGGCAAGAACCAGTCGCACGGCACCCACGAGACCGAGCGCCACGGCGGCTCGATCGGCATGCACACCGAGCCCGGCCGCGTGTGGAAGGGCCACGGAATGGCCGGTCAGATGGGAAACAAGCGCGTGACCGTGGTCGGCCTCGAGGTCGTCGACGTTCGCCCCGAGGAGAATCTGCTGCTGATCCGCGGCGGTGTCCCCGGCTCGACCCGCTCCCTGGTCATGATTCGTCCGTCGGTCAGGCGCAAGAAGAAGCGCGCCGCCGCGGCACCGGCCAAGGCCGGCTGAGTCCCGCCTCTTCTCGGTTGTCTTCCTGCTTCCGGCGGCTGAACCCATGGCGACCACGCTGGACGGGTTTCGGCTCGACGGCCGCGTGGCGCTGGTCACGGGCGCGAGTCGTGGCATCGGCGAAGCGATCGCGACGGCGCTGGCCGAGGCTGGCGCCGAGGTGGTGCTGACCAGCCGCAAGGTCGAGGGCGCGCAGGCCGTCGCCGAGAGGCTGGTGGAACGCGGCCATCGTGCATCCGCCATCGGATGCCACAACGGACGGCGTGCCGACATCGACGCCCTCTTCCAGCGCATCCAGAGCGAACGCGGGCGTTTGGATGTGCTGGTGAACAACGCCGCGACCAACCCGCTCTTCGGGCCCATGATGGGGGCCGAGGAAGGCGCGATCCAGAAGGTCTTCGAGGTCAACGTGCAGGGGATGCTCTTCTGCACCCAGCGCGCCGCCGAGCTCATGGGGAGCCAGGCCGACCAGCCGGGCGGCCGCGGTTCGATCGTGAACGTGGCGTCGGTCGCCGGGATCGAGCCGATGCCCGGGATCGGGGTGTACTCAGCGACCAAGGCCGCGGTGATCAACCTGACGCGGGGCTTCGCCAGCGAGCTCGCCGGCGCCGGAATCCGGGTCAATGCGATCGCGCCCGGCCTGATCGAGACCCGCTTCTCGGCGGCGCTGATCGAGACTCCCGAGATCGCCGAGCAGGCGCTGCAGCGCATCCCCATGGGACGTTTCGGCCAGCCGAGCGAGGTCGCCGGCGCGGCACTGTTCCTCGCGTCGCCCGCGTCGAGCTATGTCACCGGCTCGGTGCTCGTGGTCTCCGGCGGCTATCTCTAGTCGCGCCCGAGAAGCTCGGCGTCAGCGCCCCAGCAGCTCGAGCTCACGGATTCGCAGCGCCAGGCAAGCCTGGTTCGTGGGATCGCTGCGCTGGCGTGCTTCCTCGTACCAGCGGATCGCGCCTTCGACATCGCCTTGCTCGTGACACAGCTCCGCGATCCGCGAAGCCAGCCTCGGTCCCGCACCCGGGGCCCGCGAGTAGGAACCGCGCAGCACCGACAAGGCTTCCCGGCGATGACCGCGCTGCACCAGCACGCGCGCCAGGTCGAGGATCAAATCGAGGCCCGAGGGATCGGCCTCGACCGCCGATCGCAGCAACCGCTCGGCGGCTTCCAGGTCACCGCATCGTTCGTGAGCCCAAGCGGTCTGACGAACGATGAAGCTGGCCGACGGCGAAAGCACGGGCTCGGGGGTCATTCGAGCCAGCTGCGGACTTCCCGTGCGCTGGTCAGGGCGTGTGCGGCCACGTCCGAGACTCGCACGCGGGTACCCGTCTCGCTCCCCTCCACCAGGTCGGCGAGACGTTCGTGCGCGCTGGCGATCCGATCCGCGGGCTCGGGCCAGGTGAGCTCCAGCATTCGCTCGAACACGGCTCCCTGGCGACGCGCCATCCGCTCGAGCAGGTCGAGTGCCACCGCCGGGCAGGCGCGGATCACGCGGTTGAGCTCCGCGCGGCCGACGTGCATCAAACGACACGGCTTCAGGGCATGCGCCGAGGTGAGGCGCCGCCGCCCGGCGAGCGCTCCGTCCTCACCGAACGGCGTCCCGGGCCACACCAGATCCAGGATGAAGTCCGCGCCGCCCGCTCGACGAGTGAGCTTCAGGCCGCCCGAGATCAGGAAATAAATTCCATCGGCATCCTCACCTTCCGCGTAGAGAAGGTCGCCCTCATCCGCGTCCAGGACACGCGCGGCTCGGCGCAGCTCGGCGGGCCATCGCCCGGCCGCCGGAAGTCGAGTTTCGGTACCGTGATGAATAGCCAGCATGTGCTCCCCCATCCCCCGACGGCCGTTTCGCCGGCCGTCCTGGATTCCCCGTGCGGTTAGTGCCGTGCAACCGGCATTCCGGCGTCAGGGGTGGGAAACCACGTCGAGGAGCTCGAGCAGAGAGCGGTATAAATGAATGATTTACTGCAGTTGTAGGTCATCTCCCCTGAGTCCCGAGTCCGAGGGTCGTCCGCTCTACGTTCAGCAACTGGC
>CAZYWA010000443.1:0-6834 GCA_964650975.1 uncultured bacterium
CGGAGTTTGTTAGTCTCGCGCCCTTGTTGCGCGAAATCATCGCGATGGGCCTATGAGTAGGGCGGATCGGTGGATCCTGGCGATCGCGGTGGCGTTGACGGTCGGGTTCTTCGTTGCTGGCCGCGCGCGCTACGACAGCGTCGCTGTCATGCTCGATCGACTGGCGCTCAGCGAGGACACTACTCGTCTGTGCAGCGAGGTAACGGTCGAGAACCTCGGCCCGCGCGACATCCGGCTGGACCATTGGGTGGTATCCGATGGCTCTTCCCGCTCGACCGTGAGCTCCCCGGTGGATGTCGGGCCGGACAGCTCAGGGACCTCCAAGCTGTGCCTGCCGCGAGCCGTGTCCTGTGCGCCGACGGGCCGGCGGCAACTCGAATCCGTGGAAACCACGGCGGATGCGGTGGACTCTGGTCCCAGGGTCCACCCACTCGGTTGGAGCATTCCCTGCCGCGGCTGGGTCTTGGCTGGCGGCGATGAGCGGGCTCTCCATCTGTTCGATGCGGTTCACGCGAATTATGCCGATTCACCAGCCTTCCCGGCGGAGCTGACCGAGGTTGCGCGCGGTCAGCCGGTGAGCGCGGTTGCCTGGGCCAAGGTTCAGGAAGCGGTGGCAGCCGATCCGGAATCCACCGCGCCCATCGATCCCTGGATCGATGAGCCGGTGCTCAGGATCGGCCTTCCCACGATGGCGGTGGCGCTCCTGATGCTCGGCGGACGACAGTTCGGCCGAGTCGGAGTCGCCGAGGGGTTGGTCGCGATGGAGCACGGCGATGCCGATGGGGCTCTAGGCTCGTTCGTTCGGATCGCCCGATTCGGCGCCGTGATCGCGCGCTCGGAATCCTGGGAGGGACGCGAGCTCCTGCGTGCTGTCTACGGGGAGCCGATCGCCAGCTTCGCCGCCACCGGCTTCGACTGCTTGGATCGTTCCGGACCGGAGAATGCCGCGTTTCTCGCACGGTTTGCGCTCGCGCTCAGCGACGTTCGCTCCCGATGGGCGGATGCGTTCGACCTGGACGCGCTCTACGACGCAAGATCGCGGCGGCTCGATCGTGTCGGGCGGTCCGTCGACTTACTGGCGCCGGTAGCGCTTGCACGCTCCATCGGCACCGCGGACGTTTCGCGATATCGAGGTCCGATCCTGCGACGCTGGAAGGCGACGATGGCCGACCTCGCGCTGGAGGAAGTCGCGCTCGCGGCGCGAAGGTTCAGGCTCGCTCAACGAGCCTTGCCGGCGGCGCTGGAGCGTCTCGTTCCGGAGTGGATGGAGTCGTTGCCGGCCGACCCGTTTCGATCCGACGGCGCGACGCTGGGTTACCGGGCCAACGCGGACGGTTCGTTCGTCGTGTGGAGCGTGGGCGACGACGCGGTTGATGACCGGGGCGATGCCACGAAAGACCAGGTTCTCGCGGTCGGCGCCTCGCCGCAGGCCTGCGTGCCCATCAACGGGTAGCGCGCAGCACGAACCGGATCCCTCACGACGCGGATCTCGAAAGCTGCGCTCGCGCTCCCCACGCTCGGCGGCGTGAGCGCCCTCGCCACGGCGGTCTCACCGCACTGCGTAGATCTGATCGAACAGCCCGCCGTCCACGAAGTGGGTTTGCTGCGCCTTCGCGAACCCGCCGAATACCTCGCCGACCGTGAACAGCACGAGCTTCGGGAACCGGTCGGCATGGCGCGCCAAGATCGCGGGGTTGCGGGGCCGCAGGAAATGCTTGGCGCCGAGCTCTTGTGCCTCATCGGACCACAATCGTTCGAGATAGGCGCGTGCGACGTCGGTGGTGCCGTGCTTCGACGCGAACTTCTCGACGACCGCGACCGGCGTTTCCGCGAGGATGCTGACCGAGGGCGTGACCACCTCGACGCTCTCGGGGCCGAGCTCGCGCAACGCGAGCGCGGCTTCGTTCTCGAAGGTGAGGAGAACGTCGCCGATTCCGCGCTGCGCGAACGTCGTGGTCGCGCCGCGCCCGCCGGTGTCCAGGACCGGCACGTTGCCGAAGAGCTTCGTGACGAACTGGCGCGCGCTCGCCTCGCTGCCTCCGGGCTGGCGCAGTGCGAAGCCCCAGGCCGCCATGTAGCTGTAGCGGCCGTTGCCCGAGGTCTTCGGGTTCGGGATCACCACCGAGATTCCGGGGCGAACCAGGTCGCTCCAGTCGTGGATCTGCCTGGGGTTCCCCTTGCGAACCAGGAACAGGATGGTGGACGTGAAGGGCGCTGCTCCGTCGGGGAGCTGCGACGCCCAATCGCGGGGCAGGAGCTTCGCCTTGTCGGCGATGGCGTCGATGTCGATCGCCTGGTTCATGCTCACCACGTCGGCTTCGAGCCCGTCGATCACCGACCGCGCCTGCTTGCTCGAGCCACCGTGCGACATGTTGATCACCACCCGGTCGCCGGTCTTCTGCCGCCAGAATTCGGCGAATGCCGGGTTGTACTCGGCGTAGAGCTCGCGGGTCACGTCGTACGACACGTGGAGGAGCTGGATCTCTTTCGCCACGGCCGGTGCCGCCATGAACAGGAGGCCGCATCCCGTGCTCAGGATCGTCGTCACGACGGTGTTGAGCTTCATGAATGGACTCCTTCAGCAGTTCGAGGCTGGGGAAATGCTCCCGCTCCGCGGTGGCGCGGTGAGCCGACGAGCGTCGAGGAGCGACGGCATGGCCCGAGCGGAACCCCGTGCCCCGCTTCCGGAGATCCGGTCGGCGCGGGTCGGATACGACCGTGGCGTCCGCCAGCCGTCTGGTGGGACCGAAGCCCGATGGCTTCGAAGACAGCCTTCTCGGGACCGTCGCGATACACGGCCTCGAGAGGCCAATTCGAGGCTATGTGGCTCCGACAGCCAGGTCAACGAGCGGCCGCAGGCGCGTGGCGTGGAGCGAGAGCACGGGCGACGCATGAACGCCCCGGCTGGATCGAAAATCCTCGCCGTGCCCCGTGTGACGCGAGATTGCGGCGTGCCGTCGGCGGAGCCCGCCGATCAGCGTGGGTCGTGCGTGCGCACCGTGCCGGGCATGTCGATGGTGCGGTTCGCAGCTTCGGTGAGGTATCGCGACGATGGCTGAAAGACCGATTCAGCAACTCGAGCCCGAGGCCCGCGCACTCGCTCGGTCGCCTGGCGTGCGGCGCTCACCCGTGCAGCGGGTGGTCGCGGAGAAAGGCGAACCACACATCGAGCCAGGCACTCGGCCAGCGGCCGTGCTCGAGACCGCCGAAGATCAGCGCCGCGAGATTGTCGGGATCGCCCCGCGGATCGGTGCCGCACGCATCGACGCAGGCGTCGGTGGGCAATGTCAGATAGCCGGTGATGATCTGGTCGCGGAGCTGCGCCGTGTGCGAAGCGGCGAGCTCATCACGCAGCTCCAGGCAATTCGGGCAGATGCCGAAGATGTCGCAGGCATTGTGGATGTGAAACGCGGGAATGCTGGGATTCACGATCTGGAGCTCGGTGTCGTCCCTGGGTGGGCCGGTGACCGGTTTCTGCCCACACGGATCGCTGAGCGCGTCGTAGGGACTCGGCGCCGCGTAGAGCGCCAGCGCCGCGACGCTCGGCCGGTTCTGGCCGTAGACGAGCGCCAGCGACGCACCGTTCGACTGGCCGAGAAGGTAGATGCGGCGGGTATCGACCCTGCCGGTCGCGACCTGCGCCGCGATGTAGTGGTCGAGCGTCGCGAAGTCCGCGTTGAGGGGGTAAAGAGCGCCGTCCACCACGCGCAGCGGTGGTCCGAACTGACGGTACCAAACGTCCCAGCCGAGCGTGTTGGTGTCGTCGGGAGGCGGATAGAAGTGATCGGTGACGCGGCCGACGGGAGCCAGCAGGATGAAACCCGGACGCGACGGATCGCCGGTCAGGTCCGCGGTCGACAGCGCTTGGAGCACGTTGAGCCTCGGAAGCTGCGAATCGAGCGCCTCCATGGATCCTTCCACGTAAACCAGCAGCGGCAGCGGGTGCTGCGGCGTCGCGGTGCCGGGATCGTAGAGGCATGCCGCGCGATGCGTACCGTTGGGATCGGTCCAGTTCGGGAGACGATAGCCGCCGCCCACGCAGGTGACGGCGGCATTCGTGGAGTCGGTGAGCGCATCGTTCCGCGGGCGCGGTGGGTTTCCGAAAGGCGTGCACCCGGCGCGTTTTAGGGAACTCGTTCGCTCGAGAGCGTCGCCGTTCCCGTCGTCCGCCCATCCCCGGATTGGAGTCAGCGCGCATAGCGCGATCGAAACGAGACCGGCCACCCCGAGAGCGGCTGCTCGCTCGATTGGACGGCTGAACCCGTTCGTCATGACGTTCGCGATTCGAGACCAGCACGAGTCGGTGGGAAGATGCAACTGCGCACAACCCGAGTCTCTACCAGCGCGAGCAGACCGGGGATACCGAGTGGATGAGTTGGCGCTTGCCGACCGGGTTCAATCCGTACCGTACATCAACCCCGAGGAGATCGAGGCACTCGCGGCGTCGGGAGACCAGGACTCGCTCACGGATCGCGTTCGCGCGAGGAGCCGGGTGGGGCGTCCGGAGGACACGAGTCCGGCGCTGTCGGCCACTCGGTCGAATGGGCATCAGGGTTGGTCGTCGTCGTCTCGGGTGGGACCGGCGACGGCAGCACCTTCTCCAGCGCCTGGAACAGCGCCGCGGCATTGAACGGTTTCGCAAGATACTCGTCCATTCCAGCGTCGATGCACCGAGCGCGGTCTTCGGGCATGGCGTACGCGGTGAGTCCAACGATGGGGACGTGTCCTCCCGTCGAGCGCTCCCATTTCCGGATCTCCGCCGTGGCGAGCAAACCGTCCATCTCGGGCATCTGGACATCCATCAACACGACGTCGAACGGTTCCTGCGCCATCGCCGCGACCGCCTCTCGGCCATCGGCCGCGACCACCACGGAATGTCCCCGGCGCTCGAGAAGCCGGACGGCAACGAGCTGATTCACCGCGTTGTCCTCGGCGAGCAGGACTCGCAGCCTGCGCTTCGCGTCGCGTAGCGAGTGCTGCGTGACCAGGTCGGCTCGAGGCGCTGTGCGTTCGTGCTTCGCCAGGATCGTGCGTATCGCTTCGAGAAGAACCGACTGCCGCACCGGCTTGGTGAGGTAGGCCGCCACCCCCAGCTCCTTGCACCGCAAGGCATCGCCTCGTTGCCCCACGGAGGAGAGCATCATGATGGTGGGGGTCGCTGTCTCGAAAAGCCGGTTGATTCGCTCCACCAGCTCGAATCCGTCCATTTCCGGCATCTGGTAATCGAGCAGCACGAGTGGAAACGGCTGGCCGTCGTGCCGCGCCGCGGCGAGCGCCTCGAGAGCGCCGGCGCCACCGTCCACGACGGTCGGCAGCATGCCCCATTGGGTCAGGATCCTCTCGAGAATGCGTCGATTCGTCGCGTTGTCGTCGACCACCAACACGCGCATTCCCTCGAGCCCGAGCTTCTCACGTGCGCGTGAATCCGTGGCTGGCAGTGCGCTCGCTTCCAACGACAGGGTGACGTCGAAACGGCTTCCCATGCCCGGCGCGCTCTCGACCGAGATTCGGCCGCCCATCAGCGTCACCAGCTGAGAAGAGATGGTGAGCCCGAGCCCGGTTCCTCCGAAGCGACGGGTCATCGACGCGTCGGCCTGGTTGAACGCCTCGAAGATCGTGGCTTGCTGCTCGACCGTGATGCCAATGCCCGTGTCGGTTATCGAGAAAAGCAACGTGTGGCTTTGGCCCTGCTGAGATACGTGCTCCACGTTGAAGGCCACTTCGCCACGCTCCGTGAATTTGATGGCGTTACCGATCAGGTTGATGATGATTTGCCGCAACCGGCCTGGGTCGCCCACCACGACTCCCGGGACTTCGGACGCCACGTGATAGACGAGCTCCAACCCTTTTTTGTGGGCACGGGGCGCGAGGGAGCGGATTGCGTCGTCCAGGCACTGGTTCAGATCGAAGGAAATCAGGTCGAGCTCGAGCCTGCGCGCCTCGATCTTGGAGAAATCCAGGATGTCGTTGATGAGCCCGAGCAGCGAGTCGGCGGAGGTGACCACGACGTCCAGGCATTCCCGCTGGTCGAGGGTCAATTCGGTATCCATCAGCAGCTCGGCCATTCCGATGACTCCGTTCATCGGGGTCCTGATTTCATGACTCATGTTGGCGAGGAACTCGCTCTTCGCCCGGTTCGCCTCCTCCGCCCGGGCCTGAGCCTCGAGAGCGCGCTCTCCCTCTCGCGCGACGTGTCTGGTGACGACCACGCCGAGGAGCACGATCATCGCCATGGCCACGGAACTGGCACCAGCCTCCAACACGATCCGGGTCTGCTCCGAGCGCCACACCCGCTGGTAGATCGGCGTGTATTCCAGCTTCAGTGCGCCAAGGTTCCGCCCGGCGCGCCGGATCGGTACCACGAGCTGCTTGATCCCGCGCGGATGGTCGGGGCTCACCTGCACGAAGGTCCGAGGCCGGCCATCGGCCATCGCTTCACCCACTTCGTCATTCGGGTCGTCGTCCTCCACCGTGCCGAGGTCCGCTCTTTCGACGTCGGCGACGCGGCGCTGATCGGAGTCCATGATCGAAATGTCGCGACGATCGAGGGCGTGAAGCTCTTCCACGTGACGTTGAAGCTCCGCCTGGCGGTCGATCAGCGGCTGGTTCGGGTCGCCAGCAGACGTGACGAGATAGCTCAGGACTTCGGCCACGCCGTTCGCTTCCTGGAGCGCCTGAGCCTCGATGCCTCGGGCCGTGCTCCAGACCGCGAGGCCGCCGACAGCTGCCACCAAAAAGGCCGCTAGTCCGAAGCCGGCCGTCAGTGCGTGTTTGGTCCGCCGCGTCGACGCCCCGGGAGCCAACTCGATCCCCCGGATGCCGGCCTCGGCGAAG
>CAZYWA010000444.1:0-6821 GCA_964650975.1 uncultured bacterium
GATCTTGCCGTTGTGGTTCAGATCCTGGCCGAACGAGCGCAGCACGCGCGTGAGCTGGAAGGTGTCGACCACGGTCTGGCGGAAGATGTCGCGCACGGTCTGGATGTCGGCGGTGTAGGTCTCCTCGCCGGAGGAGATCTGGCCGTCGCCGTTGAAGTCGATGTCGGGCGTGCGCCCGGTGCCGGCGAAGAGGTCGACCATCGCGATGCCGCTCGCGGCGTTGCCGATGTGGTCGAGGAGGATCTCGAGCAGGCCCGCGAGCGGGACGCTCGACGTATCGCCGCTGGTGATGAGCTGCAGCAGCTGGTCGGTGGCATAGGGCGCGATCGGGCCGTTCTCGGCGGCGTCGATGCCGATGGTCGCGATGCCGTAATCGGAGAGCACGCTCGAGATCGCGAGCGCGATCAGCCGGCTGGTCGAGTTGGGGTGCTGGAACATGCACACCGGGTAGGGCGGCTGCGCCATGTGGTTGCGCGGGGTGGGTTTGGGCACCGCGAGGAACCACGGCACGTCCTGGTACGAGCTGGCGGGAAGCTGCTGCTCGCCGCTCATCTGCTCGGGCTGGAACGCGACGTCGGCGTTGCCGATGAAGAACGGGCTCTTGTACGTGCCCTGGACGAAGTAGCCCATGCTCGTGAGATCGGAGAGCTGGTCGATCGCGCCCTGCACCAGGTCGCCCGAGCCGCCGCCGAAGAGCGGGATGGCGATGTTCGCGACGATCTTCACCACCGGCGGATCGAGCAGGTAATCGTTGCCGTTCACGTCCAGGAAGTCGTCGCCGGGCTGGTGGGAGAAAGGCAGCAGGCTGACGCTCACCGGGAACCGGTCGCGCAGGTAGCCGAGCGGACCCTCGCCGCGCATGAGACCGGCTTCGATGGCCTCGAGATCGCGCGTGGGCGTGCCGGTGGTGAAGGTGTACGCGTATGCGATCTGCGACGGGTCGACGCCGAGGTTCGAGAGAAACGGCAATGCCCGGTCGAGGTCGGCGTACTGGGTGTCGAGCGCCACGTTCGGTGCTTGCGGCGAGCGCACCGGCTCGCCGTTTTCGCCCTTCACACCCTGGGTGAGGATCACCGCGTAGGTGCTCGACGGAGCCAGCGGCACGATCGGCCGCATGATCAGCGTGTTGGTCTGGTCCTCGTAGAAGTCCTCGCGGTTTCCCGGCTGGAACTCGTACTGACCGACGTCCTTGAGCGGATCGTTGGGGAAGTAGCTGCGCGGCGGGCGCTCGATCGGGAAGTTTCCCTGGCCGAAGTCCATGTCCGCGCGCTCGCCGTAGCGCGAGCTCTTGGGGTTCACGTTGATGACGTAGACGGTGTCGTTCGACGGGTCGGCGTCCTTGTTGACGGCGAGCGTCGCGAGGTCGATCGGCTCGTCGAAGCTCAGCTGCACCGGGGTCAGCGGATCGAAGCCGTCCTGCGCGTTCAGGAGCTGGCGGATCCGCGATTCGAGCGCGGTGTCCCCCTCGACCGGCAGATTGAGGCGGCGGCCGCTCGGCGTCGACGGGTCGATCACCGTGAACGCGTCGTGCGGGAACGGGAAATTGAGCGCTTTCTTGCTGACCGGCAGATACACCGCACGCGGCCCGTTGCCGCTCGCGCTCGCGATGTCCTCGATGCGCGGCGCGCCCGAGGCGGCGCCGCCGCTGCTACCTCCGCAGCCGCTCGCCACGAGCACCAAGGCCGCCGCGAGCGCCGAGCAGCCGGCCCGCGTGCGGGAGCGAAGCGAGAGCGGTCGTGACCAGCGGATCATGCGCGCGCGTCGCCGAACGGATCGGAGCCGACGGCGCGTACGATAACACGCGCGCTTCCGCGTGCTGGACCTGCGCGGCGTGGCGGAGGGACGCCGCTCGAGCGCTAGCCGTCGAGGGACCGGTGGCCCTCCAAGCGGCTTCGCGGGACGCGGTTTGGAGCGCGCGCGGTCCCTCGCGCGCGAGCCGCTCGATCAGGCGGCGGCGCGGCGGCTCGCGATCTCGATCGTCGGCAAGAGCTTCACGTGCGCCTTGATCGAGCGCGAGATGAAGCAGTTGCGCTCGGCTTTCTCGAGCACCCGGATCGCCTGCTCGCGCTGCGACGGGTCGGCGAGGGTGAGGTGCGGCTCGAGGACCACCTGGGTGATCTCCATCCCGGGCCCTCCGGTCTCCTCGAGGGTTCCCCAGCCGGTGCAGCGAAACGCGACGATGGGAAGGTGCGAGGCATCGGCCACCGCGATGACCGTGGTCATGAGGCAGGTGCTGACCGCCGCCACCAGGTAGTGCTCGGGGGTCCACATCCCCGGGTGCCCACCTAACTCGGGCGGCGCCGTGACCTCGAGGGGCGGCAGGCCCGTCGAGTGCAGCTCTCCCTCACGCGCTCCAGTCCAGACCACCTCGGTTTCGTAGGTGTGCGCGGTCGCTGCTTGCATGGTGGCCTCCCTCAGCTCGTTACCGCAGGTCGTCAGGGCGCCTCGCTGATCTCGACGTCGCTGACTCCGTGCTCCTTCAGCTTCTCCCACAGGTTTTTGCGCGAGATGCCCAGCATCTCGGCGGCGCGGGTGCGCTTCCCGTCGGCGAGCTTGAGCGCCCGCAGCAGGTACTCGCGCTCGAACTCCTTGCTCGCGACCGACAGCGCCCGCAGCGGGCCGTCGTTGGGATGGCTCGGGCCGGCGGCGCCCTCGACCGCGGCACCCGCGAGGTCGCCGGGAAGGTGCTGGACGTCGATCTCGCCGCCTCGCGACAGCACGAACGCGTGCTCGAGCGCGTGCTCCAGCTCGCGCACGTTGCCGGGGTAGGAGTACTGGCTGAGCACCGCCCAGGCGCGGGGCGCGATCGGCGGAGGCGGCGCGTCGCCCTTCATGAGCCGCCGCAGGAAGTGCTGGGTGAGCACCGGCAAGTCGCCGCGCCGCTCGCGGAGCGGCGGAATGTGCAGGTCGAGAACGTTCACGCGGTAGTAGAGATCCTCGCGAAACCGCCCCATCGTGATCTGGTCCTTGAGGGTCCGGTGGGTCGCGCACACCAGCCGCACGTCCACCCGCACCGCGGTGTTGGTGCCGAGCGGCTCGAAGGCGCCGTCCTGCAGCACGCGCAATAGCTTGGCCTGCGCGGGCAGCGGGATCTCGGCGATCTCGTCGAGGAAGAGGGTGCCGCCGTCCGCGGCGCGGAAGCGTCCGTCGCGCTTCCGGACCGCGCCGGTGAAGGCGCCGCGCTCGTGGCCGAAGAGCTCGGCTTCGAGCAGGGTCTCGGGGAAGGCCGCGCAGTTCACGGCCACGAACGGGCGACCGCGGCGCGGGCCGTGCTCGTGGAGCGCGCGCGCCACCAGCTCCTTCCCGGTGCCGCTCTCGCCGGTGATGAGCACCGTGGCGTCGCTCTGCGCCATGGTCTCGATCCGGTCGAGCAGCCGCACCATGGGCGGCGACTGTCCGATCACCAGCGCGCCGGCGTCGCGCGCCACCAGCTCCGCGCGCGCCTGGTCGAGCTCGCGCTGGATGCGGCGCCGGTCGGCGATGCGCTCGACGCGCAGCACCAGCTCGGTCACGTCGAACGGCTTGGTCAGGTAGTCGTAAGCGCCTTCCTTCATCGCGGTGACGGCATCGTCGACCGAGCCGAATCCGGTGATGAGGATCACGTCGGTGCCAGTGGCGAGACGCTTCACCTCGCGGAAGATGGTGAGCCCGTCGGCGCCGGGCAGGCGCACGTCGCTCACCACCACGTCGAAGGCGCGGTGCGTGGCGAGCGCGAGTCCCGCTTGCCCGTCCGATGCCAGCGTCACGCGGTGGCCCGCGGCGCCGAGCGCGTCACCGACGCTCAGGCGGATCGAAGGCTCGTCGTCGATCAACAGGATCTCGAGCATGACTGCCCTCCCTCGGTTTGCTGAAGACCCGTGCGTGTCATCGGTTCCATGCGGAGGCGAAGCGAAGTCCGCCGCGGGCAAAGGAAGAAGCAGCTCGATCCCTCCGGCGACGCGTGGTGCCGCCGCACGTTGCAAGGACGTTGCCGCCGCCGGTGCGTCCGCGTCACGAGTTCGCAACTCGCACGCCATGCGCGGGAGTTTCGAGCCAGGGACGCTGCTCGAGCAAGGACGCGCGCATGGCCAGCGGTGCGCTCGGGCCGTGTTGGTAACTCGGTCACGACGCGCCGTTACCAGATCGTAACGGGAGGTCTCACACATCTGCCGGTGCAGTGCTTGCACAGTGCGACGGCACACCGAAGCTCGCTCGCTTCATGAAGGAGACGCGGATGTGCAGCCACGACCGTAGCTCGCGGGGGCCGCTCGAGCTGACGCAGGCGGAGATCGATCAGTTCCATCGCGAGGGCTGGATCGGGCCCTACACGCTGTGCACGCCGGAGGAGATGACGGCGCTCAGGAACGAGCTCGGACCGCTGCTCGACGATCCGAAGGGTCCACCGTGGGCCAACCTCACGATGGACGCGCACATGCTGAGCGAGCCGGTATTCCGCATCGGTTCGGATCCCAGGGTGGTCGAGCGCATCGCCGACCTCCTCGGCAACGACGTGCTGCTGTGGCGCGCGTGGACCTTCAGCAAGCAGCCGGGCGCCCCACCCACCGGTGTCCATCGCGACGGACGCATCGATCAGACCTGGCCCACCGTTCCCGGGCCGGTGCGGCGCGCGCCGGTGCTGGCGATCTGGGTCGCGCTCGACGAAGCGACTCCCGAAAGCGGCTGCCTGTGGGCGTTTCCGCGCACCCAATACGTGCAGTGGGACCAGGAGCGGGAGAAGCGCGTCCCGCCCGCCGATCTGGCGATGTATCCAACCAAGGATTTTCTGGAGGAATACCGGCTCGATCACCTTCAGCTGGGACGCTGGCGGGTCAGCCGCCGCTCCTGGACCTGGCTCTGCATGCTGCTGCGAGGCGTGGGCTGGATGCAGCGCCTGGCGCGCGCCGTGGTCGCGCGGGTGAGCCCGACGCGTCCCAACCGCTTCCGCTCGCCGCCGCTCTCGGGGCTAACCCGGGCCGAGCAGGAATTCTTCACGCCATTCGTGGGCCCGAACGTGAATCGCGTCACGCTCGAGGCGCTCGCCAGCATCCCGCGCGACAAGGTGCCCATGGTCTGCGAGCCGGGGCAATTCTACATCTTCCGCGAAGACCTGATTCACACGGCTCCGGGAAACACCACGGCGAACCGCCGCGGCGCGATCACGTTCGGCTACGCGAGCCCGGTGATGACGATGCACCCCGATCGGTTCCCGGTGCTGGTTCACGGCTCGATGGGAGGAGCGAGCGCGGTGGCGAAACCGTCGTTCGACGGCGCCGCTCTCGCGGCCCGCCAGCGCCCCAAGCGCGGGCCCGTCGGCTACTGATGTCGAGTCACGGCTTCGTAACTCCGGCGCCGCTCGCGGTTACCGCACCGGGAGGTCGCGCGTCCTGCGGCCGCCGGAATCCCATCGCCGGGCGGAGTTGCTTGGTGCGCGCGCCGGCCGAACCGAGGCACGACGCTTGCTGGCTCACGGCTCGATCGATTCGTCGCTTAACCGGTCGGGAGGTGCGAGGGCGCGGATGGTGGAGAGCTGGCCGACTGGTGGAAAGGCTGCCCCGGTCTGTCCGTACCGCGTGCAAGGTTCGGACGGATCGAGCTGGTGCTGGGCGCTCGGGAGCGAGGTCACGGCGCGCCTTTCCGCCGAGCTGCCGTGCGCCGACGAACACCTCGAGTGGTCCCGCTGCCCCGCCTACCGGTGGGCGCGCGGCGAGTCCGGGGTCCGCAGCCGGCGTCGCGAAGGGGCCTAGTGTCCTGTCTCCGAAATACGCCTAATAATTCGGGCGCGACGATCATCGAAAACTGCTGTCGGTTCGCTGAGCCATTGGGTCATTGCCTCACAGCATCAACGCAGCGGATTCCTGAGACAGGACACTAGCCGCCGGCGCGAGGGAACCACAGCGTCATCACGGTGCCCTCTCCCACTTCGCTCTCGATCTGTAAGTCGCCTCCGTGGCCGCGCGCGATGCCGAGCGTGACCGCGAGCCCGAGCCCCGTGCCTTCGCCGATCGGCTTGGTGGTGAAGAAGGGGTCGCACACCTTCTCGATCGTCGCTCGATCCATCCCCGGGCCGTCGTCGGCGACGCTGAGCGCCACGCGGCCCCCCACGGCGCGAGCCGCGACGCGGATGTGGCCCCCGGTGGGAACCGCGTAGACCGAGTTCATCAGCAGATTGGCCAGCGCCTGCATGAGCTGAGAGCTGTCGGCGTGCACGATCAGCGCGGGCTCGTCGAGCTCGACCTCGACGTGGATGTCCTTCTTGCGGATCGCGGGGGTCAAGAGCCGGAGGCATGCGTCGATGACCGGGCCGGGATCGAGGTCGGTGGGCGTCGGCGGGCGCTGGCGCGCGTAGTCGAGCAGGCTGCGCACCGTGGTCTGAATGCGCTCCAGTCCCTCGCGAATCGCCTCGTAGTAGTCCTCGCGGCGCTCCGGTGTCAGCCGGCCCTCGCGCAGTCCCTTGACGCAGCTGATGACGCCCATGAGCGGGTTGTTGATCTCGTGCGCCATGCCCGCCGCGAGCAGCCCGATCGAGGAAAGCCGCTCCGCGTGCAGCTGCTTCGATTGCTCGTCGATGAGCTGCGCGGTGGCCTTCTTGAGCTCGTCGTGCGCCCGGCGCAGCTCGCGCTCGGTGCGCTTGATCTCGCTCAGATCCGAGCACATGCCGGTGAAGAGGCGACCCGCGCGCACGTCCCGGATCTCGCTCACGCCCAGCTGCATCGGGAACGTCTCGCCGTTGCGGCGCAAACCGACGACCTCGCGGCCGATGCCGATGATCTTGGTGGGCGTCCGGCGAGATAGTTGGCCAGGTAGCCGTCGTGGCGCTCGCGGTCCGGCGACGGCATCAGCAT
>CAZYWA010000445.1:0-6811 GCA_964650975.1 uncultured bacterium
TACCCGTGGAAGCCCGATACCTGGTACCGGATGGTGCTGCGCGTGGAGCCAACCGCCACGCGCCGAGCGATGGTGCGCGGGAAGGTCTGGCCGCGCGATCAGCCCGAGCCGTCGACCTGGACGGTCCAGCTCGACGACACCTTCGGCGTGACCGAGGGCGCGCCGGGCATCTACGGCTACTCGCCCGTGGACATCTACTACGACAACCTCGAGGTGAGCCCCAATTCGGCGCATCCGCTGCAAGAGGCGAAGGACGCCGACGACCACGGCAATCTTCACGCACCACCGCCCAGTGCGCCGGCGGCGCCCGCGGCGCCGGCCGCGAGCACGCCCAAGGCCGCGGCGACCCATGAGCTGGTCGAGCACCCCAAGGGTCCCGAGGCGCCCGCGGCGATGTTCGGCGAGACCGTCTCGCGCAACATGGTCTCCACCGCCAAGGGACTGCCCGACGACTGGGACCCGAAGACCGGCAAGAACATCAAGTGGCAGGCGAAGCTCGGCTCGCAAACCCACGGCGGGCCGGTGGTGTTCGGGAACAACGTCTACATCGGCACCAACAACGAGTCGCCGCGCGACCCGAAGTACAAGGGCGACTACGGCGTTCTCATGGCGTTCAACAAGGACACCGGCGAATTCCAGTGGCAGAACGTCCACCCCAAGCTGCCCACCGGTCAGGTCAACGACTGGCCCCTGGAGGGCGTCTGCTCGACGCCGTTCGTCCAGGGCGACCGGCTCTGGTACGTGTCCAACGAGGCGCACGTGGTGTGCGCCAAGGCGGCCACGGGAGAGGTCGTCTGGAAGTACGACATGCGGAAGGAGCTCGAGGTCTTCCCGCACAACATGGCGGCGTCCTCACCGCTCGCGAAGGGCGGCATCCTGTTCGTGGTGACGGGGAACGGCGTCGACGAGGGACACGTCAACATCCCGGCTCCCAGCGCGCCGAGCTTCATCGCGCTCGACCAGAAGACCGGGAAGCTGCTCTGGAAGGACAACTCCCCCGGCAACAGGATCCTCCACGGTAGCTGGTCGAGCCCGGTTTACGGCGAGGCCGGCGGCCGCACGCAGGTGGTCTTCCCGGGCGGCGACGGCTGGCTTTACTCGTTCGTCCCCGAGACCGGCGAGCTGCTGTGGAAGTTCGACTGCAACCCGAAGGACTCGGTGTGGGACATCGGCGGCAACGGAACCCGCAACAACCTCATCGCGACGCCGGTGTTCCTCGACGGCAAGGTCTACGTGGGCGTCGGCGAGGATCCCGAGCACGGCGAGGGTGTCGGCCACCTCTACGCGATCGACGCCACGAAGCGCGGCGACATCACCCAGACCGGCGTCGTGTGGCGTCGCGAGGGCGAGGACTTCCACCGCACCATCTCGACGGTCGCGATCGCCGACGGGCTGCTCTACGCGGTCGACCTGTCGGGCTTCCTCTACTGCCTCGACGCCGCCACCGGGAAGCTCTACTGGACCTACGACGCGCTCGCGGCGGTGTGGTCCTCGCCTTACGTGGCCGACGGCAAGGTGTACCTGACCGACGAGGACGGCGACGTCGCGATCCTGAAGCACGGCAAGGAGAAGCAGCTGATCCGCGAGATCAACATGGGCGACGCGATCTACACCACGGTGGTCGCGAAGGACGGCACCCTCTACGTCGCCACCCGCTCGCGGCTCTTCGCGATCGGCGCCAAGTGAGCGGCGGGCGCCGCTGCTGACGCCCGCCTGGCGGGCGCCAGCGTCGCCCCCGACTCGACGCCGTCGTGGTGACGTCCGAGGACCCACGCATGTCCACCACCCGCGAGGCGCCGGCTGACCTCTCCGAGAGACCTCGTGCGGATTCGATCGACGGCGCCGACGGTGAGGTCGACCGACGATGGAGGTTGCACCTCCGGTGGGGATCGGTCGCCCTCATCCTCGCCACGTTGATTCCCTCGAGCGACGGCCAGATCATGTGGCTCAACATGCAGATTTTGACGATGTACGCGACGGGCATGAGCCGGCCGCGGCTCAGCCCGAAGCTCGACGAGAACTTGCTGTTCCTGTTCAGTGCCTGCTCGTGGACGATCGTCTTCACCGGCTGGCTCGGGCTCTGGATCAGCCGGCGAGCCGGAAGCCTTTCCCGCCCGGGCCCGGGCACCGTGAGCTTCTCACGCGGCCTGTTCTTCGCGACCTGGCTTCTGCCCGGCCTGTTTTCATCCCTTTACTCCTGGCGCTACCACGGCTTCGGCGTGCTCACGCTGGGGATCGGAATTCCGGTCTATCTGCTGATCGGTGGCCGGATTTACGGCTCCGCTCGACATCAACGCGACACGCCCTTGGTCGTTTTCTGGTTCATGCTGCTCCCCGTATTGGCGACGCTCTTCGGCTGGGCGTGCATCGCAAGCATCCTCTTCCTATCCCCGGATCCGATCTTCGCTCACACGATCCTGCTGGGAGCTGGCGGGGCGATCGCGATGCTGATCGGATTGCTCGGCTGGCGGCGAGCGTGGGCGTCGAGATCCGGGCCGGTGTGAAGCGCGTCGTTTGCCGACGAGCGCAGGGGCCGGAATGAAGCGTAAAGTGGTGATCGCCGCGGTCGCGGTCGCAGCCGTGCTCGCGCTCGCCGCCGCGGCGCTGCTGGCGGCGCGGATGCGCATGAGCGCCGGCGAGGGGCCCAGATGGCGCATGGATGCCTCGATCATCGCGGCCTGCTCCTGTCCCATCTACTGCCAGTGCTGCTTCAACGAGGAATCGGTGGAGCGTGCCGGCACGGAAGGCCACCCAGACGATTCCCATCTCTACCGCTTCAACGGTGCCTACAAGGTGAACCGCGGTAAGTACGGCGCGGTCTCGCTCGATGAAGCGAAGTTCTGGATGGCCGGCGATTTCGGTTCCGAACCCGGCGACGACCAGAGGAACTGGGCGGTCCTCACCTTCGACAAGGCGACCACACCGGAGCAGCGCGACGCGATCGGCGCGATCGTGAGCCGGATCTTCCCCGTGAAGTGGAAATCCTTCTCGACGGCCGAAGGCGACGTCGAGTGGACCGACCTGGGCAGCAACGTGCGGCTGAGCCCGCGCAGCTCGGACTACGCGCACGCCACGCTCGACGGCGGCAGGACCGCGGAAGTGTCGCTCAAACGTCCCACGACCGCCGACGACCCGTCGCAGCCCATCGAGATCCAGAACCTGCGCTACTGGGGTGCCAACTCGAACGACGGATTCGTGCTGATGCCGGCCGAGATCCAGGCCTGGCGAAGCGGCGACCGGAAGTTCGAGTACCGGAACACCAACGGCTACACCCTGACCTTCCACATCGAATCGGGGAGAGCCCGGCCGGCTCCCCAGCCCTGACCGCGGCGTCGTTCACCAAGCGAATGGACGTGCCTTGACCGCCGAGGGCCGCCTTCGGGGCGTTCTGGCCGGACTGCTGCTCTTTCTCGCCGCCAGCGGCGCCGTCACGTGGAGCCAGCCGCGACCCGGCATCGCGCTCCAGTTTCTGCAGCTCGCGCACATGGTGGTCGGCTTCGCCGTCGTCACGCTGGGCGTCGTCTACCTCGCCCTCCATCTGGCTCAGACGCTGCCGGGAGTGGTGCGCGCACTGGGCAAGCCACCGCGAACGTCGTTCGCGGTGGTGGGGATGCTGGTCATCGCGACCTGGCTCGGTGCGAGCCAGAAGATGGCTTTGGTCAACGTCCTCGCGGTGGCGGCGGTCATCGTCGCGGGGACGGGCCTCCTCTTGGTGGCGGGACGGGTCACGGGTCTGGGGCGAGCCGCTTCCGTCGTCATCGCCTTGTCGGGCGCGCTGGTGCTCTTCGTCCTCACCGCGGTTGGCACGGGCCGGGACGCACCCTTGGTGCTGAGCGTGGGTGTCGTCGTCGCCGCGCTGCTCCTCTGGTCGGCGGCGCGGAGCGGCGGAAGCGTCACCAAGACGCTGGGCGGCTTCGGCGGGCTCGCGATGCTGATCTGCTTCGTCGCTGCGATCGGTGGCGCGGGCACGGCGGCGGGCCTGATGCTCTACGCCAGGCTCCCGATCCTCGAAAACCTTCCGATCCCCTGGTTCGTGCACGTGCTCTTCTCCTGGTGCGCCGTTGCGGTGGTGGCCGCACACATCCGCGCGTCGCGCGCGCGAAGCGCGCGACAGCGAAGCACGTCCCGCCGAGCCTACCCGTGGCGACAGCCCTTCCGACGGCAAGCGCTGCCGGCGCTCGTCGTGGCGAGCCTCGCCAGCGCCCTGCTCGTGGCCATGGGTACATCGAAGGTCCCCAGCTTCGGCGCCGACCAGCAGGCGCTCGTGCCGATCGGTGCCGGCTTCAGCGAGGTGCTGCCCGCGAGCTGCGAGTCCTGCCACGCGGAGGTGGTCGAGGGGTGGTCCCATTCCTCGCACGCTCGCGCCGCCGACAACCCGTTCTTCACGGGGCTACTGCGACGGCTTCGCGACGAGCGGGGGCCGGAAGAGCTGCGCGTCTGCTTGCGTTGCCACGCCCCTCACGCTCTCGACCCGGCCGGCGCGAGCTTCGAGTCGGTGGTCGAGAGCGAGGGCTATCGGGCCGGTGTGCACTGCGTGTCCTGCCATCGCACCACGCCCGGCGGGGATCGTGACGGAGCGCTCGTCGCCACCCCGCTCGGAGCGGATTCCTTCTCTCTTCTCGTCGACCGTCCCGGAGTGCTTCCTCGGCTCGATCGAGAGGACGGACGGGGGCTGATTCGAAACGCGGAGTGGGTGATTCGAAACACGCTCATCTCGAGCCGTCTTGAGCGACATCGCGAACGCTACCGGTTCGCGATCCACGACCCCGCCTCGTGCAGGCCCTGCCACGTGCAGACGCTCGGGCCCTCCACCCATGGGCGCGTCGCCCACGTGCTGCAGGATCAGTACACGTCCTGGCGCGAGTCACCGGCGGCGGCGGCGGGGATGAACTGCGCCACCTGCCACATGACTCACTATCAGGTGAATTACCCCGTGCACGACCATCGCTTCCTGACCGCTAGCACCTACGTCGCAGCCGTGGAGAACGGCCCGGCCGGCATGGCCGAGGTGGAGGCGAACCTCGAGGGACGCGTGCTGCTGCCGCCGGACGACCCAGGGCATTCGTTCTACGAGTTCGCCGTGCCGAAGGAGCGTCCCGCGCAGACAGCGGAGGGCTCCCTGCTCCTCCTGGAGGTGCAGCTTGTCGATGACGTGCTGCTGCTCCGGACCAGGAACTCGGGCAAGATCGGCCACGTTTTCCCGACCGGACCGACCGATCTCTTCCAGGTGTGGCTCTCGGTGCGCGCGACCGACGAGCGCGGCCGCCCGGTGCTCGAGATCGGCACCCACGGGCCGGAAGGCGCCCCGCAGCTCGGCGACCGGCTGTTCGACGAGCGGGGCGACACGATCCACGACCATCGCCTCTGGGCGGTCGACAAGGCGGTGGACCTGGGGCGCATTCCCGTGGTCGGCGCCCACGAGGTGCGCCTGGACGGCTCCGCACTCCGGTGCGCGGAGGCGGATCCCACGTGCCGGTTTCGCGTGGAAGCCGCGTGGAACTACCGCCGGCTGGATCCAGCGCTGGTCGCGCAGATCACCGGCGAAGCCGGTCCGGAGCTGCCGATCGTGCAGGTGGGCAAGGTCACCGCCGACGTTGCCGGGGCGCCGCGCCTCGGGGGACAAGAGACCCATCGTGTCGACTGACGTTGCTCGCTCGATTCGCGCAGCGTTGATGGCCCACGAACGATCCAGTCGTCTCCGGCGCCGGACCCTGGCGATCGCGAGCTCGACGTGACTTCGAGTCGCGCTCAGCGAGTACGGCGGACGAGAAATCGCAGCCCGTTCCTGGGCCTCAGCGGGGCCAGCGGCTGCGGTCGTTCGTCCCGACCTGGGACGAGCTCGAAGCGGAACGGCTCGATCACGACCGAGACGACGGCTCGTGCGCTGGCTTCCGCCAAGCCGCGACCGATACAGGTTCGCGTCCCGGCGCCGAACGGGACGTAGGCGTGACGCTCGATTCGCGACTCCCAGCCGGGCGAGAAGCGCCCGGGCACGAAGCGCTCGGGATCCGGGAACCAGCCCAGCGTGCGCATGCCGTCGACCTCGGCGTCGCCGAAGAGCCCACGGGCGATCACGTACCCGTCGTCGCGGTAGCGCCCGGCAAGATCGAGGGCCATGGCGTCAGTCGTAACGCAACGTGACGCTCACGCCCACCGTGCGCGGCGCCGACGATTCACCGGCGAAGCCGGACGGTGTCGTGTAGGGCAGCGCCAGTGGGACGAAGCGCTCGTCGGCGAGATTGCGGCCCGAGAGCCGCACCGTGATCCAGCGATCATCGAGCCAGAGGGAAGCGTTGAAGAGGTCGTAGGCACCCAGGTGCTGGAGGTTGGTCGCGTCGTAGAAGTAGTCGCCACGCCGCACCCACTCGCCGTGGATTCCGACGCGCCAGTTTCCCGCCAGCGGGTACTCGTAGTCGGCCCCGGTGAACGCGGTCAGACGATCGGCGAACGGCAGCTGGTTGCCGCCCACGTCCTCGCCGAAATCGTGGCTTCCCGAACCGAAGCGCGCGTCGAGGGTGCCGAGAGCGCCCTCGAGGCTCAAGCCCGGGAGCGGGCGAGCCTCGAGCTCGAGCTCGACTCCCTCGGTGTGCGCGCGGCCGGCGTTGTCGATGTAGAAGCGTCCCGGCGATCCCTCGAGTGGGATGTTGAGCTGTAGATCGTCGAGCTCCATGAGGAAGAGCGCCAGGTTCGCCTGCACGCGGCCATCCAGGAACGAGGATTTCGCACCCAGCTCGTAGGCCCAGCTCTGCTCTTCGTCGTAGGCGGTTTCGCCCGTCGGCGCCACCGGATTGAATCCGCCCGCGCGGTAGCC
>CAZYWA010000446.1:0-6808 GCA_964650975.1 uncultured bacterium
TCGCGGCGATCATTCGCACATCGAACGGGATCGTCTGATCACCACCGACCCGATTAAGCGTTCGCGACTCGCCGCGAGGGCCTGGCTCCGCATCACCGCCCGGCCCGCCTCCAGGGAGTTTGCAACGACCGGATCGAAGCCGTGAGCCGAGATGGGACCTGCTATCGCCTCGACGAAGGACGGGTCGGTGTCGACGATCAGTGCTGCAGGAATGGAATCTCTGGCCGAACCGGTCGCGAGCTCGGGCGATCCCACCGACACCTTACCTCATCGACAGCTCCAGTCTTGCGGTTCGCGAGAACTCGGCCGGGGCCTCCACCGGCTCTCCCTGCCTACGCGAACGGCCCGAGAGCGATTCCCAAAAGGGGGTGCTACCTACCTCGGGATCTCACCGGAGACGCGCCTCCGGCGCCGCTCAACTCGCCTACGACGCGATGGTATCGAGCTCCCGCAGGGCCAAGGTGGCGTGCCATTGCACTTCCGAGTCGGAGTCGGTCGCCGCGACAGCGTCGAGCGCCGTCCGGGCGCCTCGATTCCGGGTGCCGCTCTCGCCGAGCAGCACCGCAGCCCAGAGCCGAACCGCGGCGCGCTCGCTCGTAAGGGCGTCGACAAGCACGGGCACACACACCTCCGGCAACGGCGAGCCGCCGAGGAGCGCCCACGCCCTGTCGGCCGCCAGGTGCCGGCGCTCGGACTCTTCTCCGGCTAGGTCCGCGAGCACGTCGACCAAGAGGCGTATCGTCGGGAGATTCATGACGTCGGCACCTGCAGAGCCTCGAGCCGTGGGGCTAATGTCGCCGGCCTCTGACATCGGATAGCAACGGCATCATTGCAAAACGACACTGAAGCAGTAGGACCGCCACACGTCGCGCGGATTCCGCCGCTCACCAGTCTCTTTGACCACCGTGAACGGCTCCGACCGACGCTCCCGGACAACATCCCCCCAAGACCTGCAATCTGTGAACGCAATTTACAACCTGGGGATACCGACCTCGCCGATCGATCCGTCGTACAACCGTCGCGGCGCAACGAGTCACCGCGCCCGTATGTTCGGGTGCGGCCCTTCGGTTGCTTGACGGAGGCTCGCCAGCTCCCGCTCCAGCCGCTCGACGTCTTTCCAGGCGGCAAGAGCCTGCGCTCGAAACGCATCCCGCGCGGCACGCAGTTCATCAACCTTCGGTCTGCAACCCGGCGACTTTGTCAGATGCTCCCTTGGGTCCACGGTGGCGCCCAGAATGCGTTTCCCGATTTTGTGGACGATAGGGTGATCTCTGGCCGGCGAGAATGGGGCGAACCCCGGTATTGACCTGGGGGGATTCCCGACGCGTCACCACCGAGTCGCCGCCTGGGCCAGCGCTACATCACCACCGCCACCGCCGCATTCTCCTCGAAGACGTTGGCGAGCCGGATGTACCCGCACAGCGCCAGCATCGAGCGGTGACCCGTCTGGTTCGCGATCGACCGCTCGGAGCAGCCCCGGCGGGTGGCGGTTGTGACGAACTCGACTCGCCCGGGTGTGCGGCCGATGGCGTTATTCTTCTCACCCCATGCCGGACCACTTCGAGCGCGTTGACCGCCTTGTACGCACCCTGCACTCGGGCGCCGAGTACACCGAGGCGCTGCATACCGAGCTACCCAGCGTCTCGCGTGGGCTCGTGCACCTTCATCTGCATGAGCGCCTTCTGCACATGCTGGACGTGCGACGAGGCAAACTCGACCATCCGCTCGCGGTGGCGCAGGTGGGCACGGAGCGGACCACCTGCTCGCGCGGTCGGAAGCAGATCAGATCCTCGAACGCACGGAGGTCGAGTTCGTAAGATCTCCGTAAGAGTCAGCCACGACCCTGGCTCGCGATGGGCGCCGCCTGCCGGTATCGGCATGCGCTGCGAGCAACGTTCGGATACGGCGACGCCGGCCTCCTTCGCACTTCTTCACGATTTCGCAACGAGATCGAAAGCGGGACGGACACCATCGTCCAACGGCGCGAGGCGCGGGCACGGCCTGTGTACCGGCGGCTAACGGAGGGCCGTGGGTTGGGGTCTGAATCGGTGGATGAGCGAGGGGAGACGAGGAGCTTTCGGTCATGACCTGGCCGAAGTGGACGAAACGTTTCGCAATTGCAGTCATCCTCGCCCTGGGCGGGTGCGGCCCGCAGGTCGAGATCGTGAAACCGGCGAACGGAGAGACCGTAACCGACAGCACCTTCGTAGCGCAGATGGAATTCGCGGCGTCGGCTCGCACGTTCACGGTGGTGCTCGACAGCGACGATGTGTCGAACGATTTCTTCCGTACCGATCACCAGGCGGCGGGACTACTCGCCCTCACGAATGGCCCGCACGTACTCTCGGTCGACTATCTATCGGAGTCGGGCTTCGACGATTCCGCTCAGGTGATCTTCTCGGTCGCCGCGGCCGCGGCACTCATCGGGATCCAGGTAGACCCGACGACGCTCAGCCTGACGCAGGGATCGACTGCGGCGCTCGCCGTCAGTGGTCAGTTTTCGGACAACACCACCCAACCGATCACCGCGCAGTTCAGCTCGAGCGACACCACGATCGCGACGGTCGATTCGAGCGGGACGGTGACGGCGGTGGCGCCGGGCCAAGCGCTCATCACGGTCACCTACGAGGCGTTCACGAAGACGGTCTCCGTCAGCGTCACGACCTGATCCCGGGCACGGCTGGAGCTGGGCAGGGAAGCAAGGTTCGGAGACTCACACGGGAGCCAGGCAGGCGACCCACCCAGGGAGCGAGCTCCATGAAACGTCGTGCTCTGACCTCGGTCGTACTACTCGCGATGGTCGGCGTAGGGTGTGGTCTCGATTCCACGCCGACGGACAGTACCGGTGCGAGCACGTTCAACCTCGAGACCATGACGACGAATCTCTACCGGAACTACACCGAGGCGCAGGTCACGTTCTCGTTCGAGACGTCGGACAACATCCTGCTTCGAGGCGTCATCCGGGATCCCAGCGTGACCGGGCTGATCGTGACCTCGTCCAACATTCTCGATCCGTCGGACGCGGTGGTGACCTCGGCGTTGCTCGACGCCGATGATGACCTCACCACGACGGACGACGAGACCGCTCTCACGCTCGCCACATCGAGCGGCAACGTCTTCGGATTCTCCTCGGACGGTACGAACGTCGGGGTCAACGTCGGCGTGGTGATCGACGGCGCCACCACGGGCTACGACACCTCGGCCAGTTACGTTTCGAGCACGACGGCGCTTCCCACCTCCTGACGGTCCTCACGCAGGCACCGGTGAACTTGAACGCTCGAACAGGCTCGACGCGGGGGCTGCTAGCCCTCGATTCCGGCCGCCGCCAAAGGCCGGCTTCGGGCGACAGGTTCGGCGGCCTCGATCCGTCAACGGGCCGACGTTGCCGCTCGCGTCGATCTCCACCAGGTACACGTGCCCTTCGCGCTTCCGGCGAGCGCGAAGCCGAGGTCGTAGTTCTGTGCGAGCGCCCTGAACGCGTCGGACTCCAGCGCCCGTTGCCAGGAGACCGAGCGGGACGAATCGAGCTCCATGCCCACGCCGCCGACGCCGGGGGTGCCTCCGGCGATCACGTAGTGCCCGTCCGTCGTCTCGAGCCCGGCATAGCCTTCGTCGTCGCCGTCGCTCCCGAGGTTGTCGGTCCACTCGGCAGATCCTGACGAATCGGTCTTGACCACGTACATGTCGGTGCTTCTGCCCAGCGCGGCCTCGTAGGTGCGACCCGCCACCAAGATTCCGGTGTCCGAGGTTTCCTGGACATCCCCCGCCGCGCCAGCTCCTCCCGCAGCGCCTTGTCTCGCGCGCCAGCTCCGCCTCGATGAGGACAGCCATCCGCGCCTCCTCGCTGGGCGGGGTGAGCAGCTCTGCCCAATCGAGCCGGCTCGACGTACCAACTTCGCCAGATCCCGCCCCCAGGGGGCGCTTCTTGACCGTCTCGTCTCGGGCACCGCGGCCGTGCCAAGCATCGGCTCCGATGCGGGTCTCTCAGCGACAGCATGCCTGGCGCCTTCCGCGAGCGCTGCCGTGGCTCGCGTTCCTGAGCCGTGCGGCGCTCCCGACCGCCCTGCTCGCCGCCGGCTGCGCTCCTCACACGGACACCGCGCCCGCGTTGCTCTTCGGCAGCAACCGTCTGCTTTCCGAGATCGTGCGCGCCGTAGAGCAAGCCGCCGGGCGAGAGGGGTGCATCGTCGTCGAGTCCTCCAACCACGGATCGCGAGAGGCGCCCAACGACGGCTACGTGAAGTTCCGCTGCACGGCAGACTGTCTGCTCGAATCGGACACGAGTATCGTGACCGTCGTGACCGTTCACTCCTCGGAATCGTCCGGCGCCGGTGGATGGCACATGGTCGGCACGCCGCCCATCGGGATGCCCGGCTACCGGTGCCTCGACGACAAGCTGCACCAGATCATGAAGCGTGCTGAGGACGCAGTCGGCGGGGAGCCCGCGCCCGGCTCGAGCGCGTCCTCGGGCGCGGATTGATCGTCCGAGTAGCGGGCCCCTGGGGGTCGGCCCCCGAGTGACGCCCTCACCAACCCCTCATGCGCCCTAGCGACACCCCGAGTGGCTCCCATCCTCCCAGGAAGTCCTCGTAGTGCTGCCCGGGGTCAGCGAGCGCCTCGCGTAGCGCCTTATCGCCCCGTGCAGTTCTTCTTGCACGAGCACCGCCATCCGCGCCTCGCTGGGCGGCGTGAGCGGCTCCGCCCAATCGATGCGGTTCGACACTCCGGCATGGTGCTGGACCGCCAAGGCCAATGCCATCACGCAGTCGTCGTGGGTCCCGTGCGGCGCTGAGTGCCGGACGCCTCGCCCGCCCGCGGGCCAGGCGGCTGGAATGACGGTGATGGATCAGGTGCAGGGGTGGCTGTTCCAGAGCGTCATGCCGTGATCCCGCTCACGGACCACCTCCGCCTCGGCCGGGGCCACCGCGTCCGCCACCTCGACCACCTCGTTGCGGGGGGCCTCGATCCGGATCCATTCCCGGGAATTCGGGCGCCGGATGCGCGTGTCGCGCCTGGTCTACCAGCGTGTTGATCAGGTCTTCGAGCGCCTGCGTTCGGAACCTTTCCCGGTTCCGGTCGAAGCGGGCGAGGGCCTCCGCGGAGAGCACCGTGGCGAAATCCTCGCGGGTGTGGTCGGCGAGTTGGCTGGCGCTCGTCTCGAGCGCGGCGAGCGAGATCGGATCGTGGCTTCCCAGGTCACGCGCCACCAGGCCGATCCGGGTCAGGTAGAGATCGACCGCATTCGCGACCGCCGCTCGCTCGCCGGCGCCGAACTCGAGCTGCACGGCCCACGCGTCGAGGGTGCGCTCGGGATGCGCGGTCGGTGCCATCGACTCGGGCGCGGGCGGTTTGGCGGGCGCGCACCCGGCCGAGCCGAGAGCAAGGAACAGCACCACGCGAAAGGCCCCAGGCGCTCGCCACACGTGCACGTCCGCTACTCCCTGGTGAGGGCGAGCGAGTACGAGGTGTCCTCGCCCGAGATGGTGAGGTGGCCGTTCATGACGTCCTTGCTCACGAGCGTACCGTCGAAGATGGCGGTGCCGAGAGTCCCGCCGCTCGCGACGATCGTCACGTCGGTGTCGGATCGGGCGCCCGTGACGTCGCCCTCGAGAGCTTGCTCGGTGAGGCCCGAGACCGACGCGGTCCCCGAGAGCTGACTGTCGGAGTCCTCCGTCAGCGAGAGCTCGACCGTGGCGACACCGATTCCCAGCACGTCGATCTCGCCCGACCAGTTCCCGGTCAGAGAACCGGATGTGTCCTGGCTGTCCGAGCTGGATTTCGAGAGTCCGCAGCCGGGGGAAAGCGTCACCAGGGCGGCCGTCACCGCGAGGGCCGTCGCACGTCGGATCATTCGAAGCACCTCCGTCGAAGCATCATCGGGCTCTGTGTGTCGTTGCGCCAGGGTCGTCGGATCGCCGCGCCGACCTGCTGCTCACGGGTGGAACCGCAGAAGTGCGGGGTCTGGCGCGCAGGCGAGGGAGCCCGAACCGTCCGGCGACGGGCGACAGGTGCCCGTGATCGAGTGGTCTCCGTCTGCGAAAGAGCAGGCGTCGGCCGCGCTCCCGCCGTCGCACGCGGACACCGCGGCTTGCGGTGGACGGAAATGCGCTCGGGACGGAGGTGGCGGGCCGTCGGGCCGGCAGGCGACGACGGCGCCACTCGGCGCGTCGCTTTCTTGGCAGACGCCGGCCAGTGCATGGCCGTCCGGCAAGGCGACGGTGCACGCGGCTCGAGCGGCGAGCCCGGCACAGGCGTCGATCGCTGCCGCCGGTGGGCCACCACCGGGAGGGCCGCTCGGGACGCACGCGAGGGTGCCGTCGCTTCGCGGGCTCGCGCGGCAACTGCCGTCGGTCACCTCGTCCGTCGCGACCGTGGCCGCGCACGTGTCGCCTTCCCGGAGCCCGCTGCACGCCGCGGCGGCGTCCTGCGGTTGATCCGGGGCGGTGGCCGCCAGGGCGTTCGACGAAGTGGAGAGCGTGAGCGTCGCCGCGAAAACGAGCGTCCAGACGCGGAGCCTTGGTAAATTTCGCATCTTCGTCGTCCTCCCGTCGCACATCTGCGCACCCGGCCGATGGGGTGCGGTGGTTCAGCTCGCTAGGTGCGTGCTCGTCGAGAAGCACGTTAGCGAGCGCGTCTTACGGAAACCTTGCGAGACGCGGAGTGGCCGCCGGCCCCGAGGAGACGGAAGCCGGACCCTTCGAGTAGGGAGCCGACCGCTCGCTGGCGGGCTGCTAGGTGAATGAAGCGAGCTAGCAGGCTGCTGAAAAACTGGTCCCCGAGGGGAGACACCTGGGTTGTTTGACCGTAT
>CAZYWA010000447.1:0-6776 GCA_964650975.1 uncultured bacterium
TGTCGCAGAACTGCTCCCACGTGGCGCCGGAGCGGATGCGCTCGGAGGCGATCGAATCGGACATGGACTCTCCTGGGCTCTCCCGGTCGAGGTTGCCCGGAGGACTAGCACAAGCAGCGCCCCCCGGTATTGCATCCGTTCGAGTTCGGGGAGGTGTCCGTTTGGCGGCGCGGCAGCGGGCGCCCGCCCCGGGGCACGGCCGGCCCATCTCAGCGACGCCGACGGCAGGCCGGCCCGCATTCGGCCTCGCGCCTACCTCATCAAGACGACCACGCCCTCGGGACGCTCGGCCTCGAGCACCCCGGGGCAGGCGCCCGCCGCCACGCCACCTGGCGATCGATCGCAAACGGATGCACGACCCGCCGCCCCGCGCTTTACAGCGGCGGAGGTGCTCTGGGAGAATCGATCGAGGGCGGTGAGTCTCTACACACCAACGACAGGGACGAGCCCGGAGCAACCAGGGGGAAGGCATGCGTCGTTTCGTCGGATCGGTGTTGATTCTCGCGGGGCTCACGGCCGTCGGCTGCCAGTCGGTCACCGGTGTGGTGCCCGACCAGATGGGGCTCACCGGCTACGACCCGGTGCAGGTGAAGGGGAGCGGCTTCAGCGGTCTCGTCGACGGCAACATCGAGGTGCGGTTCGGCGGCGTGCTGGCCGTCGACGTGCACCTGGTCGACGACGCCACGATCACCGCCACTCCGCAAGGCTCGCCCACGCCGGGGCTGGTGGACGTGTCGGTGCACGACACGCGGCTCTTCGGCGGCACCACCACCAAAGCCGCCGCCTTCGAGTGGATCGACACTACCTACGATCAGTTCCGCAACATGGTGAGCTTCGGCCCGAGCCTCTCGGCCGGCGTCTCCAACATGGGTTACTCGCCCCCGGGACAGATTCACTCGGTGCCCGGGTTCCTGGCCAAACAGCTGGGCCTCTACTTCCCGCAGCGCATCGTCATCGAGGGCGGTATTCCTCCCATCGACTCGCCCAACGAGACCAGCCTCCTGTTCGTCGGCGACGGCGTGCGCGATTGCTACATCCCGGCGACTGGCACGCATTCGGTGCCGGCCCCCGGTGAGCTCTGCAACCCGGTGGTGGTGAGCCTGGATTCGATTCCCATCCTGGATCTCGTGGGCCAGCTCATCGACGAGATCCTGACCGGGATCCTGGAAGGGAAGGGCCTCGTGGGCGGGCTCTTCCAGGACGTCGAGATCGAGAACCGGAATTGGGGCATTCCCGGCGAGCAGATGCACGGCTTCGCCTACGGCACCAAGCTCGGGTTCGCGTACCTGCAGGACTTCTTCAACAACCCAATGTCGAGCTTGCGAAATCCGTTCTGCACCGGCGAGCCGGTCATCAAGATGATCGCCGACATGGACCCGCCGGCGGATCTGGTGGTGGGCTTCGACTGGTTCTTCGACTCGGTGCTGTTCTCGCCGCCGCCCATCGACGACCTGATCCAGAACCTGACGTATTCGATGCTGGTGCTCTCGAACAGCCAGTACTACCAGGGCCCGCCCTGCCCCGCGGGGACCAACGACGGCGCCTGGCGCGTGCCGCTCATCTCGACCGACGGCACGCTCACCCGCACCTACCAGCCGTACGAAGGTTTCTACGAGTCGTGCGACCCGACGCTCGTGTGCCCGGGCGACGCGAGCACCGTGGGCATCACCTCGGTCGATCAGTACAACCACGTGACCGACAGCCTGGGCGACAAGAAGACCGGCTACGTGCCCGACTGGATCGCCCTCGGCCTCATCCCGGCATCGGCGGACACCAACGGCAACGGCATCATCGACATCCACCCGCTCGATCCCTCGACCAACGAGCTGACGCCGCAGGTGCTCGCGAACATCATCGCGGCCGACGATCCCAGCGACAATCCCAAGGCGGTGCTGCTCGGCACCATGCCGTGGCCGTCCTCGTCGCCGTCGCAGAACGAGCCGCCCGGCGGGCCGGACGATCAATACGCCGACCAGATCAACGCCAACCTGAAGGCGCTCTACGACCTCTTCCAGCAGGCGTTCGCCATCGCGGGCCGGCCGAACAACCTGGTGCTGCTCGACGCGCAGGCCAATCAGGACCTGATCTTCAAGGGCGAGCAGCCCGACCTGACCCTCGGCCTCGACGGCGACTACACGACGCAGGATCTCTTCTACCAGTACCAGGTCGACTCGAACGGCAACCCGGTGCAGCGGCTCTTCACCGAGTACGGCGGTGTGTTCAGCATGGACCACCTGCACCTCTCGCAGACCATGAACGCGGCCTCGACCATCGGGCTCACCGACGCGATGAACTCGACGCTCGGCACGTCGATCCCGCGCCTCGACCTGCCGACGGTGTGGCAGCACGATCCGTACAACCACACCAAGTACGACCCGACGATCCAGTGCGCGTACACGGGCGAGGAGTGTCCTCCGGGCCCGTGACGGCTGGGTTTCCGCGGGGGTCTGTGCCCAGACCCCCGCCCCGAAGACGGCTCGCTGCCCGCTCGCCGGTGCGCCTTTCGGCGCGCTGGCAAAGTCGGGCTCACTACGCCGGGGAGCCCGGGTCCGCGTAGCGCGGGGGCTTGTCCCCCGCATGCCCCATCGATCGATTGCCTCAAAAGCCCTGAGAAGGGGGCGTTCTATAGCGCTCGGCTGGAGCGCGCGCGGTCCCTCGCGCGCGAGCGAGCGGCTGGCCACCGAAAGACCGGTGGCCCTCCAAGGCGCGGTGAAAGCGCACGGAGCTCCTGTGCTATGACCGCGCGCATGGGGCGGCGAACGCGGTTCGCGTTGCTCGCGAGCGTGCTGCTCGCGGCGACGGCGTGCCGCGTCGAGTTCGGTCCGCCCGGCGCCGGGAAGCGCGGCGGCTCGGCCGGAAGCGGCGACGGCCCGCCCGCCGGCGAGGTGTGGATCTACACCTCGCTCTACCGGAACGTGGTCGACGACCTCGATCGGCTCATCCGCGAGCGCTTGCCCGGTGTCGTCCCGCAGTGGTTCGTGGCGGGAAGCGAGAAGGTCGCGGCCCGTCTCGACGGCGAGCTCTCGGCCGGCGGTAGCCGCGCCGATCTGCTGCTCACCTCCGATCCCTTCCACTACGCGCGACTCAAGACGGAGGGCGCGCTCTTGCCCTACGTGCCGCCGGGAGCGCTGCGCGCGCCGCGCGAGCTAGTCGATCCCGACGGTGCGTGGTTCCCGGCGCGCATCTCGACCATGGTGCTCGTCTACAACACCAAGCTCCTCTCCCGCGAGCAGGCGCCGCGCTCGTTTCCGGAGCTGGCGCGCGACGACCTCGCGGGCCGCGTGATCCTCGGCGATCCGCTCGCCTCGGGCACGTTCTTCGCCACGGTCGCGTTCCTCGAGCGTCGCTACAGCTGGGAGCTCTTCCGCACCCTGCGTGCCCACGGACTGGTGGCGACCGGCGGCAACTCGTCGGTGCTCGATCGCGTGGCGTCGGGCGAGTTCAGCGCCGGTGCCTGCCTGCTCGAGAACGTGCTCGGTGCCAAGCGCAAGGGCTCGCCGGTCGAGTTCGTGATCCCCGGCGACGGCGCGATCCTGGTGCCCGGCCCGGCGGCGATTCTGCGCGGCGGTGGCAACCACGCGACCGCGCGCGCGATCGCGGACCTCCTGGCCTCGCCGGACGGCGCTGCCGCCATCGTGCGCGGCGACATGCACGCGCCCGACCCAGCCGTCCCGCCGCCCGACGGAGCACCGCCGCTCGCGGATTTCTACTCGCAAGCGCCGCGCTGGAGCGGCGAGCTACTGGCGGAGGTCGGCGTTCGCTCGACCGAGATCCGCACCACCTGGAACGACGTGGTGCAGCGGTGAGCCGCCTCTCGCGCGCGCTGCCGGCGACGGTGCTCGCAGCGATCGCGCTCGGGCTGGCGCTCTTCGCTGCGGTGCCGCTCGCGGTGGTCGTGGGCCGGGCGCTGGGGCTGCCTGGCCACCTGGCGCCCTTCCGCTGGATCGGCGTCTTGCGCGAGCCCGATCGCTTGCGCGCGCTGGCCAGCACGCTCGAGATCGCGCTGGGCACGACGGTGCTCGCGGTCGGGATCGGCGTTCCGCTCGCTCTGGCGCTGGTGCGGCTCGCGCTTCCCGGTGCACGAGCCTGGAGCGGACTGCTCAGCTTGCCGGCCGCGGTGCCGCCTTACCTGTGGGGCATCGCGTGGATCGATCTCGCCAATCCGCGCACCGGGCTCCTCAACCAGGCGGCGGCCGCGATCGGCGCGACCCGGCCGGTGCTCGACATCTACGGGCTCGGTGGGATCGTGTGGGTGCTGGGGCTTTCGTTTTACCCGCTGGTGATGCTGCCGGTGGCCGCGGCGCTCGAGCGGATGGACGCGTCGCTCGAGGAATCGGCGCGCCTCGCCGGAGCGAGCCCGGCGCGCGCGATGGCGCAGATCACGCTGCCGCTCATCGCACCCTCGATCGCTTCGTCCGCGGTGCTGGTGCTCTTGCTCGCCGCATCGGCCTACGGCGTCCCTTACTTGATCGGCACCGGCGGGACCACGCACGTGACGGTGCTCACCACCGCGATCGTGAATCTCATCAACGTGGGCGACCCGGCGAGCCTCGCCGACGCGATGGCGCTGGCTCTTTGTCTGCTGCTGGTGTCGCTGGCGGCGGGTGGCATCGGGAGCCTCGCCGCGCGGGGCGAGCGACGGCGCGCGGTGGTCACGGGCAAAGGGCAGCGCCCGCGACCGGTGCGTCTCGGATCGCTCGCGCGAGCGGTGGTCGTGTGCGCGGTGGTGGTCGTCGCGACGGTCGCGATCGTGCTGCCCGCCGGGACGCTGCTCACGGTGTCGATGATTCGCTCGTGGGGGGCGGGGCTCGGGCCCGCCAACTGGTCGGGAATCAACTACGCGCGGGTGCTGATGACCAACCACGAGACGCTGCCGGCGATCGCGCGCAGTGCCTGGCTCGGCGTCGTAGCGGCGAGCCTCGCGACGGCGTGTGGCGCGGTGCTCGCCTACGCGCGGCGCCGCCGGCCGGGCGTCGCGACGAAGCTCCTCGAATGGCTCGCGAACGCGCCTTACGCCGTGCCCGGCACGGTCCTCGCCATGGGGCTTTTGCTCGCATTCTCGCGGGAGGTGCGGCTGGTGGTGTTGGACCGGCTCACGCTGGTGCTCGATCTCTTCGCCGGCTCGGCGGCGCTGCTGGTGGCCTACGTGGTCAAGTACCTGTCGTTCGGCGTGCGCACCAGCGCTAGCGCCCTGGCCCAGCTCGATTCCTCGCTCGAGGAGGCGGCGCGGGTGTCCGGCGCGGGGCAGGCGAGGGCGGCGCTCGACGTGGTGATGCCGCTCCTCGCCCCCGCGCTCGGCGCGACCTGGCTCTTGGTGTTCCTGCCGGTGCTCTCGGAGATCACCATGTCGGTGCTGCTGGTAGGCCCCGGCACGTCGGTGATCGGAACGGTGCTCTTCGAGCTCCAGTCTTACGCCGACCCGCCCGCCGCCGCCGTGCTCGCCACGATCCTGGTGGCGGCGACGCTGGTCGGACAAGCGCTGCTCCACGCGATTCGCAAGCGCGGGCCGCGGCTCGCGACCTGACGGCGCGGCTCGAACCCATGGCATCGATCAGCCTGCGCGGCATTCGCAAGACCTTCGGCATCGTCAACGTGCTCACGGACGTGTCGCTCGAGGTCGCGGACGGCGAGTTCGTGGCGCTTCTCGGACCGTCGGGCTGCGGCAAATCGACGCTGGTGCGGATCGTCGCCGGGCTCGATCGGCCCGACACGGGCGAGGTGCGGATCGGCGAGCGCCTCGTCGACGGCCCCGGCGCGCACATGCCCCCCGAGGCGCGGAACCTGGGGATGGTGTTCCAGTCGTATGCCGTGTGGCCGCACAAGACCGTGCTCGGGAACGTCGCCTACCCGCTGCGCTTGCGCGGCGCCTCGCGGCCCGCGGCCACCGAAGGCGCGCGACAGGCCCTCGACCTGGTGCGTCTCACCGGGCTCGGCGACCGCTATCCGCACGAGCTCTCGGGTGGCCAGCAGCAGCGCGTGGCGCTGGCGCGGGCGCTGGTCGGGGAGCCGGCCGTGCTGCTGCTCGACGAGCCGCTCTCGAACCTCGACGCGCGGCTGCGCGAGGAGATGCGCGCCGAGCTCGCGTCGTTGCGCGACCGGCTGGGCGTCACCGTGCTGCTCGTCACGCACGACCAGGCCGAGGCGCTCGCCACCGCCGACCGCGTGGCGGTGATGCGCGCCGGGCGCATCGCGCAGATCGGGACGCCGTCACGGCTCTACGACGAGCCCATCGATCTCTACGTCGCGGAGGTGCTCGGCCCGGTCAACTCATTACCGGTGCGCTCGGTGCGGCAGCCGAGCGGCAGCGATGACTTGATCGTCGAGACCGTGGAGGGCTGCACGATGAGCGTGTCCTCGCCGCGCCCGCTGCCGACCGTCGAGCCGGTGGTGCTGGCGTTCCGGCCGGAGCACGTGACGATCGGCGAAGGTCCGCTCACCGCCGCCGTCGAGGCGCGCGGCTATCTCGGGAGCCGCGTCGAGCTCACGCTCGCCATCGGGACCGAATCGATCCGCGCATCGGTCCCGGCGGTCGGCGCTCCCCAGGTCGGCGATCACGTGCCGATCCGCATCTCTGGCGCGCGGCTCCTACCGCGAACCTAACCCGGATTATTCATGAAGCGTTCTACTGTGGCCGCCGATCGTCGGCATCTTCGGGCGTACTCGGATTTTCGTCCCTCGACGTACTGTTCAGTACGCCTGCGGGCCAAAAATCCTGCGTTCGCCCGAATCTGCTCGACGCTTGGCGGCCTCGCTACGAACTTTCATGAATAACCCGG
>CAZYWA010000448.1:0-6762 GCA_964650975.1 uncultured bacterium
GTAGCGATTCACCCACCGAAACGCTGACGCGCTTCTTGGCGGGGCGGAAGTCCTTTTGCCCTTACAGGGCCCCGGGGGCGTCACTCGCCTTTCCTCAACCACTCGAAACGGAGAGCTCTCATGATCACCCGCAAGAATCCGCGTTGGTGGAGTCCCGAGTACGACTCGGCGTGGGACCGCGTCCGCGACGCGTTCCAGCGCGACCTCGAGCAGACCAAGCACGATCTGGGGTCGAAGCACGCGCCCGATCTGAAGCAGAGCGCGGCCGACACCGTGAAGCAGGCGGCCGGCCGCGAGCCGACGCCGCCGCCCCAGGTCCCCAACTTCGACCAGGACGAGCCCGCATACCGCTTCGGCTACGGTGCGCGCACCCATTACGGGTCGCGCTACCCGCTGTGGTCCGACGAGCTGGAACGCGAGCTGAGCACCGAATGGGGCGACGACTGGGATCGCGTGCGGCCGTCGGTGCTGCGCGGCTGGTCGTACCGGCCGAGCACCGAGACTCGCAAGGCGAGCTGATCGAGGCCGCCACTTGACGAATCTACTCGTGAGTAGATAACGTCGGCGGCATGGGACGGCCGCGACTCGCCGAGAACGACGTCGCCACCAGCGAGCGGCTGCTCACCGCCGCGCAGGCCGAGTTCGGCCGCGCCGGCTTCGACGGCACGAGACTCGAAGACATCGCGACGGCCGCCGGCATCCGGCGGCCGTCGTTGCTCTATCACTTCGGCAGCAAGGATGCCCTCTACGCGGCGGCCGTGAACCAGACGTTCGCGCGCCTCGGCGAAGCGCTCGAGGCCGCCATGCAGACGCAGGGCAGCTACCGGCGACGCTTCGACGCGGTGTTCGAGCGCTACCTCGGGTTCCTCGAGTCGGAGCCCGATCTGGTGCGGCTGGTGCTGCGCGAGCTGCTCGACGGCCGCGGCCCCGGGCAGGAAGTGCTGCTCACCGCCGGGCTGCCGATCCTGGCGCGCATCGAGCGTTTCGTGCGTGACGAAGGTCGCGGCATCGTCCGGGCCGGGCTGCCCATTCGCGCGGCGCTGCTCGAGGTGGTGAGCGCCGCGTTCGTGCGCTGCGCCTCGGGTCCGCTGCGCGTGCCGCTCTGGGGCAAGACCGACCGCACCCTCGACATCGTCCACGCGCTCTTCTTCGACGAGTAGCCTGCCGAGTGGCCCGTACCCACCACACCCTGGAGGTCGCGATGAACCCGCTGCGCATGCTCGACAACGTCGCCGCCAACTCCGACGCCCTGAAAGAGGCGCTCCAGATCCGGAACCCGCGGGTGCTGCGCGGGCTGGTCGGGCCGGCCACGCGCGGCTACCTGCTACGCACCGGGAAGAACGATCGCGCCACCAGCGTCGCGACCAGGAACGACGCCCATTTCGTGTGGGAGTACGACCGCGACCACGCCGAGCTCGCCAAGCTCTACACAGCCGCCAAGGCCGGCCAGTGGGACTCGGACCGCGACCTCGACTGGTCGACCAACGTCGATCCCTACGACTCGAGCCGCGAGCTCATCCCCGAGGAACTGCTGCCCCTCGCCGACGTGCCCGCGTATGGCGCCCTTCCCGACCGCCAGCGCGCCGAGCAGCGCTACGCATTGCTCGCGTGGATGCTGAGCCAGTTCCTGCACGGCGAGCAAGGCGCCCTCTTCGCCGCCTGTCAGGTGACCGAGGCGGTGCGCTGGATCGACGGCAAGCTCTACGGCTCGACCCAGGTGATGGACGAAGGCCGCCACGTCGAAGTCTTCCACCGCTACCTGAGCGAGAAGCTCAGCAAGCTCTACTCCATCAACGACAACCTCTACGTACTGATCGACGCGCTCATGAGCGACGGCCGCTGGGACCTCAAGTTCCTGGGCATGCAGATCATGATCGAGGGCCTGGCGCTCGGCGCCTTCGGCACCATCCGCGCCGCCACCCGCGAGCCGCTCTTGAAGGAGCTGCTCAAGATGGTGATCACCGACGAAGCGCGCCACGTCCATTACGGCGTGGTGGCGCTCGGCGAGTACTACACGTCGGATTTGGGCGAGCGCGAGCGCCACGAGCGCGAGGACTGGGCCTACGAGATGACGGTGTTGATGCGCAACCGCTTCCTGGCCCACGAGTTCTACGACGAGTACTACGCGCACCAGATGAAGCGCGCCGAGTGGAACCGGATCGTGCTCGAGTCCAAGTTCATGGGGTTCTTCCGCAACACCATGTTCAAGCGCATCGTGCCCAACCTGAAGCGGATCGGCTTGCTCACCGATCGCATCCGCCCGCACTACGCCGATCTCGGGTTGCTCGAGTGGGAAAACGAGAAGGCGGCGCCCGACCTCACCGCCGAGGACTTGCTGCGCGCGGCGTGAGCAGGCCGAGTGGCTCGAGCCGCGGGTGTGACGCGCGGGGCGCCCCCAGCCACGCGATCTCCTGCCGGAAGGCGCGCGCGAACGCGAGCGTCATCGATCGAAACGGCGTGCCGCCGCTGAACGCCCAGCCGATCGCGTAGAGGGTGCGCACCGAGAAGGCGCGCTCGTTCGAGACCGCGAACACCGGCTCCCAGGCATCGGGCTGGAACTTGCTCTTGAAGAAGTCGATGCCGCGGAAGTGATAGAAGCGTTCGCCGTGGGCGCGCAGCCAGCGCAACACCCCCTCGAGCCAGAGCGCGGGCGCGGGGCCGCCGTGCGCGTGGCGGGCGAGCGGCGCCAGGCCGAGTGTGGCGTGCTCGTAGCCTTCGCTCGCGAAGCACCCGATGGCATGATCGACCAGCAGCTCGGCGCTGCCGTTGGGCGTCCGCGCCGAGCGGATGATCTGCTCGATCAGCCAGCCGCGTCTCATGGGAACGGGCGACGCCACCAGGAACGCGACCGGCGTGCCGCCGGCTTCCGCGACGAACACCCGGCGGTCGAGCACCCGGCCCAGCGTCTCGGGCTCGACCAGGAAGTGCATCGTCGGAAATGGCCGCGTGGCGAGCCACTGGCCGAGGCACTGCTCGAGGTCGCGATGGTGCGTCGCGCGCGCCGCCGGCCACTCGCTGACCACCACACCCTTGTTCCGCGCGCGATGGAGCTGCGCGCGCAGCGATCGATGATGGCGGATCTTCTGGGCCCAGCCAGCGGGCTGCCATACCGGCTGCTCGCCGATCGGCACCGCGGTGCTCGCGCCCTGCATGCGATGCACGCGCGCGAGCTCCTCGCTCGCGGCGAACCAGCACACCTTGCGACCCGTGCGGAGCGCCTGATCCTCGAAGCTCCGCGCGACCACACCGAGCGCCTCGCGTGGCGCCACCGGGTCGCCCGCGGCCACCAGACGGCCGGGCGCCTCGACGTAGCCGACCACCGCGTCGACCAGCGGATGGAACCAGTGCGCGATGCGCGGGTTCAGGATCTGGTAGGCGGTCGCGTTCCAGCCGTGGCGGAGCACCAGCTCGCGAGTCCGCGCCAGATCGCCGCTCGACTCCTCGCTCATGCCGAGACGCCCGCGATTCGTGGAGAACTCGGAGAAGTCATCGTGGAGGTTCCATGCTGAGCCATTGCGACCTGGTGGCATTCGTCGCCGTCCGCGACGCCGAGCGCGCGAAACGGTTCTACCGCGACCTGCTCGGCTTGCCGCTCATCGGCGAGGACTCGTTCGCGCTGGTGTTCGACGCGCACGGCACCACGCTGCGGGTGTCGATCGTGCCCGAGCTGGCGCCGGCCAAGCACACGGTCCTCGGCTGGACCGTATCCGATGTGGCGAGCGCCGTGCGGGAGCTGAATGCCGAGGGCGTGACCGTGGTGCGCTATCCGTTTCTCGCGCAAGACGACGCCGGGATCTGGACCGCTCCCAGCGGGTCGAGGGTCGCCTGGTTCGAGGACCCCGACGGGAATCTGCTGTCGCTGACCCAGAATCCCGGCTGAGCCGCCACGGCGGCCGCACCACCTCCGACCCCGCCGGCCACGCCCTGGTCAAGGCCGATCGAGGACTTCCCGGATCACGCGCGCGAGCGCAGCCAGCGTGAACGGCTTCTGGAGGAAGGCCTCCTCGCCGCCAAGCAGCCCACTGCGCAGCATCGCGTCGTCGTTGTAACCGCTCAGGAAGAGCACCTTGAGCTCTGGCAGGCGTGTGCGCAACGCGTCCCTCAGCTCACGACCGTTCATCCTTGGCATGACCACGTCCGTCGCGAGCAGGTCGATGGTCCCAGCATGGCCGTCCAAGAGCTGCAGAGCGTCGGACCCGTCGCGCGCGGCGAGCACGGTGAAACCGAGCCGCCGGAGGGCGACGGTGCTCACCTGCCGCACCATCTCGTCGTCCTCGACGAGCAGGATCGTCTCGTGCCCACCGACGACGGCGGTGGGCACCGCGGACGTGGACTCGCTCACCGGCTCGTTCGCCGCCGGCAGGTACACGGCGACCCGAGTGCCGACCCCCGGCTCGCTTTCGACCTCGACGTGTCCGCCGCCTTGCCTCACGATGCCGTGCACCACGGCGAGCCCCAGCCCGGTTCCGCGGCCCACCGACTTGGTGGTGAAGAACGGCTCGAAGATGCGCGCCTTCACCTCGGCGGTCATGCCGGAACCGGTGTCGCTGACGACGATCCGGACGAACCGCCTCGGCCCTGCGGGCGCGCCCGGCTCGGCCGACGGGTCGACACGGTCGACCGTTCCGGTCGTGATGCCGAGGTGTCCGCCCCCGGGCATGGCATCGCGGGAGTTGACCACCAGGTTCATGAGCACTTGATCGAGCTGGCCCGGATCGACGTGCACGTGCCCGGCCTCCGGGTCGAGGACCACGTCGAGCAGGATGTCCTCACCGATCAGACGCCGCAGCATCTTCTGGGTCTCGCCCAGCACGGCGTTGATCGAAACGACCCGCGGCGCGACCACGGCGCGGCGGCTGAACGCGAGCAACTGCCGGGTCAGCGCGCCGGCCCGCTGAGCGGCCTGCTGGATCGAGCTGACCGAAGGCCGGTTGGGGTCGTCCTGGGGGAGCGTCGCCAGCAGCAGATCCGTGTATCCGAAGATCACCGTGAGCAGGTTGTTGAAGTCGTGCGCGACGCCGCCCGCGAGCTGGCCCACGGCCTCCATCTTCTGCGCCTGGCGGAGCTGCTGCTCGAGCTGCAGCCGCTCCGTGATGTCGCGCACCACGCCCGCGAAGAGCGGCGGATCGGCGCCGGTGATGCGCACCACCGACAGGTCGACCCGAAAGTCGGTGCCGTCGGCGCGCAGCGCCGACATCTCGACTCGCTTGCCCAGGATCGTGCTCTCGTGGGGCGTGGAAAACCGGGCGAGAGCCGCGCTGTGCGCGCCGCGGAGGGACCTGGGAACGAGCAGCTCCGCGACGCTCTGGCCGAGCGCCTGCTGGCGGTCGTGGCCGAACATGTCCTCGGCGGCGCGATTGAATTCGCGGATGCGCCCCTCCGCGTCCATCACGATCAATGCGTCCAGCGAGGACTCGAGGATCGCACGGTGGCGCGCGTCGCTCTCGCGCAGCGATTCCTCGGCGCGCTTGCGCTCGGTGATGTCGCGCACCAGCGAAACGGCGAACAGCTGGCCCCCCTCGCGGAACGGCTTCGCGCGGACCTCCACCGGGAAGACCGTACCGTCCTTGCGGCGGTGCCGCGTGTCGAACGTGAGGGTCTCGCCGGCCGCGAGGCGTGACTCGATCTGCCGGGCCATTTCCACGGTCAAATCCGGATCGAACAGGGTCACGCTGCGGCCCACGAGCTCCTCCGGGGTGTAGCCCAGCGCCTCGCAGGCGCGTCGATTCGAGTCGACGATCAGGCCACCCTCGCCGTGGAGGAAGAACGCGTCGGTCGCATGGTCCACGAAGGTCCGGAATCGCGCCTCGCTGGCGCGCAGCGCGGCTTCGGTCTGCTGCCGCCGCTCGATCTCCTGCAACTGGTCGCTGATGGTTCGCCCCGTCACCAGGCCGGCGAGGCACAGCATGGTGAGCGCGGTCTGCAGGTTCTGCACGGCGACGCTGGGCATCACCCCGGCGGCCGCCGGCGCGAGCGCCGCTCCCGGAACCAGCACGATCAGCAGCTCGAGCCACAGGTTGGCCACCACAACCAGACCGATCCCGTAGCGGAGCGCGGCCCACAGCACGAAGACGCCGTACACGGACCAGAACCGCTCCACCGGTATCGTGCGACTGACGAGCAGCACGGCGGCGAACATCGCCACGATCTCCACGACGGCGCGCCCGTGCACCTGGGCTGGGCTGCGAAACCGCACCCGCGGCGCGCCGCCGGTCACGGTCCATCCGCGGTGCTCGAGCACGGGCGTCAGGAGCATCGTCATCGGCGCGGCGATCGCGAGACCATCGAGGGTGGTGGCGATGCCTCCCGCCCAGGTCGCTTGCCAGAACTCGCTGGCCGGGAGGTCACCCAGGATCACCAGCTGTCCCGTGACGTAGAACGCGTTCATCGCGGCGGCGGGTAACACCGCGAGCCCGATGAAACGGATCGTGTGAGACAGGTTGGGAAGCCCGCACTCGCCCTTCCCGATCCGCACGAAGAGCCACCAGCCCAGGAACACCGCGACCGTCTCGGGGATGGCGTAGACCGGCCACAGGTGCCAGCGCGGCAGCTCCCACAATCCCGCCGAGAGCGTGGCGTTGAGATAGAGCCCCAGGAGCGCGCGCGGCCCCCACCAGAAGCACATCACGAGCGCGAACGGGATCGGCAAGTACGTGGCCGATACACCGGGCGCCACCGTCGTGATCAGCGAGAGCTGGGTGCCGAGGTGGCACACCAGCACGGGTGCGATCCAGGTCCAGCCGGGCAGCGAGGCCGGCGACT
>CAZYWA010000449.1:0-6697 GCA_964650975.1 uncultured bacterium
CCGAAGGGCATCGCCTTGGCAAACCCTGTACTTTCTTGGTCCACCTTGGACCGATCGAGGGAAATCGTGGCTCCGGCGGGTTCGTTTGCGACGGATTCGACGTCCAGGGCGACCAGCTCGCTGCGGCGGAACGCACCGACGAAGCCTACGAGGAGGAGCGCGCGGTCGCGGATGCCGACCAGGGTCGGTGGCAGCGTGGCCAGCATCGCCCTCAGCTCGGCCTCGGTGACCGGCGCCTTCTGGCGAGCCGGGCCTCGGCACCCCCAAGGTCGCCGAACTTCGCGTCGCTCGTGCGGTTCTTCGACTCATCTTCGAGCCAAAGCTTCATCACCAAGCCGGCGACGTTGAGCCGCACAGCCTCGACCGGATCAGCAAGTGCGGCTGTGAGTGCAACCACCGGTTCACACATCGCCGTCCAGCTCGCGCCCATGGACTGTCGGACGAAGGACCAGACATCAACCTCGCGCGGACGCGCCGCAAGCTGCCGCAGGACCGGGGCGCCGATGACCCACGCTTTGTCGCCTACCGAACTTCGAACCTCTGCCAGCGCACCAGATTCCAGGCCATCCGACCCAGGGCATCGAGGCGATCCAGACCCCCGAGCACAAATGACGCATTCTGCCGCACCCAGTCTGGAGCCGGGTTGGCAACCGACTCGATCAGCTTGCGCATAGCCGCTGAGAACGTGGACGCCAATGAACTCTCGCTGCTCATGACGCTTCACACTGCCGCCGCCCATGTGTCGTCGTCATGGTCTGGTAGCGACGTCATCGCGACAGCGCGCGAACTCGCGGGCCGCTATAAGGGCTCCGGCTCCGGTCGCCACGAGTGCCCGCACTCTTGGCACATCCAGCTCGCCGGGCCTTCGCTGGGCTCCTCCCGGGGATCGACGCGGATACTCCACGTGAGCCGCTCCCCGGCGGCCACGCCGCACTTCGGGCACACGGGCCGCTTCGGTTTCTCACCAGTCATGAGCGCCTCACACGTCCGCAGCCGCGTCCCGCTCCCACCGATGCATGCACCCCCAGCACCGCCAGCCCCGCGGCTCCCGAGTGGGCGCCTTCTCGTCCTCGCCGCCGCGCTGAGTCTCGGTCACCAGCTCGTAGAGATTCGCACTGCCGCACTTTGGGCACACGGGCCGCTTCGATTTGTCGTCGGTCATCACGCGTCCACTTCCCGGTCTCGGTCCCACGTGTGCATGCACCACCAACAACGCCATTGACGGGTCTGCCCGACTGGCTCGCTCTCGCCCGGACGCTCCGTCTCGATCACCAGCTCCTCGATCTTCGACCTCCCGCATTTCGGGTACGTGGGCCGATCGGGCCTGTGGTGCAATTCGGTGGTCATGCAAAGGGCAGTCGGCGCGGTCCGGCGCGCCATCGTCTCTCCGACGCCACAGCAGAAGTATCGATCGCGCTGACACCGACCGTCGACACTTCCTCGCGAGGGCATGCCGCCGCCACCGACGTTGGTGTCATCTGAGCGACATCCACTACGCGCTAGGAGCGGACTCGAGCTGAACCCTCCGAGGGAGGCCAATGCCGGTTCCATTTCGCATCCTCGTCATCGACGACGAGCCCGGATTCTGCACGCTGGTCACGCGAGTGCTCACGCGCGACGGTGACTCTGTCGCGAGCGCGTCGACCGGCGGGGACGGCATCGCGATGTTCCACGGGGCGCTCGCACGCGGCGAGCCGGTCCAGGTCGTCGTGACCGATCTGACAATGGGACCCGTGAATGGGATGGCGGTGGCGGCGGAGGTGAAGGCCGCTGCACCAGGAACGTTCGTTGTGCTGGTGACCGGCACCACGGTCGGGTCGCCGCCGATCCCGAACATCGACCTGATCCTGCAGAAGCCGTTCAGGTTCGACGAGTTGCGGCGGGCGATTCGCAAGTTCGCGAGCCGGCGCAGCGAAGCGGTGCGAAGAAGCTGAGCAATCCGGGCGTCCTCCAAATTTAGAGCGCTCGGCTCTCCGGCGCCCGAACTATCCCGGCGACGGCGCTGCCTCGTCGGTCCGATGGTGACCGCACGCACGGCACAACCACCGGTAGAACGCGGTCCGCCCGGTCCCCGGGGCGGCGCTTGCCGACGATCGTGACCACCGGCTCGACGTCGCTGCTGCGGCACTTCGGACAATTCGGGTGCACTGGGGCCTTGTCGGTCATCGGGTGGTCTCGGATGAAGGGTGACGCGCGAGCGTTTCGCGTGCCCGACCGCCGCGCAAGGCCGATCCGGAGGCCGAATCGATCATCTCGGCCGGCGCAAGCGTCTAACCCAACGAGTCGCCACACCCGAAGCGCATAGACATGCCAGGCCCCCTCCGCATCCTCGTCATCGACAACGACCCCGCGCTCTGCAGGGTGCTGACACACGCGCTCGCGATCGACGGACATGCCGCGGCGAGCGCGTCGTCCGGTGAGCACGCCCTGGCGATGTTCAAGGGCTCACTCGCGCGAGGTGAGCCCTTTCATGTGGTGGTCACCGACCTCGCCATAGGCGGTGTCGACGGTACGGCGGTCGCGACGACCGTGAGAGCCCTTGCTCCGCGAACCTTCCTCATTCTGCTGGTCGCAGACGGAACAGAACGGCAAGCGATGCCATCGGTCAACAGGACGCTACCGAAGCCGTGCACCCCGGACCAGTTGCGACACGCGATTCGCGGTCTCGCGAAACGGCACAACACCACGATGGGCCGCTGACCCGCTGCGCCTTGTTCCCCAGCCGGAGGACCTTTACGGTGATGTAGCGGTGCCGGTTCACCCACCCACACACCCAAAGGGATTTTGAGATGCCTACCCCTAACCTCGCAAAGCAAGCTCACGCCGTCCGCATCGGCCTCATCCAGCTCGAGCGCAACCTCGAGGATCTGCTCGGCTCCGTGGGTGGATCGATCGGGTCTGCCCTCAGCGACCGGGTCGGGGAGCCACTCAAGGCACTCTCGGGACACGTGAACCCTCTCCTCGCGCTCCTCGGAACGGGCGCCGTCGTGGCAACGGTGGTGGCTGCTCGCCGAAGCCCAGGTCGGCCACCGAAGGATGCGGCGGCGCCGGCACCAGCGAAGCGCGGGCCGGGCCGACCCCGGAAGGAGGCCTCCGTAGCGGCTGCGCCGGCACCAGTGGAAGCACCCAAGCCACGCAAGCGGCGCGTCGGCGGGCGCGGACGGAAGGCGAATCTCACCGCCGAGGCGATTCAGGCGGCGCTCAAAGCAAGCGGTGGGAACAAGAGCGCCGCGGCGCGGGCACTCGGAGTGAGTCAGCCCACCTTCTACAAGTATCTCGGGGCCGCGAGGGGCAAGAAGAAGAAATAGCCCCGCGGCCGGATTCGGCGCGGACCCCACCTGGCGCTGATCGCGATCGGCCACGGACCGGGGCACTGCCTCTGACGTCGAGGCTCTGTCAGCGGTCGAGCTCGCGCATGAGAGCAGCGAGCCGTTCGATGCAGTGGCCACTGAGACGACTTCCTCACCAAGGCAAGGAACCATGACGACGAAACCCGTTCCTGACGGCTACCACAGCGTGACCCCGTACCTGACCGTGACTGGCGTCGCCAAGCTGATCGACTTCTTGAAGGAAGCGTTCGCCGCCGTGGAGACCGAGCGCATGACCCGGCCCGACGGAACCGTTGGGCATGCCGAGGTCCGAATTGGCGACTCGATGGTGATGATGGGCGAGGCCAGCGACGCGTGGAAGCCGATGCCGAGCGCCCTCTACCTGTACGTGGCAGACGTCGATGTGGCCTACCGGCGCGCACTCGCTGCAGGCGGTACCTCGACGATGGAGCCCATGGACCAGTTCTACGGTGATCGCAGCGGCGGCGTGAAGGACCCGGCCGGAAACATCTGGTGGATCGCGACGCGCGTCGAGAATCTCTCAAGAGAGGAGTTGGAACGACGCGCTGAAACGGTGTTCAAGAAGTAGTCGGCGTCGAGGTCTTGGCGAGCGGCGAGCCTTCGTTCGGCCGCATCAGCTTCGCATCGAGCAGCGCGAGCAGGGTCTCCCAGTGGCGCTCGCTCGCGGCCTGATCGTAGGCCGGCGTGTCGCGAAACACCCAGCCGTGTTTGGCGGGATACGTCTCGATGCGATGGTCGACACCGGCGTGCGTGAGCGCCTCCTCAAGCCGCGCCTTCATCTCGTCGGGGAACGAAGGATCGTCCGTCGCGCCGGCGACGTAGACGCGGGAGCGAATCCGCGGCGCGAGCAGGTGCGGGCTGTCGGGCTGGTCGCTGGCGAGGCGGCCGCCGTGGTACGAGGCGGTCGCCACGATGCGATCCGGGTAGGTCCCCGCCGCCGTGAGCGACATGAGCCCACCCATGCAGTAGCCGGTGGTGCCGACACCTCCGGGCTCCACATCGGGCGAGCGCGCAAGGAAGTCGAGAAAGGCCCGGTGTCGGACATGACGTTACCGGGGTCGCCAGCGCGAGGAACCTCTCCCTCAGCATCCTTCGCTTCTCAGGGTCGGAGAAGATCGTGTGCGGATCCATCGGCTCGTAGGCTCCCGAGCGGTGGAAGAGGTCCGCAGCAGCACGAAGTAGCCGTGTGTCGCGAGCCGCTCGCCGATCTCCAGCATGGCGGGCCGGATACCGAGGCCATCCATGAAGATCTGGACCGCCGCTGGCGGGGTGAAACAGGTAGCTCGGGCAGGCGCCGTCCCGGGTCTCGATCTCGATCCGCTTCACGAACGCACCTTCGCACGAAGCGGCGCCGATCACGAGGAAGCGGGCGCGGCGCCGGAGAGTGAGCTACCTGCTGCTGCATGGCCTGACGCGCCGCTCCATGCGGAGTCTGCGGGCGCGCCGCCCTGGGCGGCTCCCTCTTTTGTTCCATTGACGAAGCCGGCCATATCAGCCCAACCAGTGGCTCTCCAGGTCGGCCATCATCGCCCCCCACGCGGAAAACTCCGTGGGCTTGACGAAGTAGCCGTCCGCATCGTTCTGCTCCGCCAAGGCCCGGTCCCGATCTGCGCCCGCCGTCGTGAACACCACCACCGCGATTGAGCGCAGCGCAGGGTCGGATTTGATGAGAGACAACAACCCATGGCCGTCGAGGCGCGGAAGCCTCAAGTCCAGCAAGATCAGGTCGGGCTCCATTCGATCGCTGTAGGCGCCCTCGCGGCGAAGGTAGGCGAGCGCCTCGACGCCGTCGATCACGCGATCGACCACGCTGCCGCGCCCCGTCTGCGCGAGCGCCAGCGTGGCGAGAGTGGCGTGATCGTCATTATCCTCCACCAACAGGATCCGAAGCGGGCCCGCTACCCTCGCGAGGAGGCCGCGCTGCAGCGAGGGTGCAACAGGATCTCCGGGTGGCGGCGACGACCCTTCATCGCAGTCGATCCGATCACGCCCCTCCGCCTTCGCGCGTAGAAGGGCGGCATCGACCCGGCGGAACGTACCTGCGAGGGTTTCGCCGAGCCCGTGGACCGCAATGCCCTGGCTCACCGTGACCGGCGCGCCAGACGGCAGAAGAGTCCGCGTACCGGTTCGAACGGCCATCTGAATACGACTCGCGACGATCCGGCCCTCTGCCAGATCCGCACTCGGTAGTGCCACCAGAAGCTCGTCACCACCGTACCGGATGCCAATATCGCCGCGGCGCACCTCGGTGAGGACAGCACATCCCACGGCTTCGAGCACACGATCACCCTGCGCATGACCAAAACGATCGTTAACGAGCTTGAAGTGGTCGATGTCGATCAAGATGAGTGCGAACCCGAGCCGAAGCTCGAGCCACTCCTCGACACGCATGGGGAGGTCGCGGACGTAGAAGTGCTTGGTGAAGAGTCCGGTCGACGGGTCGACCTCCGCTTCTATAATTTTGTCTGCGACCTCGGTCTGGTAACTCAGGTCCAGTTCGTCTAGTACGTCAAATCGAAGGACGACATCACCCACCTGGATTTTGTCGCCGGGATCGAGCACCGCTTCCACGATTGGGCGGCCATTCACCATCGTGCCGTTCCGCCCGCCTCGATCGAACACCGTGACGACGCTCGCACCCTCACTCTCGCGCCTGACAGAGAAGAGCACGTGCTCGCGCGACACCGTGTGGTCGATCAGGTGAATGTCGGCTCGAGGATTGCGACCGAGCACATACGCATTCGATCGCGCGGGAAGCGGAAAGCAGCGTCCTAGGCGCGGGCCGTACAGCACCGTCAAAGCCGCGACGCGGCTCTTCGGCTCGATCGGAGCTATACGCAGGCCGAGGTCCGTACCCGCTCTTAACCGAGCATTTGTATCGGCGAGCGGATTCGTCCGAGGCGGCTTCGACATCATCGACTCTGGGATCCCCAGCATGCCCGACAAGCAGAGTGATGTACGCGAATTCGTCCGCTTGATTCAAGGCCAGTGAAAACGCTGAGGTGTGAGGACCGGTGGCAAGGGAGTTGGCTCGAACTCGTTGGGGGTCGCTGTCCCACGTCCAGGTCGTATGACTCGAGCTGGGGAGCGGATCGCCCCTCAAGCGTGATTGCGAATATCGAAGGAGGCCGGGATACCGACCTCGCCAATCGGTCCTTCGCACAACCGTCGCGGCGCAACGAGTCACCGCGCCCCCATGTTCGGGTGCGCCTCTTCGCTGGCCTGACGGAGGCTCACCAGCTCCCGCTCCAGCCGCGCAACGTCTCTCCAGGCGGTGAGTGCTTGCGCTCGAAACGTATCCCGCGCGATCCGCAGCTCATCAACCTCGGCCCGCAGCCTGGCGACTT
>CAZYWA010000450.1:0-6674 GCA_964650975.1 uncultured bacterium
TGGCGTGGAGGAGGATTCCCTCGGCTCCGTTTCCGTGCGCGACGCAGGCGAGCGCGGCCCCGGCCGCGAGCGATCCGGCCTCCAGCGCCTCGATCAAGAGCAGCGGAGCGAACGCGTTCCCGGTGTGGCCGAGCTTGCCGAAGAGCGGATCGACCACGGCGCTGGGCGCGAGACCCGCGGCTCTCGCCACGGCCGCGATCGAGCGCGCATCCGGGCCGGCGAGCGCGGCACGTGCGACGTCGCTGCCGGCGACGCTCGCCACCGCGAGCAATCCCCGGATCGCCTCGACCGCGTTCCGGTGATAGCCGTGCTGCACCACGAAGCGGTCTTCCCAGCTGCGCAGGAACGGATCGTCCTCGCCGCGCCACACGTCGACGATCTCGTCGGCCACGCCGTGGCTCGCCACGATCTCCGCCTGCACGTCGTGGGCGCCGATCAGGAACGCCGCGGCCCCGTCGCCGATCTCGCGCTCGAGAGCCGAGCGCGGCGCCGGAAGCCGGCAGTCGGACGCGATCACCAGCACCGTGCGCGCGGAGCCGGCGGCGACCGCGTCGCGCGCCAGCCGAAGGGCGGCGACGCCGGAGCGCAGACACGAGGTCACGTCGACGGTGGCCACGGTGCGTTTCAAGTCGAGTGCCTTGGCCACCAGCGTGGCGGCGGATTTCTCGCGGAAGGGAAGGGAGGTCGACGCCAGATGGATCGCGTCGATCGAACCGCGCTCGACGTCGACGAGCGCGTCCATCGCCGCCGCGACGGCCATCGTCACCGCGTCCTCGTCGTGCGCCGCGACCGCGCGCTCGGGCTCGCCCTCCTTGGCCGCGCGTCCGGCGGCGAGCGAGAGCGGCAGCCGCGTGGCCGGTACGTAGGCACCCCAGCGCGTGATCCCGATCATGCGGTCACCTGCTCGCGCGCGAGCGCCGCGATCTGGTCGTCGTCGAGGCCCACGATGTCGCGCAGCACTTGCGCGGTGTGCTCGCCGAGCAAAGGCCCCGCGCTCGCGAAGCCGTTGCGAGCGCCGGAGATGCGAAACCCGGCGCGCTCGACCGCCACCGTGCCGAGCGCCGGATGAGCAAGCTTCTGGAAATGCTCGCGATGAGCGAGCTGCGGATCGGTCATGAGGTCGGCGCAAGTCTGAACCACGTGAGCCTCGATGCCCAGCCGCTGCAATCGCTCGGCGAGCTGCTCGGCGCGGCGCGGCTGCGTCCAGAGGGTGATGGCGCGCTCGACCGCGTCGGGATTCGCGAGCCGGACACTCGCGTCCAGCCAGGACGGATCGGGCTCGATCGAGTCGGCGTGCAGCTCGCGCGCGAGGACCTCCCACTGGTGGTCGTCTCGCACCGCGAGCGCCAGCCAGCGGTCGTTGCCGAGACAGGGAAAGACGCCGTGGGGAGCGGTGTCGAGGCTACGGTTCCCGAGGCGCACCGGCGAGGAGCCGGTGGCGCTCGCTTGGGCGACCGCGGCGGACAGTGCGTAGACCCCGGCCTCCACTTGCGAGACGTCGAGCGCCCGCCCCCGGCCGGTCTTTTCGCGCTCGAGGAGTGCGGCGGCGATCGCCGCGGCGATGAATCGCGGTGCCAGCGAATCGGTGATGGTCGCGTAGGGTCCGATCGGCTCGCGATCGGGCCAGCCGGTCAAGTGATTGAAGCCGGCGAGCGCCGCGCCCTGGCCGCCGAACCCGGGATAGTCGCGATGCGGGCCGGTCTGTCCGAAGAGCGAGCTCGAGACGCGCACCAGCCGCGGGTTGAGCGCCGCGAGCGTCTCGTCGCCGTAGCCCCACTTCGCCAGGACTCCGGGAGTGAAGTTCTCGGTGAGCACGTCGGCCCAGCGCACCAGGGCGCCCAGGAGCTCGCGCGCCCGCGGCTTCGCGAGGTTGAGCGCGACGCTCTTCTTCCCCGCATTGAGCAGCGCGAACATCGGCGACCGATCGAGCTCCTCGACCGATGGCGCGCCGCCGCTCACGTGCAACAGCCGGATGAAATCGGGCCTGAGCGCCGATTCCACGCGGATCACCGTCGCACCGTGCTCCACGAAATACTTCGCCGCCGCCGGTCCCGCCGCACCGGCGCCGAGCTCCAGGAACCTGAGCCCCGCGAAGATCGGTCCAGAGTCTGCGGCGTCGTCGGAGTCGGAGTCCGGAACCGCGCCGCAGGCGCGCGGCGAGCTTGCCTCGCCGACTCGGGGGTGGAGCCCCGAAAAACTTGCCCGCACATCCGCCCACACCGACGATTCGTGCTCGCCGATCCCCGGTGCGCGGCAGCGGACACCGATGGCGTCGTCGACGGTGCGGGCAAAGCCGCCCGGCAGCTCGACGCGTCCGCGCCCGAACGGACCGGTCGAGACGGGAACGAAGAAGTCGCGTGCTCGCAGCTGCGGATCGGCGAGCGCCGCGGAAGCGTCCTGGCAGGGCGCCAGCATCAATCGTCGCGCGACCGCCTGCGCGTAGAGCGCGGCGCTGCTTTGCGAAGCGAAGAAGCCGGCGAAGGCGGCATCGAGCCGCGCGAGCTCCTCGGGATCGGCACGATTCGCGTCGAACCGCTTCCAGTCGTAGCTCGCGAGCCACTCGGGCGCGGCGCCGTGCTCGCCCATGAGCGCCACGATCGCCGCGAGGCCGGCGGCGCGCGCCGGCCCGCCGCGCAGGCCGAACGAGATCCAGCCGTCGGCGGTGCGCCAGATCTCGCGTGTGCGCCCGATCCGCGCCCCGGCCCGCTGCCTGAGCTTGCCGCTCAGCGCGTATTGGCCTGGGGCGGTGATGAGTGTCGCGAGCTGGGTCTCCTGGATCGAGACGTCGACGAAGGTGCCGGCATCCGGATCGCGTAGATGTCGCCGCCTGAGGGCGAAGAGGATCCCGATCGCCGCTTCGGCCGCGGCGTGCAGATACGCGGTGGGTGCCGTGGAGGCGAGCGGCGCGCGGTCCGGGTCGCCGGTGAGCGCCGCGTTGCCTCCCGCGGCGACGCACGTGTGGTCGCTCGCGAGCCACTCCGAGCGCGGTCCCGTCGAGCCGAAGGGCGTGACCGCGCAATGAATGATCCCTGGCCGCGCGGCCGCGAGACGGGCGGTGCCGAGCTCCCAGGAATCGAGCCCTTTGCCTGGATGGAAGGATTCGAGCACCACGTCGCTCGCTGCGACCAGCTCGAGGAATCGGAGCTGGTCGTCCGTGGCGTGAAGGTCGAGCACGATGCCGCGCTTGCTGGTGTTCATCGCGAGCCACGGAATACCCGCCTCGGGATGGATCTCGCCGCCCACGAACGGCCCGCGCATCCGCAGCGGATCGCCGCCCGGAGGCTCGACCTTGATCACGTCGGCGCCGAGGTCGCCGAGGATCTTGCCGGCGAGATGGCCCCGCTCGTCCGTGACATCGATGACTCGAACGCCGCTCAGCATCGTTCACTCGGGCGCTTTCGAAGCCATTGGAACGCTCGCGCGCGAGGGACCGCGCGCGCTCCAAACCGCGCGCTCGGCTGGAGGGCCACCGGTCCCTCGGTGGCCAAGCGATCGCTCGCTCGTCGAAGGGCCGCGTCCCGCCGCGCGGAGGGCTGCGGTCCCTCGCAGCCGAGGCGCACGATCGCGCTCACGAGTAGGCCACCCCCTCGATCACGCAATGCTCGGCCTTGAGGCGCGCGAGCGCCGCCTCGCGGAGCGGTGCGGCCTGGATTTTCTGCGTGCCGGTGAACGCGACCTCGTCGTGGGCGAAGAAGAGCACCCGTTTGGGCACTTTGTACGCCGCGAGACGGGCCCGCAGGTACGCGCGCACGTCCGCTTCCGTGACGGAACCGTTGTCCGCGTTCGCGCCTGGCTCGGCGACCGCGCACAGCACCACGATCTCGCCCAGGCTCGCGTGCCGCACTCCCACCGCGACCGCGGCGCGCAGCCCGGGAAACGAGCGCAGCTGGTTCTCGATCTCGACCGGGGAGACGTTGGCGCCTCCGGTCTTGATCATGCCGGTCATGCGGCCGTGCCAGTGGAGCTTGCCCATGGCATCGATCCGTCCCGAGTCGCCGGTGTGGAAGAATCCCTCGGCGTCGAAGGTGCTCTCGCGTGGAACCTTGTGGTAGCCGCGCATCAACGTCAGCCCGCGCACCGCGATCTCGCCCTCCTGGTTGGCGTCGAGGAGAGCACCGCTCTCCGGATCGACGATCCGGAGCTCGCAGCCCGGCAGCACGCGGCCGTGGTTGGCGCGCCGCTCCGCCGCGGGCGCCGTCGCGGGAATTGCGGTGACCAGCGTGAAGGTCTCGGTGAGGCCGTAGGTGGCCGATCGCCCCCAGCGGTCCTCGGTGATCCCCGCGAGCGGCGCGAGCGGCGAGCTCAGGTTGACCTGGGCGATGGAGCGCAGGTCGCGGCTGGCCGCCGCCGGGTGCTCGGCCAGCGCCTTCTCCTGATGAGGCCACGCGTGGATCGCGGTGGCGTGGTGGCGCTCGATGGTCGCGAGCGCCTGCTCCGCCTCGAAGGTCTCTTCGAGAAGCAGGGTCGCGCCGGCCGCGAGCGAAGCACCGAGCGACATCGCGAACCCTGCGGTCCAGAAAAGCGGATACGCGGTCCACACGGTGTCGTGGGGAGCGAGGCCTAGAAACTCCGCGAACCGCCAGCTCTGGATCACCGCGGCGCGCTGCGTGTGCAGCACGCCTTTCGGCTCCGCGGTCGATCCCGACGTGTAGACGATCATCGCGTCGTCTTCGGGTGTCACGGCGCGAGCGCGAAGATCGAGATCGGGTTCCGGGACTCGCTCCGCCGCTCGCACGGCTTCGTCCCAGGATTCGATGGTGAGCGCCGTCCGTAGCGCTGGGACTCCTCCCTCGGCGCCATCGAGCACGATCACCTGCCGCAGGGAAGGGAGCGCCTTCTCCGGCTCGCACGCGATTAGATCGTCGAGATACCGATGCTTGAGCAGCGACGGCTGCAAGATCAGCAGCTCGGCGTCCGCGTGGCGCAGCACGTGCGTTCGCTCCTCCGCGGTGGCGAACGTCGACACCGGCACGACCACTCCCCCCGCCAGCGCCACGGCGAACGCCGACACGACCCATTCGGGGCGGTTGCTCACGAGCAATGCCACGTGCGTGCCGCGGCCGACCCCCTTCGCGATCAGCGCGCGCGCCAGCGACCGGACACGTCCGCGCAGCGCCACGAACGTGAGCGAGCGATTCTCGAAGACCAGCGCCACCCGCTGGCCGTGGCGGGCCGCGACGTCGTCGAGGAACGCGGGCAGCGTGTAACGGGCGGCGTCGGGCTGTAACGATAGACCGGCCTCGACGCTCACGGCAGCACGGCTCAGCGGCTGGGTGATGTCTCGCTCGGAAGCAGCACCTCGGCCGTGCCGTCGGCCATGACCTCTTCGCGCTGGTTCTTCATGGTCACGGCGAGCGTTGCCACGGGCTGACCGGTGGCGGCGTGAGCGCCGAGCGCCGTCACGCGCGCGTCGAGGATGGTGATGTCGCCGGTCAGCGCGGGCGCCTTGTACGCCATCTTGCTGTGCAGCACCTCGCCCCATTCGCCGGCCCAGTTGCCGAGGTAATCGAGCACCCAGCTGCCCATCGAGGCGCCGTAGCCGTACGCGCGCGGCATGCCGATCCGCTGCGCGTAGCGATCGTTCACGTGACCGCGCGACGGGCCGTAGTAGAGGCCGTCGGTCTGCGTCGGATCGATCTTGGCCTTCTCGACGTCGCGGTCCATCTCGGTGAGCCAGCCGGCCTGGCGAAGCGACGTCGGTCCCGGATCCGTGCGGAAGGCACCCCATAGATTCTGCAGGAAGGCGCGCCACTCGCTGGTGAAGCTCGCGATCGAGTGCGGGCCGATCACGCGTTCCGGCAACGAGTCGCCCACTTGCACGCCGACGCGACGTCCGTGGCCGAGCGCCAGGAAGCTCCGGTAGTAGTCGAGCTTGCGGCGCTCCACGGGCTCGAGATCGGCGTCGCTCCACTCGGGCGCCGGGCTCGCGGAAGTGGATGCCGCGCCGCGCCGCCGCGCCGCTTCGTCAGCGATGTAGCGGATCGAGGTCGAGCGCTGCTTCGCGACCACCAGACCGTGCTGGTTGATGTAGGTGGTGTCGCCGCGCGAGAACATCGTGGGGCCGGCGAACTTGGTGTCGCGGACCTTGTAGTCGAAGAGCATGCGATCGCGGGTGATGCGGTCGCCGGGCTCGATCCGCGGACCGAGGAACCACCACTCGTCGCCGCCGAACAGCATGTGCGAGCCGGCGATGGTCCCCTGGATCGACGGGGCCGCGCCGTGGCTGTCGTCGGTGCACACCGCGAAGGACTGCGGCGCCACCAAGCGGCCGAAGCGGCTTTCGCGGGCGAACTCCTCGTCGAAGTAGAGCGGGTTCGGGTTCTGCATCCCCTGCGACCAGCGCCGCACGTCGTTCACGTGCACCGGATCACGCAGCGTGCGCCCGCCGAGCGGCACACCCACCCAGCGATCGACGTCGGAGGTGTCGAAGCTCACGGACATGATCGGGCCCCGAAGCTCATCGTCACGCGTTCGAATCGTGCGGGAGGTTGAACGCGCGGATCATGTTGCCGGCGCAGATCATCTCGATCTCCGGCTTCGGCACGCCCTGGAACATCTCGCCCGCCACCTTGCGGCTGTAGGGCCAGTCGTTGCCGTGGTGGGGGAAGTCGGTGGACCAGGCCGTGGCGATCCTTGAGGAAGGTGCAGATGAAGTGCTCGTGGAAGTAGTCGCT
>CAZYWA010000451.1:0-1411 GCA_964650975.1 uncultured bacterium
TGGGGAACAACGCGCCGGTCGTCGAGCTCATCCAGTCGAGGCCGCCCTCGCGGTTCGAGTGCCGGAGGTAGGCGATCGACGGGACGAGCGTCACGGCGCCAGCCGCGACGCCCAGAATCAGCGCCATCGAGGTTCCGGCGATGCCCCGCCCCAAGCTTGCGCACCGGTCGCGATCGACCCACGACACGGTGGCGATGAAGATGCCGAGACCGACCAGCGTCTCGTAGGCGTACTGACCGTGACCGGCGAGGACCGCGAGCGCCACCACGCCACCGAGCGTGGGAAACCGGCCCGGTTTGCCCCGCACCCCCTCGAGCGCGAGCGCCAGCGCCCATGGGGTCCACGCCATTCCTTGCAGATGAGGGACCTCGCCGAGTGCGAGGTGTCCGGCGACCAGTCCACTGGTCGCGTACGCGACTCCCGCGACCGCGGCGCCCCATGGCTCGGCACCGAGATCGCGCGCCAGCCGGATCGTGCCCCAGCACGCGATGAGCCCGGCGAGGGTCAGCGAGACGCCGATCGCCAGCGTGTGCGGCAGGACCAGGTGGATCCAGTTGAGCGGGTAGAAGATTCCTTGCACCGGATCGGCGTGCATCGGGTATCCGCACAGCACGTGGGAGTTCCAGAGCGGCAACTCGCCGTGGCGCAGGCGGTCGAAGCTCCAGGTGCGCCACATGAGCTTCTCGTTCACGACGTCGAATCCCGACGGGACGTCGCCCGAGAGCAACGGGGCGTGGAACACCAGCACCGCGAGGCTCGCGAGCGTGGTGGCCAGGCGGCTGTCGCGGCGCCCCGGCGCGCGAGGCGCTCCTCCGGCAACCGCCGTCCTCATGAGGGATCGATCCGTCGGACGACGCCGAAACCAGGCGCTGGGTGGATCGCGGGCCCGCGGCGCATCGGGTTCGGCGGATCGAGCGCATTCCGCTGGGATGCGCCTTCCTTTGACACCGGGAGGAGCGGCAGCCTACCATCCACTCGCGCCGAATCCCCCTCCTTCGCGCCCGTCGGCCGGCGCTCCATGCCCGAAACCCAACCGCCCAGCAAGCTACCAACCCACTCGCTGCGCGGTTTCACGGCAGCTTTGCGATCCCCGTGGGGCGCGACGCCCACGGCGTCGGTTCGCGACGACCGGCCGCTCGTGGTGCTGGTCAATCCGCACGGTTGGAAGCTCATCGGTGACGGCACCGTCCCATCGGGCTTGCTCGCGGTCGCGGCACCGCTGATCGGCCGGTTCCGGGTGACGATCGTCGACCAGCGGGTGGACCGCGACTGGCAACGACGCCTCGCGGAAGCCCTGTCCCGGCACCCGCTGGTGGTGGGCGTCAGCACCATGACCGGGAAGCAGATCCTGGACGCGATCCGCATCGCGCGTTTCGCGCGCGAGCGCTGCGAGGCGCCGGTCGTGGCCGGC
>CAZYWA010000451.1:1421-6662 GCA_964650975.1 uncultured bacterium
GAGGCTAGTCCAGGGCATTGCCGGGAGTCAAACCGATCACCGCCGAGACGCTGGCGCACCCTGCATTCGACTACGTCGTGCAAGGAGAAGGGGAAGAGACCTTCTCGGAGCTGTGCGACGCGCTGCGCTCGGGTGCGGATGTGCGCCGGATCCCCGGGCTCTGGCACAAGCTCGACGGTGCGCCGGCCAGCGCCGGGCCCCGGGCCGCGCTGCCCGCCGAGGACCTCCCGCGAATGCCGTACGAGCTTCTCGATCTCGAGAAGTACGTGCGCCGGATCCGCTTCGGAAGGACGCTGAGCGTCTTTTCCTCCAGGGGTTGTCCGTTCCGCTGCTCGTTTTGCTACAACGTCGCGTTCTTCTCGGGCGCTCGCTGGAAGCCGATCGATGCGCAGCGGGTCGCGGCGGAGGTCGTGGCGCTGGCGCGGCGATTGCGCCTCGATCACGTCCAGTTCCTCGACGACAACTTCTTCGTGAGCCGCGAGCGGGTGAAGGCCATCGCGGAGGCGCTCCACGAGGCCGCGCCCGAGCTGCAGTGGTCGGTGCTGGGCGCGCACGTCCAGAACCTCCGGAAGTGGAGCGAGCACGACCTGGCGCGGCTGCGCGAGTGCGGCTTGCGCGAGGTGCTGGTCGGCGCCGAATCGGGCTCGCAGCGGGTGCTCGACTCGATCCAGAAGGACTATCGGGTCGATGACCTCTTCGCGGTGAACCGTCGCCTCGAACGGACGCGCATCGAGCCCACCTACAGCTTCATGAGTGGCATCCCCGACGAGACCGACGACGAGCTTCGCGCCACCATCCGTGCGATGTTGCGGCTCAAGGTGGAGAATCCCGGCGCCACCATCGGCAACATCAAGCCGTTTCTGCCGTATCCGGGAACCGAGCTCTACGAGGTCGCCGTCCAGAGGGGCTTCGTGCCGCCCACGAGTCTCGAAGAGTGGGGCGGCTTCGCCAGCTACAACTACGGAGGCGTGCGCGTGGGCTGGCTGAGCGCCGCCGAGCGCGCCAGACGGCTCTGGCTCTACTACGCGACCGTGCTGTTGTCTCCCGACTACCTGTTCGTCCGTTCGACGCTCTTCCGGTGGTTCGCGCGCCTGGTGGCGCCGGCCATGAGGAGGCGCGTGGAGCGATTCGACTTCCGGTGGGCGTTCGTGCCGCGCCTCATGCGGTTCGTCCAGGCCCGCGTGCTGTGAAGGTGAGCAGCCAACCGAGCGCAGCCATGCGATCCGTGGTCCTCTTCTATCCGCGCACCGGCTGGGACCGGGAAGGCATGGTGTCGCTGCCGCTCTCGGTGCTTGCGGTGGGCGGCTACCTCGAGTCGCGCGGCGTCGAGGTGCGGATCGTGGACCAGCGCTCGGATCCCGATCCGCTGCAGGCGCTCGAGGACGCGGTGCGGTCGCTCGCCCCCACGTTCGTGGGCGTGAGCTCGATGACGGGGCTGCAGATCCAGGGCGCGCTCGATGCCGCTCGCGTGGTGCGGCGTGTCGCGCCGCAGGTGCCGATCGTGTGGGGTGGGGTGCATCCGACGCTCATGACCGAGCAAACCCTCGCTCATCCGCTGGTCGACTGGGTGGTGCGAGGCGAAGGTGAGGAGACGGCGTTCGAGCTGCTCGAGGCGCTCGAGGCCGGCCGGCCCGGCTGGGACGTGCCGGGTGTCAGCGGGCGCGATCCGGCGGGCCGCTTCGTGCACGCGCCGGATCGCCCGTTCCTCGATCTCGACGAGCTTCCGCCGCTCTCCACGAGGCTGGTCGATTTCAGGCGGTATCGAACCCGCCAGGTGCTGGGCGAGTGGGATCTGCGCGTCAACACCAGCCGCGGTTGTCCGCATGCGTGCTCGTATTGCTACAACGTGCCGTTCAACAACCGCCGCTGGCGCGCGCAGAGCGCCGGGCGCGTGCTGGCCGAGATCGACCATCTCTCGGCGGCGTTCGACGTGCGCGCCTTCTACGTCGGCGACGACGACTTCTTCGCCAACCGCAAGCGCGTCGCCGAGCTCTGTCACCTGCTCATCGAGCGCGGCAGCCCGTATCGCCTCAAGGCGAACTGCCTGCTCGAGTATCTGGTGCGCCTCGACGAGAGCGAGCTGACACTGTGGAGGCGGGCCGGTTTCGTCGAGCTCTACGTCGGTGTCGAGACCGCGAGCCCGGAGATCCTCGATTCGGTGAACAAGCGCGTGGTCGGCGGGGACGTGATCCAGGCGAACCGCAAGCTGCGCGCGGCCGGGATCGTGCCGGTCTACAGCTTCATGGCCGGTTTCCCGGAGGAAACCACCGAGCGGTTGCAGGCGACCCTCGACCTGATGCGCGCGCTCAAACGCGACAATCCCGAGGCGCGGCTCACGCAGCTTCATCTGCTCGCCGTGTACCCGGGCACGCCGCTCTTTCCGAAAGCGCAGTCGCTGGGTGTCGAGCTTCCCAGCACGCTCGAAGGGTGGAGCGAGTACCACTGGAACCAGATCGACTATCCGTGGCTCGACGACGACGCGAAGCGGTTCCTGCGCGACGCGTCGCTCTTCACCGGCTTCCTCGACGGCCGCACTCTGGCCGAGTACCTCCTCGACGGTCCGGCCGTGCGGGCACTGGTGCGCGTCTACGGGGCGATCGTGCGGGCGCGGATCGCGCTCCGGTTCTACCGGTTCATGCCCGAGATCCGGTTGCTCGCGGCGGTGGTCTCGCGGCGGCTCGAAGCCGCGCGCGAGGCGTCCGCGGGTTCCCCTGCCACTCGCCCGCTGGCGGCGCCCGGCGGTGTGCGCAGCGCGCTCGTCGTGCCCCGGCCCGCCGCGCAAGCGGCGGCGCTGCAGTCCTGAGCCTCCCCGGGATCGGTCCCTCGGAGAGGGGGACGCGTTCCCGCGCGGCCCCGGTCCAGCTCCAAAACGGTTTTTTAGCGGCCCCCGCCTGGTCAGACGCCGAGGTCTCGAAGTGTCCGGCAAATGAGCCACAAACACGGTTACAGTGGAGACATGGGGCGGTGGGTGGCGCGGCCATGGCGAAGCACCGGCGTGAAAAGACGAACTACCTGATCCAGTCGGTCGCGCATGCCTTGGACGTGCTGGAGCAGTTCAAGGGAGATGTCGCCGAGTACGGGGTGACCGAGCTCTCCCGGAACCTCAAGCTCCACAAGAACAACGTGTTCCGGCTGCTCGCCACCCTGGAGGCGCGGGGGTACGTCGAGCAGAACAAGCTCACCGAGAACTACCGCCTCGGCATCAAGATCCTGGAGCTGGGCCAGAGCTACGTCCGCCAGACCGGGCTGGTGCGGCAGGCCCGGCCGGCGATGACCGAGCTGGTGCGCGAGGTTGCCGAGACCTGCTGCCTGATGGTGCTGCGCAACGACCACGCGGTGTGCGTCGATGCCGTCGAGCCGTCGCAGACGGTGCGGGTGGTGGCGCAGGTCGGCGTTCACTTGCCGCTTCACGCGACCGCCTCCGGCAAGGCTCAGCTCGCGTTCGAGCCCAACGACGAGATCGAGCGGATCGCCGGCATCCCGCTAAAGGCCTACACCTCGCGAACGATCACCGAACCGGATGCCTTGCGAAGGGAGCTGGTCAAGGTCGCCAGGCTGGGCCACGCCGTCGAGGACGAGGAGTTCGAGGAAGGTGTCCGCAGCGTGTCGGCGCCGATTCGCGACTACACCGGCCGGGTGGTGGGAGCGATCACCATCTCGGCTCCGGCGGCCCGGCTGAGCGGTGAGCGGCTGACGCGGGAAGTTCCGGCGCGGGTGGCGCAGGCAGCCCGCGAGGTGTCGAGCCGGCTGGGTTTCGAGCTGGAGCGCTTGGCCGTCAGCTGAAGCGCGTCTCCGCTCGTGCCGCGCTCTGGCGCGGCCGCGTACGCCCGTGAAGACGCTGCTGGTTCACCCCGGAGGTCTGGGCGACGTGGTGATCGCCCTGGGGGTCGCGTCGCGCCTGGAAGGCGAGGTGAGCGTCGCGGCGCGCCGCCCGGCACTCGACCTCGCGGGATCGGTTCCCTTCGTCCGCGACTGGATCGACCTCGATGGGCCGCTGGGCCCGCTCTTGGTCGGCGCCGTGCGAGGCAAGCTGCCCGAGAAGCTCGCGTCGTTCGCTCGCATCGTGGTGCTGCGCGCGGATCCGGATGGGGAGGCCGCGCGCTCGCTGGGATCGCTCGCGCCCTGGGTGGTGACGGTCGCGAGCGCACGCCCGGGCGCCGAGGGATCGGCGCACCGTCGCGTCGCGGCCGTTCTCTCTCTCGATCCGGATCCGCCGACGTCGCCGTGGGTGACGCCCGTGCTCCCCGTTCCCCGCGGGCGCGCGATCGTCGTTCATCCCGGAAGTGGCGGTCGCACCAAATGCTGGCCGGCCTCGTGCTTCGCGGAGGTCTCGCGGCTGCTCACCGAGGGAGGCGTCGGTCCGATGGTCTGGGTGCTGGGGCCGGCCGAGATCGAGGCCGGCATGCACGCACCCTCGGGCGTCGAGGTGCTTGCCGCTCCGCCCCTCGCACGCTTCGTCGAGCACCTGGCGGGTGCTTCGGCCTACCTGGGGTGCGACTCGGGCCCAAGCCACCTCGCGGCTGCGGTCGGAACGCCGTGCGTGCTGCTCTTCGGACCGACGAATCCCTCGATCTGGGCGCCTGCCGCGGGCTGGGTGCGGGTGATTCAGGGGCAGGCGGACCATCCCGACGGCCACTGGGGAGCGGCGCCCCGTGCAGTCGCGCGCGCGATCGAGGGACTCCCGGCGCGCCCCTGTAAAGCCGCGCGGTCGGTTGACGGGTAGGAGCGCGGCTTCCGATACTTCGCCGCGTCGTCACTCTCTCGCGAGGTCATCGTGCCGAGCTCGCACCGCACCACCGACGCCGGCGAGTACCGCGCCTGGTTCGAATGCTTCAACCGCTGCGGCGCCCGGTATTCGCTGAAGGAAATCGTCTACACCTGCGAGCGCTGCGGCTCGCTGCTCGAGGTCGTTCACGACCGGGCACCCCTGGCGGCGACCTCCGCAGCGCGCTGGATGAGGCTCTTCGAAGAGCGCTACATGCGCTCCAACTGGCCCTACGGCAGCGGGGTGTGGGGCAAGAAGGAGTGGGTGTGCCCGGTCGTCGACGACGAGAACATCGTGTCGATGTTCGAGGGCGGCTCGAACCTCTTCTGGGCGGAGCGCTACGGCAAGGAGATCGGGGTCGCCGACCTGTGGGTGAAGCAATGCGGCAACAGCCACACCGGCAGCTTCAAGGACCTCGGCATGACGGTGCTGGTGTCGGTGGTGAAGCAGATCATCTCCGAAGGCACCGACATCCA
>CAZYWA010000452.1:0-6640 GCA_964650975.1 uncultured bacterium
AAGTCCGGCGCGCCGAGGAGCCGCGAGCCGTCACCGCCGCCGTTCGGGTCGTAGGGGCTTGATCGCCAGAAGTAGTTGCTGGCGGGGCGGATCTTCATCGGGATCGGCTGCACGGTGAGGAGCTCGTCGTTGCGGCCGACGTAGCCCAGCACGTCGAGGTGGGTGCCGTCGTCGGCGGTGCACGATCCGGAGGCGATCTCGGCGTCGTCGCAGTTGGTGCGGCCGACTTCCCAGAAGGGCGGATCCGGAAAGTCGCGCAGCGTGGTGAGGCCGCGCGCCAGCGAGTCGCCGTCGGGGCGCTTGCCGAGCGGGCGGAACGCGGCGGCGTCGGCCATGCCGGCCGAGTAGGTGAAGTCGTAAAGGGTCTGCGCTTGCTCGATGGGCTGTTGGTCGGCCGGTTGCGCGTAGAGCTTCCAGTGCAGGCCGGTGATCATCTGCGAGCGGGTGGTCTCGTCGGTGATGTAGCGCTGCGCTTCGATCATGCCCTGGAAGGCCATGTTGACGGAGCTGTAGTTGGTCTGCGTTCCGAAGTACACACCGAGCTGGTTCGCCGCGACGATGTAGCCGAAGCGGCGCTCGCCGATGAGCTTGTCGTAGAGGTAGCTGGTGAGATCCGGATCGTGCGACGCCTGCACCAGGGAGCTGATGATCCCCAAGTCCATCGTCGCGTACATGCCTTCCTTGATCGGGAAGTCCTGCGGCAGGCAGTAGAGGTCGAAGCAGTGCTCGTTCAGGAACGCGTTCAAGGTGTGGCGGCCGTCGGCGTCCTGGATCTCGAGGTCGTAGCCGTCCGCCTGCACGGTCGACATCATCTTGCCGACCGCCTTGGCGTCGTCGGCCATGCGTGATCGCTGCGCGTCGCCGAACGTGGCGTCGCCTTCCATCACTTCGGCGAGTGCGCCGAACGCGCCCGCCCAGCCGACGAGCATGTCGCGGCTGCACGAGTCGGTCCACACGTAGTTGGGATAGAGGCCGCCCGAGTTGTCGGCGCGGGTGGTGCCGTTGTTCTTCTCGGGGGGCAGCGGGTTGCCGTTTTCGTCGAAGAGCGGCGTCGTGACCGCGCCGGCGCCGTCGCCGGGAACGTCGGTGCGCGCGAAGCCGCGCGCGATGACGCCGGGTACGCCGGTGATCGCCACCGAGAGATGGAGCGCGTCGAGATCGGCGTCGAGGTGCTGGCGTGCGCGCAGCACCTCGTCGGCGGGGTAGCCCTCGTCGCGGAGCACGCCGTAGCGATAGGCGTCGGCGGCGATGCCCACGCCGGCGTAGAGACCGGCCACCGACTGCCAGCCGCTCACGGTGTCGGCCGGCGACTTGCCCGCGAACGCGGCGAAGTCCCACCCGTCGGTGTCCTGCACGAAGGCGCGGATCAGCTCGCGATCGGCGGTGCGGTCGAGCGACACCGCGACGTCCTGGTTGAGACCGGTCGACCACGCGTTGATGGCGTGGAACTGGCGATCGAACTTGCGCGCTTTCGCTTCCAGCGCCGCGTCGTAGCCGTACTCGTTCGGGCCGGGCAGCATCGAGCCGCGGCACGCGGCGTCGCCGCTCGTCACCACGAACGAATCGGGGCTCGACTTCGATTCACCGAGCACCACCACGCGGATCGTCGCCGTGACCGCGCCCTCGGGGACGATGACGTCGATCGCGGTCTGCGACCAGCCGTGGACCTCGGTGGCCGGGATGTCGCCGAAGAACACCTGGTTCGCGTCCTGGGTGAACCCGAAGTCGCTGCCGAGGATCCGCACCGGCAGGCCCACGCAGCCCTGCGGCGGGTCGATCGAGTCGATGGTGTGGCAGCCGGCCAGCACGGCCACCAGCGTGGCCAGGGCGAGGAAACGGCGATCTGCGCCTGATTTCATGAACGGTCCCGTGTGGAAGCGAGCGAGAACGGAGGCTCGATTGTCCCACTCGTGCGCGCTCGCTCGCAACGGGACGAGCGCCGAGCGGGCGACGCGATCCACGGCCCAGCGCTGGTCGTGCTAGATAGCGGGACAGTCATGTTGCCGCGCACTCTCGTCGCGTTGCTGGCGGCGGCCGTCCTGGCGCTCGCCGTGGCCGGTAAGACGCTGGCCGCCGCGCCCTACTCGGTGCGGTTCGGATCGGTCGCCGACACCTGGCTCGCCGCGGACTTCGACGGCGATCGCCGCGTCGATCCGGTGGTGTGGTCGCCGGGTCCGGCGGGTCAGGCGAAATTCACGATCCTGCGCAGCAGCGACGCCGCCGAGCAGGTGATCGTGTTCGGCCAGAACGGCGACGATCCATCGGTGATCGGCGACTACGACGGCGACGGCCAGGCCGACGCCGCGGTTTATCGCGCGGGCGCGAGCGGAGAGCCGTCGCACTGGATCTACCGGCCGTCGAGCGGCGGCAACGACGTGGACGTGGAGTGGGGCGAATCCGACGATTTTCCGGTGCCGGGAGACTTCGACGGCGACGGCAAGATGGACTTCGCGGTGCAGCGCGATCACGCAGGCCCGCCGTGCGCGCCCACCGGCCCGCCGCAGAACATCACCCCCACGGCCGACTTTCACATCCGCTTCTCGGGCGGCGCACCCGACGCGACCATCGCCTGCCTGGGGCTCTCCACCGACATGATCGTGCCCGGCGATTACGACGGCGACGGCCTCACCGACATCGCCATCGTGCGCGCCGTATCGAATTCACTCACGTGGACGGTGCGCCGTTCGAGCGACCTGGCGATCCAGGTGGGCACCTTCGGCAACCAGACGGTCGATATCCTCGCCCCGGCCGACTACGACGGCGACGGCCGCGTCGACCTGGCGACGTGGCGCGCGAGCGCCGTGCCGGGTGCCAGCGCCTTCCTGGTGCACCCCTCCTCGGGCCCGCCCAACTCGAGCTTTCCGCTAGGACAACCGGGCGACTATCCGCTCGCCAGCTCGAACATCCATTGAGCTGGATCTCTCAGGGGGCTGTTCCAGCCCCCCGCCCCGAAAAAAGTGCGATTTTTTCGGGGCCCCACCCCCGAGTCGGCTCGCTTTGCTCGCCGCGCGCCTCTCGGCGCTGGCACGAGACCCTCGCGAGCAGTCGGTTCGGGGGTGACGGTGAGTGGAAGCGTCCCCGAACCGACTGACGAGGACCCTCCTCCGCCCTGGGGTCACGGAGCGTACGCGGTCCAGGAGGTGAGGTCGCCGGACTCGAAGCCGTCGCGAAACACCAGTGTCGAGGGTGGCACGTTCGCGAGCCAGGTCTCGGCTCCGCCCGGGGCGTTCCTCACCACCACGTAGTCGGAGACGCCGTCGCCGTCGAAGTCGAAAGGGGCGGCCGCACGAGGAGTGTCGCCGAGGGTCAGCGAGGCGGCGGCCACGGCTCCCGATTCGCCCGCGCAGTAGTCGCGGATGCGAAGCGTCCAGGTGCCGGTCAGCTGCCCTGCGGAAAGCGGCGTCAGGGACGCGACCATCGAGGTCACCGCGCCGCCGCCGGGCAACTCGCCAGCCGAGGAGGTGCGGTAGCCGCCCGGGGGGACCGAATCGTCGGACGCCACCGCCGCGGCGGTGGCCCACCAGTCTCCCGGTACGCCGTCGCTGAACGAATACTCTCCGGCCAAGTTCCCTCGGTCGCCGGGGTCGCCGGGAGCGGTCGCTCCGGTGCGGCTGAAGATCACGTGAGACGCGACACCGGCCGGCGAGAAGAGCACCACCTCGAGATCGCCGGTGTTGGTGTGCGGCGGGTCGAAGGTCACGTTGAGCCGCGCGTAGGTGAGCGGTGCGCCGAGGCCGGACACCTGGAAGGTCACGTCGAGGCTCGCACCAGGAGCCGCGCAGCCCGTCGTGCCGTGGGGGATGGGGCCCAGGTTGCCGCCGCTGAACGTGGTGACCGTGAATGCGCTGGCGCTCCGCGCCGCGAGGGTCAGCCAGAGCGTGGCTGCTCCGAGCGCGCGCGATCGCGTGTTCCCGGTCGATCGTGCCGAACGTCGTCTCACGTGAATGCGTCTCGATGCGTGCGGGTGCGAATGGCTCGCGCACCAGAGGGTACTCGCGCCACGGCACTGCTTGGAAGCTCATCCTCGAATCGAGGAGGTTGGGGGGAGCGCAGCTCTCCGGTCGCTCTCGCGACGTACGGGAGGGCGTGCTACACGACGGTGGAGGTGACCATGGTCCAACTCGGTGTGCTGCTGGCGATCGGCGCGGTGGTGTGGTTTCTCGCCGAGCGGGCCAACGAGCTGTTCGCGATATCGGTGCGCGACGGCCGGGCGATGGTGGTGCGCGGCCGAGTGCCGCCGGCGCTGCTCGAGGATCTGGCGATGGTGGTGGGCGAGGCCAAGGTGGCGCGCGGATCGATCCGCGCGCTGCGAGCGGCCGAGCACGCGCGGCTCGCGATGCGCGGCATCGACGACGGCCCGGCGCAGCGGTTGCGGAACATCTTCGGCATTCATCCGCTGCGGCAGCTCTCGGCGGCGCCGCTCGCCGCCGATCGCAACCTGGGACAGATCCTGGGGATCGCGTGGCTGGCGTGGTTCCTGTCCGATCTCACGCGCCGCTGAGCGCTCGTCGATCGAGTCGTCTGTGAGCCGCAGTAATCCCGATGATCGTCCGGCAACGGGTTGGCATGCGTCGACCGCCGCGGGAGGACGGTTCGGGCCCGGGCCCGGGCCGGGTACGCTCGGGGAGACGGACGATCGAGCCATCGAATGGACCCGTCGGTGACCCCTTGGGAGCTGGTGCGCGTCGAGGCGTACGCGGGCTCGCGCGCGGCCGAGGAGCCACGCGCGCTCTACGTCGGCGGCGAGCGCAAGCCGATCGCCGAGATCGTCGACCGGTGGCTGGGCAGCAGCGTCCTTCCCGGCGAGTCGCCCCAGGATTACTTCCGAGTCCGCACCGCGGACGGCGAGGTCCACCTGCTCCGCTACAGCCGGATCTTCTGCGCCTGGGCGCGACGGCGATAGCGTGTTTTCCCGGGGGGCTTTTCAAGCCCCCCGCCCCAAAAAAGGCGCGGCTTTTTTGGGGCCCCACCCCCGAGCCGGCTCGCTGTGCTCGCCGCGCGCCTGCGGCGCGGGCTGTTTCAACAGTCCTCGCGCCGCCTACCTCTCGAGCGCTTTGCTGTTCGCCGCAGGACTGCGTAACGACACCCTGATAGGCTGGCGCGCGGTGAGCGACAGCCATGGAAACTGGGCTCGACGAAGACCGCATCCGGCTCGAAACCGTCGACTCGTCCGAGCTTCGCGAGGCGTGGACCGTGCTCGCGAAGGAGGACCGTCTCGACGGCTTCCGGCTGCTGCCGCGGGTCGAGGCCGAGGATTTCTTCATGTCGCTCTCGGCGCTCGATCAGGCCGAGCTGCTCATGCAGCTGCCCAGCGACGAGCGCCGCTCGTGGGTGCGGCTCCTGCCGCCCGACGACGTCGCCGACCTGATCCAGGAAGTGCCCGGTGACGATCGCGCCACGCTGATCGCGGCGCTCGACGTCGTCACCCGCAAGGAAGTCACCGCACTCCTGCTCTACGCCGAGGACGAGGCGGGCGGGCTGATGAGCCCGCGCTACGCCCGCGTGCGTCCCGACATGACCGCCGACGAGGCGCTGCGCTACCTGCGCCGCCAGGTCCGCGAGCACCCCGAGACGATCTACTACGCGTACGCGCTCGACGCCGAGCAGCGGCCGATCGGAGTGCTGTCGCTGCGCGAGCTCTTCATGGCGCCGCCCGACGCGCGGGTGGGCGAGATCATGCAGACCGAGCTGGTGCTCGCCGGGCACGATCTCGATCAGGAGACCCTGAGCCAGCTGTTCCGGGACTCGGACCTGGTGGCCATTCCCGTCGTCGACGGCGAAGGCAAGATGAAGGGGATCGTGACCTCGGACGACATCCTCGACGTCGTCGAGGAAGAGGCCACCGAGGACATGCAGAAGTACGGCGGCGTCGAGGCCCTCGACGCGCCCTACCTCGCGATCGGCTTCTTCAGCATGATCCGGAAGCGCGGCGGCTGGCTCACGGCGCTCTTCCTGAGCGAGATGCTGACCGCCACCGCGATGGGCTACTTCGAGCGCCAGATCGAGCGCGCCGTGGTGCTGGCGCTCTTCATTCCGCTCATCATCTCGAGCGGCGGCAACAGAGGCTCGCAGGCGTCGACGCTGGTCATCCGCGCCATGGCGCTGGGCGAGGTGCGACTCACCGACTGGTGGCGGGTCATGCGGCGCGAGATCGCCGCGGGGCTGACGCTGGGTTGCTTGCTGGGCAGCATCGGCTTCGTGCGCATCGTGTTCTGGCCGCAGCGCCACCAGCTCTACGGCGAGCACTACGTGCTGATCGCGGTCACCGTCAGCTTGAGCCTGGTGGGGATCGTGTTGTGGGGAACGTTCGCGGGCTCGATGCTGCCGCTGGTGCTGCGGCGGATCGGGTTCGACCCCGCGAGCGCTTCGGCGCCGTTCGTGGCGACGCTGGTCGACGTGAGCGGAATCGTCATCTACTTCACGGTCGCCAGCATCATCCTGCACGGCACGCTGCTCTGACGGCGGGCTGCGGTCCCTCGCAGCTGCTGAGCCAAGCTGGCGGCGCGCCGGCGGGCGCCCGCCCCGGGGCACGGCCGGCCATCGCCATCGACGCCGAGGGAAGGCCGGCCTGCATTCGGCCTTGCGCCTGCGGCATCGCGACGACAACGCCATCGCGCTGCTCGGCCTCGAGCACCCCGGG
>CAZYWA010000453.1:0-6640 GCA_964650975.1 uncultured bacterium
GCCCCACCCCCGAGTCGGCTCGCGTTGCTCGCCGCGCGCCTTGCGGCGCGGTGCTTTTGCGTCGGCCCACAGCCGCCACGGCCGACCGCGCGTACTGTCACGCCACCAGGTTTCGTGCGCCGATTCTTGGCAGCTCGGGCCTGATCGTGTGCCGCCTCGTGCGGCGGGCGAGTGGGGGGTGGGCGAGGGGCTCGAGCCCGCGCACCTTTGGAACGATCGTCGGGAGTTGGCCCCAAACGCGCGGGCGAATGCAGCCTCGGCCAGTGAACGATCCAGTCTCGAGCGCCCGCCGAGACGTCCCCGCGCACGCCCCCCGGTCGCCCGCCGCGCGAGGCGGCCTTGCTGCCGACTTGGGCGCCGCTCAAAAGCGGTAGTAGCTGACCAGCGCGAACATCAGCATGAAGCCGGCGATGACCAGGAACTCGATGGGGAACCATTCGGTGGCGCGACTGGAGCGGGGAGGCGAGGGCGGCGGGGCGCCCTCGACGAGCATCGAATCGACCAAGGCGCGGAGCGGGCCGTCGAAGCCCATGGCCGGGGGCACGTAGCGGACGCGCAGGTCGGCGATCAGGCGGTCGGTGCGTTCGCCGGGGCGGAGCGTCGCCCACAGGCGCTTGGGACGGATGCGGCGGTCCCACGCCGAGGGGTTGCCTCCCTGAAAGGCGACCAGGTCGGCGCCGCGCTTGGCGCGCTCCAGCACGAAGCCTTCCTGGCTCAGGCGATGGCGCAGCCAGCGCAGCGCGGCTTCGCGCTCGGCGACCGGAAGCTCGAGCTCGAGGAGCACGCCGGAGCATCCCGGGATGCGGCCCACGATCCACGCGACCAAGTGCGCCACCGCGAGCGCCGCGGTCATCTGGAGCGTGCCGGTGGCGCCTTGCACGATCGCCGACGCCGGATCCTCGTCGACCAGCAGGTTGATGCCGGCCGCGGCGAAGCCCACCGCGATCGCCGCGTCGAACACCAGCGGCACGCGCTCGATCCACGGACGCCGGGTCTGCATCCGCCAGATCAGGTAGGCGAGCGCCAGGACCAGATTGAGGGCACCGATGGTTCGCATGCTTGCGTTCGCATATAGCAGCCAGCCCGGAGCCTTGGAAGAAACTCGGGGCCCGTGAGGAATTCCTCGTCCGTCGGTTCGGGGACGCTTCCCCTCGGCGTTACCCCCGAACCGACTGTTCGCGTCGACCTCGTGCCGGCGCCGAGAGGCGCCCGGCGAGCGAAGCGAGCCGACTCAGGGGTGGGGCCCCAAAAGACTCGCTTTCAGCCGCGAATTCCCGCCGCTTCCAGCACGTGGCGGGCGGCGCGCATGCCGTCGAGCGCGGCGGTGGTGATTCCGCCCGCGTAACCGGCGCCCTCTCCCGCCGGGTAGAGCGTGGCCGCGCCTGGCGCCTCGCCTTTCCCGGTGCGCGGGATCCGCACCGGAGAGGACGTGCGGGTCTCGACGCCTACCAGCACGGCGTCGGCGTTCACGAAGCCCGGCATCTCGGCGCCGAAGCGGCGCAAGCCGTCACGCAGAGCGCCCGCCACCCACTCGGGAAGGCAGCCGTCGAGCAGTGCCGGGCGGACGCCAGGCCGGTAGCTCGAGCGCAGCTCGCTCTCGGTCGCGCGTTCCTCGATGAAGTCCACCAGCTGCTGCGCGGGAGCGCGATAGTCCCCGCCTCCCAGCTCGAACGCCGCCGCCTCCCAGCGGCGCTGGAACGCGATGCCCGCGAGCGGGTCGCGATCGCCGCCGAAATCGCGGGGCTCGACCGTCACCACCACACCGCTGTTGGCGCGCGGCGCGCCGCGCGAGTGAGCGCTCATGCCGTTGGTCACCACGGCCCCGGTCTCGCTGGTGGCGGCGAGGATGCGCCCCCCCGGGCACATGCAGAAGGTATAGACACCGCGATCCCCGACCTGCGCCGTGAGGTTGTAATCGGCCGGCGGAAGTGGCCGCGGTCCCGCGTCGCGGCGCGCGCCGTAGCGAGCGACGTCCACGCACCACTGCGGATGCTCGACGCGCAGCCCGATCGCGAGCGGCTTCGCCTCGAGCGCGAGCCCGGCGCGCGCCAGCTCGAGCACCGTGTCGCGCGCGCTGTGCCCGGTGGCGAGCACCGTGGCGGGAGAGCGCAGCGATGCGCCGCCCGAAAGCGCCACCTCGACGAGCCGCCCGCCCGCGATCTCGAACCGCTCCACGCGCTCGCCGAAGCGCAGCTCGACGCCGGCCTCTCGGAAGGTCGCGCGCAGGTTGCGCAGCACGTCGCGCAGCCGGTCGGTGCCGATGTGCGGCCGCCCCTCGGTCAGGATCTCGGATGGCGCTCCGAATTCGACGAAACGCCGGAGCACCAGCTCGAGGCTCGCGTCGCGGCGCCGCGTGTAGAGCTTGCCGTCGGAGAACGTGCCGGCACCGCCTTCGCCGAACTGGATGTTGCTCTCGGGATCGAGCCCCGCGCCGCGAAAGAAACGAGCGACGTCGCGGGAGCGTTGCTCCACCGGGCGCCCGCGCTCCACCAGCACCGGCACCACGCCGGCCTCCAGGAACGTGAGCACCGCGAAGAGCCCGGCGGGCCCCGCGCCGATCACCACCGGCGTGAAATCGCCGCGGGTCTTCCCGACTCGAAACGGCCGCGGCGGCTCTGGCGCGCGGAACACGGTGGCGCTCGCGGCGCGAGCGAGCACCGCGTCCTCGGCGGTGCTCTCGCCCTCGATCTCGACGTCGACCGTCACCACCCACACCGGCGGACGCTTGCGCGCGTCGAGCGAGCGCCGCACCACCGAGATCTCGCGGAGCTCTCCGCGCCGCGCTCTCAGCCGCGCCGCCGCCGCCGCGGCGAGGCTCTCGCCGTCGTCGGGAGACGCCACCCGCAAGTCGCGCACGCGAATCGCCATGAATTTCGGTTCGCTCGGCCTTCCACCGAGTGCCGGAGGAGGGTAGAACCTGCCTCTCGACTCGCGCGAGTTACCACGGTCGCGGGTCGGGGACCAATCGATGCGTCGCCGGCCCTACGTCGTCATGCTGCTGCTTTCGATCGCGACGTCGTCGTGCGCCTACTTCGGGCGGATCTCCCCCGAGGACCTCAAGGTCAAGGTGCTCGACGTGCAGGTGGGCGCCCCGCGCTCGGGCGGCCTGCCGCTCAACTTCCGGGTGCTGCTCACCAACTTCTCGGGAGCGACCCAGAAGATCGACGGGCTCAGCTATCGCCTCAAGGTGAATGACGAGCAGTTCCTGACCGGCGAGCTCGAGACGCCGATCACGCTCGAGGAGAATGCCCAGACCGAGGTCCAGCTGCCGCTGCAGGTGAGCTACGACTCGCTCGGCAAGACCCTCAAGTCGCTGGTGCGGCTCGCCAAGAACCACTACGTGCTGGAAGGCGACGTGATCGTGAACTCGATCCTCGGCGACGTCAGCGTGCCGTTCCGGCGCGAGGGCGACATCGGCATGTCCGGCGTCGAGTGAGGAGCTGACGACTTGGCGAGGATCGACCCACTCCTGGCGGCGGCGCGACGGCTGGGTGCCTCCGACCTGCACCTGGCGGCCGGGGCGCCGCCCATGATGCGCGTGCTGGGAGACCTGAAGCGCACCGACGCGCCGCCCATCCCCGAGGCCGAGCTGCAATCGATGCTGCTCGAGGTGCTCGATCCCGCGCAGAAGGCCGAGCTCGAGAAGCGCCAGAGCGTCGACCTCGCCTACGCGGTTCCGCCGACCGGGCGCTATCGCGGCAACGTGTTTCGCGCGCGCCGCGGGCTGAACGGTGTGTTCCGCATCATCCCGCTCGAGATCCCCACCATCGAGTCGCTCGGGCTTCCCGCGAAGCTCAAGGAGTTCGTGGGGCTGGCGCACGGCATGGTGCTGATCACCGGCCCGGCCGGCCAGGGGAAGACCTGCACCCTCGCGGCGCTGCTCCGGCTCATCAACGAGACCTCCGCCAAGCACGTGCTCACCATCGAGGACCCGATCGAGTACCTGCATCCGCGCGCGCAGTCGCTGGTCAACCAGCGCGCGGTGCTGCGCGACACCGAGAGCTTCGCGTCGGCGCTGCGCGCGGCGCTGCGCGAGGACCCGGACGTGATCATGATCGGCGAGCTGCGCGATCCCGAGACCATCTCGAATGCGATCCGCGCCGCCGAGACCGGCCACCTGGTGTTCGGCACGCTCATGACCACCTCGGCCCACAAGACCATCGACCGCATCATCGACGCCTATCCCGCCGGCCAGCAGTCGCAGGTGCGCACCATGCTCTCCGAGTCGCTGCGCGCGATCGTGTCGCAGAAGCTGGTGCGCCGCGCCGACGGCAAGAGCCTGGTGGTCGCCACCGAGATCCTGATCGCGACGCCGCCGGTCGCGAACCTGATCCGCGAGGCCAAGACCTTCCAGATCCCGTCGGTGCTGCAGACCGGACGGGCCCTGGGGATGCACCGCCTCGAGGAATCGCTGCGGGACCTGGTGAAGGCGAACGTGATCACCGCGGAAGGCGCGCTCGAGAAGGCCAACGACGCGCGCATGCTGCGCGAGCTGCTGGGGATGCGCCCATGACCGAGCCGCGCGTTCACGCGCTGATCCGCGAGCTCAAGGAGCGTCGCGGCTCCGATTTGCACCTTTCTCCCGGCTATCCGGTGATGATGCGGGTCCACGGGCACCTGGCCGAGCGCGATCCCAAGGTGCTCACCGCCGACGACACCCGCGCCTGCGTCGAACCGCTTTTCGACCTGCGCCTCGCCGCGAGCCTCGAGCAGACCGGCGAGGCCGACTTCGCGATCGAGATTCCCGACGTGGCGCGGGCGCGCGCCAACGTGTTCCGCACCCAGCGCGGCATCGCCGCGGTGTTCCGGCTGATCCCCGAGAAGGTACCGTCGATCGACGATCTGGCGCTGCCGCCCGCGATCCAGCTGGTGCCCAAGTTGCGCAGCGGCCTGGTGCTGGTGACCGGCCCCACCGGCAGCGGCAAGAGCACCACGCTCGCGGCGATCATCGACGCCATCAATCGCGAGCGCGAGGCGCACATCCTCACCATCGAGGATCCGATCGAGTTCGTGCACCCCAACAAGAGCTCGCACGTCACCCAGCGCGCGGTCGGCATTCACGCGCCGTCCTTCGCCGAGGCCATCCGCGCGGCCGGCCGCGAGGATCCGGACGTGATCCTGGTGGGCGAGATGCGCGATCTCGAGACCATCTCGCAGGCGCTCACCTGCGCCGAGTTCGGGATCCTGGTGTTCGGGACGCTGCACACCAACTCGGCCTCGAAGAGCGTCGATCGCATCGTCGACAGCTTTCCCGCCGACCAGCAGAGCCAGGTGCGCTCGATGCTCGCCGAGTCGCTCAAGTTCGTGGTGGCGCAGCGCCTGGTCCGGACCACGGACGGGAAGGGCCGGGCGGGCGCCTTCGAGATCCTGATCTCGAACCCGGCGATCGCGAACCTGATCCGCGAGGGCAAGACCTCGCAGCTGCAGAGCGTCATGCAGACCGGAACGCAGGTCGGCATGCAGACCATGGAGCAAGCGCTCGCCAAGCTCATCCAGGCCGGCAAGGTGACGCTGGAGGACGCGCTCGAGTACTCGTCCGATCCGGCGGCGTTGCAACGGCTGGTGGGCGGCGGTGGCGGCATGAGCGGTCCGCCCACGCCGATGCCACGATCGGGCCCGGGAGGAAGCGTCCCGCCCTCTCGACCCGGTCCCGGCCCCGGCGGCCCAGTCACGCCGATGCCGCGCCCCGGCGGACCTGGCCTGCCGCCGCGGCCCGGTGGGCCTGGCATGCCCCCGCGTCCCGGCGGTCCGGGGCGCCCCAGCTCGTGATCCAGGACGTCCGCTTCTCCGCAGATCGTGCGGGCTAGGCCCAGCGAGCGGAGCTATCGTTCGGCAGGTCGAGGCGAAGGTCAGCGCAGCGCAGTCCGGAGGCCGGATGGAATCGAGGCACAACCTGCACATCGGTAAAGAGCGGATCCTCATCCGGCTCTACCTTCACGGCGGGACGGTGCTCGACGGCAGCGTGTTCCTGTTTCCGGAGGACGGGCCAGGCGTGTGGGTGTGGACCCGGGTACTCCACTACTTCAACGAGCCGCTGCCTTATTTCCCGTTCGACGCCAAGGGCAGCGGCGGTATCGTGCTGGTGACCCGTACCTCGGTGATGCGGGCGACGGTGCTCAACGACGAGACCAACGACGAGGATCCGGCGCTCTACTACGTCGGCCAGACGCGGGCGCGCTTCCTGCTCACCGACGGCACCGCGATCGAAGGCCGCGTGTTCATCGACTCGTCGCCACCCAACATCCGGATCAGCGACTTCCTGTGCAAGCCGGAGCGGTTCTTCCACGTCAACGACGACGCCGGCCACGAGATCCTCAACAAGTCCGAAGTGCCGCTGGTCTATCCGCTGCCCGACTGACGGTTCCCGGGCGCGCCTCCGGCGTCGCTGGCGTGGTTCCTGCACAGTGGCTCGTGCAGCGGCAGGCTCCGCGCTCGAGCTTGCGGTTGCGTAACGAGAGATTCCGCCTGTGCAGAGCCATTTCACGAACCGGTCTGTTCCTCGGCGTCGCTCGCTGGTCGCCCTGGCGACGCTCGCGCTGGTCTTGATCGCGGCCCCGTGGGCCGCCGCGACGTCGGGAGCGGATCATTGCTGCTGCCCGAAATCACGAAACACACGATCATGAATTATTCGCTGCCCGAC
>CAZYWA010000454.1:0-6617 GCA_964650975.1 uncultured bacterium
CGCTCAAGCGCTTCCTCGTGGGCCTGGCGGTCACCGCCGCGCTTTTCTGGTGGATGGCGCGAAACATCGACAAGACCGTGGTGCGGCGACTCTGGGAGTCGCGGAACCCGGCGCCCATCGCGGCGGCCGCTCTCGCCTACAGCAGCTTGATGGGCTTCCGCTTCATCCGCTATCGGGCCACCGGCGCGGGCCTCGACTCGAAGCGGCTCATGACCGTCACCTCGCTGCACAGCTTCCTGAACCGGGTGCTGCCCGCGCGCGGCGGCGAGCTGGCCTATGGCTACCTCGTGAAGCGCCTGGGCGGCGCCACGTTCACGGCCGGGATGCTGGGGTTGTTGCAGATCCGCATCCTGGATCTGGTGGCGGTGGCCGCCATCGTGGCGCTGGCGCTTGCGCGTTTCGCGGGCGACGTCGGCATCCCGCACGACCGCGCGCTGCATCTCGCCATTGCCGCGCTCGGCGTGTGCACGATCGGCTACCTGGCGATCGGCCCGCTGGTCGGTCTCGGCACGCGGGCGCTACGCGCGCTGGCGCCGCGGCGTGCGACACGCGGCCGGTTCGGCTCGATGGTCGATCATCTCGACGAGCTGGCGAAGCAGATCGCGGCCACGCCGCTCGAGATCCGCGGCTTGCTGATGGTCGCGTCGGCCGGTTGCTGGCTCTCGATCTTCGTTTGCTACTGGCTCATCCTGCGCGGGTTCGGGCTGGATCTGCCGCTCTCGACCGTGATCGTGGGCGCGAGCGTCGCGAACCTGGCCTCGAGCATCCCGGTCACCGCCGTCGGTAGCTTCGGGACTCTCGAGGCCGCGTGGGGACTGGCGTTCACGGCGCTCGGCGTCGAGAAGTCGCTGGCCTTCGCGTCGGCGTGGGCCGTGAGCCTGGTGACGCTGGGCTTTGGAGCTTGCTACTCGCTGGGCGGCTGGATCGCGTTCACGCGACTCGATCCGCAAGCGGCGCGCAATCGATCCCCCAACTCTTGAGCTCGGCGTCGACCTCCTCCGCCCAGCGCGCTCCGAGACCGCCTGGCAGATCGGTGGGCATTCCGCGGAACACTCCCTCGCGAATGCGCATGCACGTGGCGCGGCGACGCTCGGCCAGGATCCTCTCCCGCACGTTACCCAGGATCGCGGTGCGCTCGGCCAGATCGAGGGTGCGCTGCCCGAGAAAGCGAAGGACGGCGGCGGCCTCGGCATCGGCCGAGTGCTCGCGCGTGACCAATGCCCGCGACGACTCGATCGCCGCGGTGCCCGGCGCGTGTCGCGCGGCGGCGCTCGCGGCCACCGGATCGAACGGCGCGATCGACACCTTGAGCGGCATTCCGGGCGGCAGGTCGCCGAACGCCGGAAAGTCACCGACCACCACGGGAACCTGCGCCGACATCCAGCGCAGCACTTCCGCCAGCACCTGGCCAGCGACCGGCTCGCGCAAATCGATCACCGCATCCCACGCCGGCACTTCGCCCTCGTCGGCGGGCTCCTCGGGCGACCATCCGATCCGATCGTGCGTCACTTGCTCCGCAGGAGCCATGCCCTGCAACACCACACACACCGGGGATTCGTCCTCCGCCAGGCGAAGTGCTACGGCAAGAGCGTCACGCTGCTCGAGCGGGGCAGAACCCACGCGGACCAGGTAAGCGCGAGCGTCCCTCGGCGGCGTGAGTCCCGCCGCCGCCAGGGCCCGATCGCGCAGCTCGCGCGACGAGCTCGCGACGGCAACGCCCCGCGGCACCCGGCCGACCAGCGGGACGAGCTGCCCGCTCAGACCCGCCACCCGTCGCTCGAGCTCGGGGGTCGAGACCAGCACCGCGGCCGCGCCCTCGAGGAAGAAGCGCAGCATGTCGAGCTCACGGAACATCACGTCGCGTCCGCCACCCGCCGTGACCACCGGACCGGCCCGCTCGCCCAGGTCATCGTGGGACTGCGCCATGCCTTCGAGATAGTTGCGCGCGTCGCCGAGGTACAGCGTCACGGTCTGGAAATAGTGCTGCAGCGTCGCGTCCCGGAGCAGCACCACGCCGCCAGGCTGGTTGCCACGGGCGGCTTCGAGGCGGCGGCCCACGTACTCGCAGAGGTAGGCGTCGTTGGCGAGGAAGTAGAGGACGTGGTCGAACTCGCCGCGAAGCGCCGCGCACTCGAAGGCTTGCTGGCTCTCGACGCGCAGGTGGGCCGGAAGCGGACCTGGCCGAGCGGGATCGACGCGGACATACGTGGTCAAATCCGAAATCCGATCGAGCGCGCGCGCCAGACGAAGCGCATCCCGTCCTTGCGGACGATCGGGATGATTCACCGGGGCGAAGAGGGCCAGTCGCATCGTGCGGACTCTTGCCAGTCGAGCCGGTGCCTTCAGGCTGAGGTCAACACGTCGAGCACCGACTCCCACGAGATGGGCGCAACCCGAGCGTGTCCCTCGAGGCCGAGCGACCGTGCCCGCGCGCGATCGCCGTGGAGCGCGTCGATCGCCTCGGCGAATCGCTCGGGCTGCGGCGGAACGACCCGCCCGGTGACGCCGTCTTCCACGAACTCGAGGACCCCTCCCGAATCCGGTGACGTGATCACCGGCTTGCCCGAGAGAAAGGCCTCGAGCGTCACGTATCCGTAGTCCTCGTCGAAGGGCGCGAAGAAAACCGTCAGCGAGCGCGCGTAGAGGTCGACCAGCTGGTGATCGTCCGGGCGCCCGGCGAACGACACCCGGCTTCCCAGAGCGAGCTCGGCCACCCGCCGCTCCAGCGCTTCTCGCTCCGGCCCTTCGCCGGCGATGACCGCGCGCACGGGCGAGCGCACGTGCGCCATCGCCTCGACCAGGAGCTCGACCCGCTTGGTGCGGTCGAGGCGGCTCACCGTGAACACGTAGTCCTCGGCCTCTTCCTGGCGGGTGCGCCCCGCGAGCGGCGGCGGGTGGTAGAGGCATTCGGCCGTGAAGCCGGTGGTCCGCGCCAGGCGGTCCGCCACGGTCCTGGAGATCGTGAAGATCTTGCGGGCCTCGGCGAGCCCGACGCGATCCAGCCGGTGGATCGCATCGCGCACCACCGAGTCCATGCCCGCCCCCTCCCAGCCGGAGAGGCGCGTGCCGTAGAGCTCGTAGACCTCGCGCATCTGGTGGAAGAGCCACACGACCTTCCGCGAGTGGCGCACCAGGTAAGACGGGAACTTCGTGGCGATGAAGAGATCGATCGCTTCGCCGTAGCTCTCCTCGATATCGAGCATCCGCCACAACAGGCAGTTCTTGACCAGCTCCGGGCGCGGCAGCATGCGCATCGGAATGCGCAGCACGTCGGTGCGGTGCCCGCGCGCCTTGAGCCGCGCCTCGAGCCCGTCCACCAGCGCCTCGGCTCCGCCGCGGGTGAAGGGCGCCTGCACGGCGCCGATCAGCGCCTTCACGAGGCCGGCCCTTCGTTTATCGGTCGCAGGTGCTTCTCCAACTGACCGAGCACGCCATGCAGGATCTTGATCTCACGGGCGTCGAGCTCGAGCCGGGCGAGCGTCGCGAGCACCTTGGGAACCAGGTGCGGCGAGTCGGCCGGTTCGAGGAAGCCCACGGAAGTGAGCAGCTCGATCAACCGGCGCGCCGCACTGGCACGCTCCTCGGCGGCCAGCGAGCCTTCCGGAACGCGCTCCAGAGCCCGCGCGGCGAATGCGTGCAACACCACCGCGACCGCGAGTGCCAGATTGAGCGATCCGCTGCCGCCGGTGGGAATCGACACGAATGCCCAGGCCGGCGCGCAGTCGGCCCGGCTCAAGCCGCGGTCCTCGGCGCCGAAGACGAGCGCGGCGCGCGATCCGGGCAGAAGGTCGAGCAACAGCCGGGCGGCGCCCGCCGGAGAAACCGGATTGGGGCGCATGCGCCCGCCGAAGCGCGTCACCGCGAGAGCCAGGTCGATGCCCACCAGCGCTTGCTCGAGCGATTCGTGCGCCGTGGCCGAGTCCAGGATCGGCCGCCCCGCCATCGCCAGGTTGCGCGCCTCCGGATCCACGGCCGCGCGCGGACGCACCAGGTGCAGGTCGGTGAATCCGGCGGTCGACATCGCGCGCGCCACGAGACCCAGATTGCCCGAGAACTTGGGCTCGACGAGCACCACCCGGAAGCGCGCGAACCGCTCGACCAGATCCTGCGCGAACGGCGATCGAATGGCGTCCCGCATGACGCGAACCTTGGTCCGGCGGCGCTACGGAGCGGGCTTCGTGAGCGGCACGTCGACCCGAACGCGGCCCGAGGTGGCGCCGCTGCCCGAGGGCTCGGGGGCCCGCTCCGGCGAACCGCTCGGCGCGGGCGGCGCGTCGGTGGGCGGCGAAAAGCGGTTCCTCAGCGCATCGATGTCGCCCTGTGTCTTGAGGCGTTTCTCGAGGTCCGCGCGCCGGGTCGAGTTCGGGTAGCGGGTCAGGAAGTCGTCGATCAGGACGCTGCGCTGCGCCGGCTCGGCGGTCTTGAGCTTGTCGAGCAGGGCCCGGTACTCGTCGGCCTCGATGACCTCGAGCTCGAGCGCTCGGGCGCGGTTCCGGTCGCGCAGCTCGCGCGCGGGAGCGGCGAGCGGGCTCTGCGGGAAATCCTGCAGGAACGCGTCCCAGGCGGCGAGACCCTGGTCGGGCGTTCCCGTTTGCCCCTGCAGGTAGGCGTCGATGAAGCGCGCGTGCTCGTCGCTCTCGAGCTCGGTGACGCGCGTTTTCGTTTTCTCGAGCTCGGCGCTCTGGTCGTCGAGCTTCTGCTGCAGGTCGACGACCTGCTGGTAGTACTCGGCCTCGCGGCTCTCGCCCGCGTCGACGATGGCGCACCCGGTCAGGATCGAGAGCGCGGTCGCGGCGAGCGCACGTTTCATCGCGAGAGCCAAGCGCGAATCGCGAGACCGCAGGTACCGGTCAGAGCTTGACGACGTTGTCGTGGAGACCCGGGATCGCGTTCCTGGTGTCGAACACCAGCGGCGCCACGCGACCGACCCAATCCCAGGCGATCGCCGCGTGATCGGTGACCGCCACCACCGCGTCCGAGCCGCGAAGCCGCTGCTCGTCGAGGATCACGCTCTCGAGCGACACCGGACCGTGCACGAGCTTGGGCACGTGGGGATCGTGGTAGCTCACGTCGGCCCTGGCCTCGCGCAGCAGCTCGATGATGTCGAGCGCCGGCGACTCGCGCACGTCCGAGACGTCCTTCTTGTACGCGACACCGAGCACCAGGATCTTCGAGCCGTTCAGGCACTTGCGCCGGGCATTGAGCGCGTGGGCCAGTCGATCGACCACGTAGCGCGGCATGGCCGAGTTGACCTCGCCGGCCAGCTCGATGAAGCGCGCGTTGTAGTTGAGCAGCTTGAGCTTCCACGAGAGGTAGTGCGGGTCGATCGGGATGCAGTGCCCGCCGAGGCCGGGGCCGGGGAAGAACGGCAGGAACCCGAACGGCTTGGTGGCCGCGGCGTTGATCACTTCCCAGACGTCGAGCTTGAGCCGATCGCACATGATGGCGATCTCGTTCACCAAGCCGATGTTGACCGCGCGGAACGTGTTCTCGAGCAGCTTCACCATTTCGGCGGTCTGGGTGGACGAGACCAGCACCACCCGCTCGACGGCCTTCTCGTAGAGCCGCTTCGCCGCCTCGCCGCAGCGAGCCGTGCTGCCACCGATGATCTTCGGCGTGTTGCGAGTGTGGAAGCGCGCGTTTCCGGGATCGACCCGCTCCGGCGAAAACGCCAGGAACACGTCCTGGCCCACCTTGAGGCCGTCGGCCTCCAGGATCGGCCGCACCACTTCCTCGGTGGTCCCTGGATACGTGGTGCTCTCGAGGGTCACCAGCTGCTCGCGGCGCAACCGCTTGCGGGCCGCCTCGGCCGCCTCGACGATGTACGAGATGTCCGGGTCCTTGGTCTTCCGGAGCGGTGTCGGGACGCAGATGCTGATCGCATCCATGTCGCTGAGCTCGTCGAAGTTCGTGGTCGCCGAGATACGCCGCTCCGCGACCAGCGGCGCCAGCACCTCGGTGGGTACGTCCGAGATGTAGCTCGAACCGTCCTGGACCTGGCGGGCCCGTGCCGCGTCGACGTCGAAACCGGTCACCCGCAGACCGGCGCGGGCGAACTCCACTGCGAGCGGCAACCCGACGTAGCCTAAGCCGATGACCCCGACTCGCGCTTCGTTGCGTTCGATCTTCTCGAGAAGCGTCACGGTTTCTTGGTCCCGCTCGCCTCTTCCATCCCCGGCAGCACCAGCCATTTGGGATCGGCACCGTCTTTCTTGGCTTGCTTGTGAAGGTCGTCCACGGCCTTGTTCGCGGCTTCGAGCTCGGCGCGGGCGGAGTCGAGCTCATGATGGTACTTGGCGCGGTCCGAGATGTACCCGGCCGTCGCCACGATCTTGTTCGCTTCCAGCGTGTGCACCTGGTCGGCGGCCTTGCTCTGGCGATTGAGGGCCGCCGCCGTCTGCTGCTGCCACCAGATCTTGTCGTGACCCTGGTCGTCCTTCTTCGACTCGAGGTCATCGGCCTTGGGGACGGGCGCGGTCTCGGCCGGTGCCGCCGGCTTGGCGACCGGAGCGGCGCCGAAGCGGAAGATCTCGTCGCTCCCCGCGCCACCCGGTCCCGACGCGGGCTTGGCCTCGGGAGCCGGGGCCGGCGCCTCGGCGGGCTCGCTCGGAGCGTGC
>CAZYWA010000455.1:0-6613 GCA_964650975.1 uncultured bacterium
CGGGTTCGGCGCCTGGCCGTCGTCGACGATGAGCTGCACCACGTAGTCGCCGGCGACGTCCGCCACGAACACGGTCTGCGCGGCGCTCGCATCGGCGATGCCGGCCTGGCTTCCGTCCGGCTTCGAGACGAAGGACCAGTGGTAGTGGAGTGGATCGCCGTTCGGGTCGCTGCTGGCGCTGCCGTCGATCGCGACCACCGCGCCGACGGTGACGCTCTGGTCGGGGCCCGCGTTCGCGACCTGTGCCGCGTTCTGGACCGATGCCGTGAACACCACCAGGTTCGGCGTGCTCGACACTTGTCCGTCGTTCACCACCAGCTGGACGTCGAATTCGCCGGCCACGTCGGCGACGAACAGGGTCTGGACGGCGGTCGGGTCCTTGATGCCGGCCTGGCTACCCGCGGGCTTCGAGACGAACGACCACTGGTAGGTGAGCGGGTCGCCGTTCGGGTCGCTGCTGGCGCTGCCGTCGAGCTCGACGACGCTTCTCACCGCGACGCTCTGGTCGTGTCCCGCGGCCGCGGTCGGCGGCGCGTTGGGAGTGGTGGCCGAGATCACGACATCGTTGGGCTCGCTGTCCACTTTGCCGTCGTTCACCACGAGCTCGGCGTGGTAGCGCCCGTCCACGTCGGCCGTGAAGGTCGGCTTGACCGACGTCGGGTCCGAGAGCTGTGCCTTGCTCGACGCCGGGATCTTCGTGAACGTCCACGCGTACGTGATCAGGTCGCCGTCGGGGTCGTTGCTCGAGCTCCCATCGAGCGTCACCGTGCCACCGGTGGTCACGTCCTGGTCGGGGCCGGCGTTCGCGATCGGCGGATGGTTGCCCGCGGGATTGCTGCTGCCGCCGCAGCCGAGGAACACGGCCAGGGCCACCAGCCAGAGAGAGCGAGCGAGATCGCGGATCATGGTGTTTTCCCGTTAAAACGCGACGATTTCGAACGATGACGAGGCGGCCGAGAATGGTTCACGGTGGCGCGAAATGCCAGAGCGAGCGAGGCGAATCAGCGAGCCAGAGCGGTGAGCTGGTCGACGATCTGCTGCTCGCTCGGGTCGAGGTCGTCCCACCAGCTCGGCTGCGAGTCCGCGGAGTCGTGGGTGCCCGCGGCCGTGTGGAAGCAGAAGCCCATCGCGCCCGCGGCTTTCGCACCCTGATACGCATCCACGTAGCTCTGGACCGGCCAGCTGGTGCCGTCGTCCCGCTGTCGCGCGGGCTCCTGGTCGTAGACCGGCGGCACGGGAGCGTGCATGTGCGCGACCAGGGCGGTGAGGTTGGGACCCTCGGTTTCGCCCCACGTCGGGGAGCGCGGGAAGTGCGGGGCGAGCAAGTCGAGCTGCGTTCCGAGCGCCTCGATCGACGTGTACCACTCCGCGCCGCTCAGCACGCCGGTGGTCGTCCCGAACGGCGCCCCCGCGGCGCTGACGGTGAGCTTGCGGGTCGGGTCGATGGCGCGCGCCGCGGAGAAGAGCGTGCGGATCTCCTCCGGCGACAGGTACTGGATCCCCGCGTCGCCCGGAGCTCCGGATTTGTTCGACTCGTTGTCGGCGTCGATGAACCCCACGCACGAGTCGCGGTCGAACGCGGTGACCAGCGCTTCGAGCGCGCGCTGCTGGGCCGCGCGTGAAAAGCCCGTGGCGGCGATCGTGTAGCGCGCGGTCGACATGGTGAGGTCGACGTTCATGCCGAGATCGCAAGCCGTCTGGACGACGCGCCCGAGATCGTCGAGTCGGACGCTGTTGCCGTTGGCGTCGAAGACTCGTGACGAGTCGTCCGGGGTGTTCCACTCGGTCCACACCCGGATGTCGCAGATGCCCACGCTGGCCATCCGGGTGAGATCGGCGGCGAGCACGTCGGGCGGCGTCGCGACGGCCCCGAAGTACGAGGCTGCGAGCACCCAGGTTCCAGGACGGAAGTAGTCGCCTGTGCACACCGACGACGGCGGTGGCGGCGCGGGTACGGCGAACGCGATCGCCCGCGGTGACCACCCCTCGCGAAAGCGAATGGGCAACGACGAGGCCGTGCGCTCGTCCGCCGTTTTGACCTTCAGGATGTAGAGCCCGAACGGCGTCGGCGAAGCGCTCGAGAAGAACCCAGGTGGCGCCGCCGAGCACGGCTTCGGGCGTGCATCGCACCAATGCGCGCTCTCGTCCGCGCTGATCGTGATGGCGGGATCGCCCACGGCTTTCCCACCGCTCATGTACTTGACCTGCGCGTGCTCGAGGGCACGACCTTGCAGGTCCACGGCCACGGCATCGAAGGGTGCGGCGGTGGGCGGTGGCGATCCGCCGCCTGGGGGTCCGGAGGGAGGAGTGGGTGTCGCGGGTGGCGTGGACGAACCGCCGCCGCATCGCGCGATCGCGAGGACGAGCAGGCAGCCGAGTACCGGAAGCCCTCGGAGCTGAGTCCGCTTGTTCGCGCCGTTGGCGGTAATCATTATCGCGTTGAAAATAGGAAGGCAGGCCACGAGGATGGCCGGCACAAGATCCAATATCATCACAAAAGTGGCCATCTGTGCGTCATGATCGATTAGCGCGTTGATAAGTTATTTTGAACGTCATAAATGTCGAGGCTTGCCGCGAGACCCCGAAGCACGAAGCGTCGCGGCAGCGTGGCCTTGGAGCGCGGCACCGCTCAGTGCGCGGCGTCGACGATCGTGCGGGCCATGGTCTCGAAATCGCCGGCGAAGGCGTGACCGCCGTCGAACTCGACGACTCGAGCGGACGTGGAAGGCAGCGACGGACAAAGAGACGTCCGCTCGCTCTTCCCTTCGAAGCACAAGAGCGCGGGACCTCGCAGCTGGCCCAGCTCCGGAAGGACGGCCACCGGCGGTCCGGCTCCGGGAGGACCCAACGCGACCTCGCCGCTGGGTCCGACGAGCGCCAGCACGCGAACGCGCTCGCGTAGATCGCGCGGAAGGCGGTAGGCCACGCTGGCCATCACGTCGGCGCCGAACGAATAGCCCACCAGGAGGACGCGCTGCTTGCGCCAGGTCGCGAGGTAATGACGCGCGATGCGCTCCAGATCGAGCGCGACCTCTTCCTCGCTGCGCATCGACCAGAAGTAGCGAAGCGAGTTCCAGCCCACCACCGGCACGCCCATCCGGACCAGATCGGCGGTGAGCTGCTCGTCGAGACCTCCCCAGCCGCCGTCTCCCGAGAGCTCGATCGCGAGGCTGTCCGCCGATTCGCGCGTCGCCGGCATCTCGACCAGCCCGAGGGTGCTGGGTAGCGAATTGCTCGAGGGGCTGCCGGTGGGCGCGGACTCGTCGAGAGCGATGAGCGCGCTTTCGACCTGGCGAACGGGCACGGACGGCGGTTCGGCGGCCCGGGCCGCTCCGTCGAGCGGGACCGCTCGGGCGTGCGGCGTCCGTGCGACGAACGCCGTGGCTTGCTCGGTCTCGTGAGCGCCTCTCTCACCGTCTTCGATGTCGATCCACGGATCGGGGAGACCGGCCGGCGGAGCGAGGTGCCCGGTGCCCTGTTTCGGATCCGCTTCCCAGCTCACCTCACCGTGCCCCCCGCACGCCGCCACACCGAGGTCCAGAGCAGGGGAGAAGTCGATCGTCACGGCTCCGCGAAAAATCCCCGACGGCGACTCCGCCAGCGACGCGACGATCGTCGCCGAGCCGTCTCGGTACCCCACGAGCGCGGGCTCGGCGTACGACGGGAACGACAGAATCTTCTCGATGCGCCGCGCGAGGGCCTGGAAATCCTCCGACAGGAACATGCACTCGCCGTTGGGGCGTCGCCGGCGGTTTCGCGCCGCGTAGGGACGCAGATCGATTCCGGCCACGGCGATGCCGCTGGCCGCGAGCGCTTCGCCGAGAGAACGGGCCTCGCGTTCGAAGCCCGCTTCGCCCGAGAGCAACAACACCACCTGGCGCGGCGCGGTGCTGGGCACCAGCAGATCGATCCGAGCGAACCGTTCGAACGAGAGCCGCTGCTCGTGGAAAGGCTCGGAAGCCGTGTGCGGCTCCAGGGCCGCGGCCGGCTCCGAAGGGGGCGGGTGCCCGGAGCACGCCGACACGACCGCGACCAGAGCCGCCGCTCGGAAGCTCACGCGCGCGCGGTGCGCCACGGAGAGTCCAGTCCCCCGCCAGGAAACGAAGTTCACCGCCCGTCAGTCTCGCCTCCCCGCGCGGTGAGTGCCGATCGGGGCTCGAGCGCCCTCGAGCCCCGACGTCCGGGCTCACGGCGGCGGGGTCGTATCGCTGGCGATCGTCGCGGGCTCGCTGCCCGTCGCGGGGATGGTGATCGAGTGATCCGCCCACGACCCGGGGGCGATCTCGGCGACGATGTCGTCGAGCCACAGCTCGGCCGTACAGAACGTCATGACCCGGAACTCGAGCCCTTCCTCCTGATCGTGGAGGTAGTCGAGCGAGGCCTCGTGGTAGTGGCCGTCGGGCGGTAGCTCGTCCGCGGTGAGGGCGCGCGAGGCGAGCACGCCGTGACCCATGGCCCGAGCGATCTCGATCCGAGCCAGCACGCCATGGTGCTGCTGCGGCCCGGCGCGCAGCCGGAACGTCACGTGGAAACGGCCGGGCCCGAAGCGCAGGTACGGGCCGAACGCCATGTACGGGTTGCGGCCGAGCGCGACTCCCGTCTTCCAGGCCAGACCGCCGTCGGCCTCCGGATCGTCGACCAGCTTTCCCGATTCGTGATCGAAGAACCGTCCGTCGAACACGGCTCGATGGGCCGGCAGCACGAACGAGAGCAGCCGGTAAGGACCGGGCGGTGCCGGACCGCCGATCTCGATTTCCTGCGAGCCTCCCGGTGGGAGTGGCGCATCGCCGCCGATCTCTCCGGTGATCGGCGGAACCGCCGGATCGCCCGGAGCGATCTCACGCACCAGCGCCCAGCCGACTCGCACCGGGCGCTCTTGCCCGCGCTCGGGCTCGTGCACCCGCAGCCGTGCGGAGAACCCGCTCGTGCCGGCGGCGTCGAGCGCGATCGGACGTACCGTCGGCTCGACCACCGACAGCAAGAAGAGGTTCGTGTACGCGATCGGGAACGAGTCGAGCAGCACCGCGTCGCGCATCTGCTCGGGATAGTGCTCGTAGTAGAAGTGCTGCTCGCGCTGACGCCCGTCGAGCAGCAGATGGGTGACCGGGTAGCGCGAGAAGAGGTCCTTGTCGTTGAAGAAGTTCTCGAACACGTGTAGCGGGTGATGCTGCGTCTCGAAACAGAGCTCGGGGGCCGCGAGCCCGGCGATCCAGGCGGTCCCCGGCTTCGCGGCGAGCTGCCGCGAGATGTCGCGGACGCGGTAGCTCGGGTGCAGGGCCCAGCTCGCGTAGTCGCGCGCCTGCACGGCGAGCGTGTAGCCGAGCGGCAGCGCCACGAACGCGAGCAAACCCAGCGCGTGCGGCAGGTGCCACTCGCGGCGCCCCCGGGTGCGCACCAAGAGCGCCGCGACTCCGATCACGAGCCCGGCCACGCCGAAGGACGCGAGCATCTTCTCGGCGTTGCTCGGCGAGGGCACCGTCGCCCCGGCGAGCAGCAGCCAGGTCCGGTCGAGCAAGAGCGGTAGGTGGCCGATCAGCATGGCCAGCCAGATCCACAGAAAGGGCAGCGATGCCAGCCTGAGCTGCCGCGGGGTCGCGATCGTTTCTCGGCGGCTGCCTCGCACCATCGCGCACGCCACCAGCGTGCACATCGGCGGGATCGCGGGCACGTGATAGCGAACCGGCGTGTAGTTGAGCAGCGCGTCGAAGGCGAAGTGGGCCGAGAACCAGAGGCCGGCGAAGAGATCGTACGGATCGAGCTTCTCGCGATCGTGAAAGAACGCGTAAATGAGCACGCCGAGGTAGCCGAACGAGAAGTAGAGCAACACCGGGTCCCGGAAGAACGTGCGGAAGAACGACAGATCGCAGATGTTCTCGATCGCCTGGTGGAGGTCGCGGGGCAGCGATTGCTTCTCGTAGAAGCGCATCGCGTGGTGGATCGCGTCGGCATGGCGCCGGTAGAAGAGCGCGTACCAGGGCAGGAGCACGGCGAGGAAACCCAGCGCGATCGCGGCGTGCGCTTGCCGCGCGTGGCGCGGAACGCAGGGCGACGGCGTCGAGCGCCAGGTCACCGTGGTCGCCAGCAACGCCAGCGACGGGACCAAGAGGAACGACGGGTAGCTCTTGAAGACGTACGCGAGGAACGTGCTGGCGCCGGCCAGCGTGAGGTACGCGGCCGCCGTGAGCGGGATGGGGCGCGCGGCGTGGCCGGTGGTGCCCGGGCCTCGCGGTAACCGCGCGACGCCTTCTCCCCAGAGGAACCCGGCCGCCGACATGAAGAAAAGCGCCGACGTTTCCGTCAGGCCGATGCGGTTGAACATCACGAACAGGTACGAGAACCCGAGCAGCGTGACGGTCAGCACCGCCGCGCGCCAGCCGCACGCGCGGCGCGCGCTGAAATACGTGAGCACCAGGATCCCCATGCTGAAGGCCACGGGGATCAAGCGAACCTGGGCGATGCCGACGCCCAGCAGCGCGAAGACCCACCACTTCACGTACGCGAGGATCGGACTGATGAAGAAGTCGTTCCAGTCGTCGACGTTGGTGTGCCCGAACAGCGCCCGGTTGCGCGCGCCGTGCGCGAGCATGCCCTCGTCGAAGAACACGCCACCGCT
>CAZYWA010000456.1:0-6531 GCA_964650975.1 uncultured bacterium
TCCTCGAGCGCGCCGCGATCCCGCGGGCTGCTGCGAAAACGACGCCGAGGTTAGCCGAGCGCCCGAACCCCTTCAAGAAACGCCGCCTTCATCGGCTCCCGGCGACCAAGTAATATTCGGGCCCCGCCCGGACGAACCCGGCGCGGGCCCATCGCGAGGCGACTTCCTGTGAAAGCACTGGTGACGGCGTCCTTCACGGACGAGGGACTCGAGCGGCTGCGACGCCACGGCGAGGTGGTCTACGAGCCCTGGCACAAAACACACGCGATTCTTCGATTCGAGGAGCTGGCCGACAAGGTGGCCCAGGTCGGCGCGGACGTGCTCTTGGTCGAGGTGGACCTGGTGCACGGCGAGGTCTTCGACCGCTGCAAGCTGCAGCTGATCGGTGCCTGCCGCGCCGATCCGCTCACCGTCTCGGTCGAGCGCGCCACGGAGCTGGGGATCCCGGTCCTCTACACACCGGGCCGGAACGCCGACGCCGTGGCCGAGCTGGCGATCGGCCTCATGCTGATCCTGGCCCGGAACGTGATGCGCATCGTCGACACCCTGCGCACCACCACCGAGCAGGCGAGCGACCCCAAGGAGTACATGGCGCGCTACGAGAAGATGCGCGGCTTCGAGCTGGGCTGCGCCACGGTCGGTCTGATCGGCCTGGGCGCGGTGGCGCGCGCGGTCGCCGCGCGGCTCAGCGCATTCGGCACGCGTCTCGTCGCCTTCGATCCCTACGCGAGCGACGCGCTCTTCGAGCAGACGGGCGTCACGCGCGTCGACCTCGACGGGCTGCTCAGCGGCTCGGACGTGGTGAGCATCCATTGCCCCGTCACCGACGAGACGCGCGGCATGCTCGACGCGCGGCGGCTGGCGTCCATGAAGCCCAGCGCCTATCTCGTGAACACCGCGCGCCCCGACGTCATCGACGAGGATGCGCTCTACGACGCGCTCGAGCGAGGTGCGATCGCGGGCGCGGGTCTCGACCTGCTGCGCGAGGAGCCGATTCAGCCGGGGAACCGCTTCCTGTCGCTCCCGAACGCCGTGGTCACACCGCACATCGGCGGAGCGTCGCGCGACGTCGTGCGCCACCAGACCAACATCCTCATGGACGACGTCGAGCGCTGGTTCCGCGGCGAACGCCCGCGGTTTCTCGCGAACTCCGCGGTCTGGGACGCGCGCCGAGCCAAGGACTCCCGGTGACCGCTCCCGCGAGCGTGCTCGCCCTGGACGCGGGTACGGGCTCCGGGCGCGCGGCGCTCTTCGGCCTCGACGGGAGGCTCCTCGGCGTCGCGAGTCGACGCTGGTCGTTCACGACTCCTCCGGCCCTCGACCCGGTCGGGAAGGAGTTCTCGACCGAGCAGTTCTTCGGCTGGATCGCGGAGGCCACGCGAGAGGCGCACGAGCGCGCCGGCCGGCCCGAGGTACGAGCCATCGCGGCAACCGGGTTGCGGGGTGGCTCGGTGCTCCTCGATGCAACGGGCGAGACCGTCGCCGCTTCGCCGATTCAGGACGTGCGCGCGCTGATGACCGTTGGCGACGTGGACGACACGGTCCCCGATCTCTACGCCCGCACCGGCCACTCACCCACCTGGCTCTTCCCGCTGGCGCGGCTCGCCTGGTATCGCTCGGAGGCGCCGGCGCTCTTCGAACGCGTGACGACGCTGCTCAGCATCGACGAGTGGCTGCTGTTCGCGCTTTCGGGCGAGCGTCGAGCCACTCCGTCGAGCGCCGGCGACAGCATGTGCTTCGCGGTCGGTGCGCGCGCGTGGGATCGCGAGATCCTCGATCGTCTGGGCCTGCCGGCCGGGGTGCTTCCACCGCTCGCGATGACCGGCGAGACCGTGGGCCGGCTCACCCCATCCGCGGCGCGAATGCTCGGGCTCGCGGCAGGGATCCCGGTCGTGGCATGCGCCGGCGACACCCAAGCCGCGCTTCTGGGCTCGCGTGCGCTCGATCCCGACACGGTCGGAGTCGTGGCGGGCACCACGGCCCCGGTGATGGCGGTTTCCACCGAGCCCGTTGCCGATCCCAAGGGGTGCCTTTGGCTCGGCTGCCACCCGCTCGCGAACCGCTGGGTGCTGGAAGGCAATTCCGGGCGCGCGGGCAGCAGCCTCGATTGGACACTCGAGCTACTGGGACTCGATGCGCCGGACCGGTTCGGCGAGCTCGAACGGCTGGTTTCCGCCGTGGCTCCCGGCTCGAACCGCGCGTTCGCGTTCCTCGGCGCGGAGCCGGTGGACTTGAGCAACTTGAATCCGGCTCGGCCCGCCGGATTCCTGTTTCCGGCGCCCGAGCTGGGCTTCGTGGTGGGCCGTGGCGAGATCCTGCGAGCCACGCTCGAGAACATCGCGTTCGCGGTCGAGGCGAACCTGCGACGGATCGCACGCGTGATGCCCCTCGAAGGCGCCGAGCTCGCTCTGACCGGCGGCTTGAGCGTGTCGCCGTCGCTTGCCCAGATCGTGGCGGACGTGACCGGGCGAACCGTGCACACGGGGGTGCACGGACAAGGCGCCGCGCTGGGTTGTGCCGTGGCTGCGGCGACCGCCGTCGGAGCGTACGGAAGCCTGCGGGAGGCCGCGCAGCGCATGGTCGAACGCGCTCACCTCCATGCACCCGACGCCGATCGGCACGGCATCTATCTGGACGCGTTCGAGGCGTGGCACGAGCGGTGGCGCACCTTTCAATCGATAACCTAAGCCCCAGTCGCGTTCGAGAATCGAGGATCGAAACCCATGGAAGACCTGGATGCCCTGAAGCGCGCGGTGGTCGAGTACAAGCAGAAGCTGCACGCCCGCGGCCACGTGGTGGCGCTCGCCGGGAACGTGAGCACCCGCGTGCCGGAGAGCGACCGGATTCTGGTCACGCCGAGCCAGGTCCCGGTCGACCGCCTCGATCCCGCGGACGTGGTGACCATCACGGTCGACGGCGACTTCGTGGACGGCAACCGCCCGCCATCCTCCGAAGCGCGGGTGCATGCCGCGATCTACCGGGCGCGGCCCGACGTGGGCGCGGTGATCCACGGACATTCGCCCTACGCCACGACCCTGGCCGTCCTGGGACGGCGGATCGAGCCGATCATGGATGAGTTCCTGCCCTACGTGGGCGGGCCGATCGAGGTGGCGCCCTTCGGGATGAGCGGCAGCCCGGCGCTGATCGACGGAACCGTCGAGGCGCTGGGACCACGCGGCGCCGTGCTGCTGAGGCACCACGGCCAGGTCGCGGTCGGCAAGAACCTCGACAAGGCGTTCCAGGTGGCGGAGCTGGTCGAGTGGGCGGCCCGGATCACCTTCCTGGCCCACCTCGGGGGAAAGCCCGAGCTGCTCCCGGCCGACGCGATCGAGACCAGCTCGGGCGTCTACCAGTACGTGAAGGACATGTGAACCCGGTCCCGAAGGGGAGGCCAGCAACCTGCTAGGCACCCCCGACGCGCCGTGTTATATCGCCGCGCCGCCTTTGGGTGCCTGCCCGGGGTGCGGCCGCTCGCGAGGGGTCTGTCGCGGGCGGGCCGAGGCTTCCGGCGCGTGACGGCGCCCGGCCACGGAAAACCCGACAACCGACGTACCCACGAGCACCCGAGCCGGGTTCGGGTGTGAAACGGGACGGGAATGGAAACTCACGGAGAGGTCCGATGCTCATGAACACGGCTCGCAACACCTACCGAACGGCGCTCTGGGGCGTCGCTCGCGTCGCGGCCCTCGCGCTCGCGATCGCAGCACTCGCACCCGCGGCGTCTTCCTTCGCCAGCGAGGCCGAGCTGTTGCTGCCCGACCTGGGCTCGGTCCGAGCGCTCGGCATGAGCGGCACCACGGTGCTCACCCTCGGCCTCTTCGTGTGCGCCGGCGGACTGGTGTTCGGCGTCGCGATGCTGCTCAAGCAACGCGCGCTACCGGTTCACAAGTCCATGCGCGAGGTGTCGGAGCTCATCTACGCCACCTGCAAGACCTACCTGTTCACGCAGCTCAAGTTCATCATGCTGCTCGAGGTCTTGATCGGCACGATCATGGCGGTCTACTTCGGCGTGCTGCGCCATTTCTCGACCCAGAAGGTGTGCATCATCCTCGCCTTCAGCCTGGTCGGGATCGCCGGCAGCTTCCTGGTCGCGCTGTTCGGCATTCGAGTCAACACCTACGCCAACTCCCGCTCCGCCTTCGCGGCCCTGCGCGGCAAGCCCTTCCCCACCTACTCGATCCCCTTGAGCGCCGGTATGAGCATCGGCATGGCGCTGATCTCGATCGAGCTCTTGATCATGCTCGGCATCCTGCTGAAGGTCCCCCGGGAATACGCCGGGCCTTGCTTCATCGGGTTCGCGATCGGCGAGTCGCTGGGCGCCGCGGCGCTGCGCGTGGCCGGCGGCATCTTCACCAAGATCGCCGACATCGGCTCCGACCTGATGAAGATCGTCTTCAACATCAAGGAAGACGACGCCCGCAACCCGGGCGTGATCGCGGACTGCACCGGCGACAACGCTGGCGATTCGGTCGGCCCCACCGCCGACGGCTTCGAGACCTACGGCGTCACCGGTGTGGCGCTGATCACGTTCATCATGCTGGCTGTCAAGGATCCGACCGTCCAGGCTCAGCTCCTGGTGTGGATCTTCGCGATGCGCATCATGATGGTGGTGACCAGCGTGGTCGCCTATTACATCAACGAGAAGCGCGCGATCGCGGTGCACGGCAACGCCGACAAGATGAACTTCGAGGAACCCCTCACCCGGCTGGTGTGGATCACCTCGGGAATCTCGATCGTCGTGACCTACGTGCTGTCGGCGCTCATGATCTGGACGCTGGGTGGCCACTCGTGGCTGTGGCTCAGACTCTCGACGATCATCACCTGCGGAACTCTGGCTGGCGCGATCATCCCCGAGGTCGTCAAGATCTTCACCTCCACCGAGAGCGGCCACGTGCAAGAGATCGTCGCCGAGTCGCGCGAGGGCGGAGCCTCTCTCAACATCCTGGCGGGGCTCACCGCGGGCAATTTCAGTGCTTACTGGATGGGGCTCTCGATCCTGGCACTGATGGGAATCGCGTATTTCGCAAGCGGTGGTGAAGAAGGCGTGCTGCGTGGGCTCATGGTTGCGCCTTCGGTCTTCGCCTTCGGCCTGGTGGCGTTCGGCTTCCTCGGCATGGGTCCGGTGACGATCGCAGTCGACTCCTACGGTCCGGTCACCGACAACGCACAGTCGGTCTACGAGCTGTCGCTGATCGAGACGCTCCCCAACATCAAAGAAGAGATCAAGCGCGATTTCGGGTTCGAGCCCAACTTCGATCGCGCCAAGGACTTCCTCGAAGAGAACGACGGCGCGGGAAACACGTTCAAAGCAACGGCGAAGCCGGTCTTGATCGGCACCGCGGTGGTCGGCGCCACGACACTGATCTTCTCGATCATCGTGCTGCTCACCCACGGCCTCACGGTCAACATCGACAAGCTCTCGATCCTGCACCCGCCGTTCCTGCTGGGCCTGATCGCGGGCGGCGCCGTGATCTACTGGTTCACCGGTGCCTCGATTCAGGCGGTTTCGGCCGGTGCTTACCAGGCGGTCGAGTTCATCAAGAAGAACATCAACCTCGACTCGGGAGCCGAGAAGGCCTCGATCGAGGATTCCAAGAAGGTCGTGGAAATCTGCACCAAGTTCGCGCAGAAGGGCATGGGCAACGCCTTCGCGGTGATCCTCTTCTCGACCCTCTCTTTCGCGTTCCTCGATCCGTTCTTCTTCATCGGCTACCTGATCTCGCTGGCGATCTTCGGGCTCTATCAGGCGATCTTCATGGCCAACGCCGGCGGAGCCTGGGACAACGCGAAGAAGATCGTCGAGACCACGCTGCGCCAGAAGGGCACGCCGCTCCACGCCGCGTGCGTGGTCGGCGACACCGTCGGCGATCCCTTCAAGGACACCTCGTCCGTCGCCATGAACCCGGTCATCAAGTTCACGACGCTGTTCGGGCTCTTGGCGGTCGAGCTCGCGATCGAGGTACCGCACGGGCTGAGCGTGTTCCTCGCGATCGTCTTCTACGCGATCTCGGCCTTCTTCGTTCACCGGTCCTTCTACTCCATGCGCATTCAGTCGAACCCCCACGGGTAAGGCGAACGCCGCGCGGCTGGTCACTCCAGCATCCAGCCGGGCGGATCGATACCGTCGAGCGGGCCGAGGAGATTCCTCGGCCCGCTCTCGTTCCAGCGATGAGCGAGCCACCGCCCACCCCGCAATCCGACGAGCCCTCGTCTCCTCATACGGACGGGCACGCGGGCGGTGCGCTCGCGGTGCTGGCGCTCGGGGCACTCGGGGTGGTCTACGGGGACATCGGCACCAGTCCGCTTTACGCGGTCAAGGAATGCTTCCACGGGATCCATGCGATCTCCGTCTCGGAGCCCAACGTCCTGGGTGTACTGTCGCTGGTGTTCTGGTCGCTCACGATGGTGGTGAGCTTCAAGTACCTGGGCTTCGTCGTGCGCGCCGACAACCGCGGCGAGGGCGGCATCTTCGCGCTGCTGGCGCTGGTGCCCGGTGCCCGCGAGCGGGTGTCGGACCGCGCGACCCGTGTC
>CAZYWA010000457.1:0-6514 GCA_964650975.1 uncultured bacterium
TGGTGAAGCCGATGCCGCCGTGGATCTGCTCGGCCTTGGCGGTCACGTCGCGGAACATCTGGCAGGCGAAGAGCTTCGCCATCGGCGCGAGACGTTCGATGGGGCGCCCGGTGGCGCGAGCCCACGCGGCTTCGTGGACCAGGGTGCGGCCGCCGGCGACCAGCGTGGCGCAGTCGGCGAGGTAGTGGGCGATCGCCATGAAGGCGCCGATCGGCTTGCCGAACTGCTCGCGGATCTTGGCGTAGTGGTTGGTCATCTCGAGCGCTTTCTCGGCGGCGCCCGCGGAGCGCGCGGCGAGGTAGATGATTCCCTCGAGCATCGTGTCGTGCCAGGTGGCCCAGCCGGTGCCCGGTCCGCCGACTCGCTCGTTGGCGGGAACGCGGACGCCCTCGAAGGTCACGTGGTACTGGCAGTCGGACCCAAGTGTCTTCTGCTGCGTGAGGGTGACGCCCGGGGCCTTGGGATCGATGAGCAGCAGATCGATCGCATCGGCCGCATCGCCGGTCCGGACCAGCGTGAGGAGGCGGGTGGCCGACGACGCGAACTCGACGTGTCGCTTGGTGCCCGACACGACCAGCGTCGTGCCGTCGATCCGCGCTCGCGTCTGGACGCCCTTCGGGCCGTAGCCGTGATCGGGCTCGAGCCAGGCCGGCGACACGATCGCCTCGCCGCTCGCGATCTTGGGTAGCCAGGATCGCTTGATCTCGGCGCGCGCCGCCCGCAGGATCGCGCCGGCCGAGAGCACGCAGCTCACGAAGTGCGGCGACGGCGCGAGCGCGCGGCCGAATTCCTCGTACGCGACGACCGCTTCGAGAGCGCCTTGCCCCGTGCCGCCGTATTCCTCGGGCAAGGTCAGACCCAATACGCCGAGCTCGCCGAGCTTGCTCCAGAGCTCCGGCGAGTACCCGACGGGATCGTCCTCGAGCTTGCGCAGCGAGGCGAGCGTCGCGTACTGGTCGCACACGCCGCGCACCATGTCGCGCAGCATGTTCTGTTCGTCGTTGAACTCGAGATCCATTCGTTCACCTCATCTCGGTTTCTGCGCCGGCGGCTGCGAGGGACCGCAGCCCTCCCAGTCGAGCGCACTTGCCGGGGTCGGAGAGACGCGGTCCCTCGCGTCCGCGGCCGTCGAGCCCGGTCGAGTCACGGTCGCCATCGATCGCCCTTGCGAGACCACGGATTGTCGCTCGCATGCGAGGGAAGGGCGACTCGCACCTTGCACTCGGTCATGGGCTTCTCGCCGACCGTGAGCTTCACGTCGAGCGACGCCCAGCCGCAGCCCACCTCGTCGGTCTCGGTCTTCTCGACGGTGGCGCGGAAAACCATGCGATCGCCGGGGAAGACCGAGTCCTTCATCCGGAACTTCATGCGGCCGAGCCGTCCGTGCGGCCCGGTCCAGTCGGTCACGTAGCGTTCGAACCACGCCGCTTGATTGGGCGTGTTCATGAAGATGTCGCGGACACCGTTCCGGTGAATCGCGAAGTCTTTGTCGTGATGCATGGGACGCCAGTCGCGGGTGGCCATGGTGCCGAGCACCACGGTCGTGGCGGTGACGTCGTGGGCCAGTTCGGGCAGCGCATCGCCCGCTTTGACTGCGGCGAGCGTGAGCTTGGGCGGCCGGTTCATGCTCCCCCCTTGCGATAGCCGAAGCCGGTGTAGATCTCTTTCCCGACCAGCTCGTTTCGCTGGTTCAGGTACTCGACGTCGATCACCCAGAACCGGCCGCGCCCGAGCTTGGTCTGCTTCAGGTCGCTCACCGAGCGCAGGATCTGATGGGCGCGCAACTGATCGCCGGGACGCACGGGCTCGAAGAAGATCACCTCGTTGTCGGTCATCACCGCTTCGGGGTGGCCGAGCTTCTCCTTGAGATCGAAGTGGACCTGGAGCGGCAGGCGTTGCTTGTCGCGTCCCGGCGCCCAGTGGTGGGGACGAAACCACACCGAGAGCATCGAGGGCGGCGTCATGAGCCCGCCGGTGATCTCGCGCGCGGCCTCCCCGTCCCAGAAGAGCGGGTTGCCGTTCTGCGTCGACGAGCAGCTCGAGTAGACGTAGCCCTCCTCGATCTCGAACTCGGGCGTCTCCGCGTAACGCACCTGGTCGATCCAGGAGCGGACCTCGTCGGGCAGGGCTTCGAGTGGGGTGTCGGGCATCGATTCTCCTCGTTTGCTGCGAGCGGCTCTCGCTACTCGATGGCGCCGTTCGCGCGCATCGCGGCGATCCGCTCGGCGGCGACGCCGGCCGCGGCGAGCAACGCGTCGGTGTGGGTCTCGCTCGCGGCCGGAACCTGGTGCGCGGGCAGCTCGGCGCGGCCACCGGCCAGTACCTCGGCGACCTGGCGGAACGGGCCGCGCTTGGGATGCTCGGCCTCGGCGAATGCCTGTCGCGCCGCGAACTGCGGATCGGCCGCGACCTCGGGGATCGAGCTCACGGGCGCGACGCAGCAATCGGCCGGTCCCAAGAGCTCGATCCAGGCATCGCGATCGCGCGTCGCGAACGAGGCGCGGAACGCGGTACGGATCTCTTCCTGCTTCGCATCGTCGAGCTGGTGCGCGATCCAGGTCTCGGCGCCGAGTGCTTTGCACAGGTTGGCGAAGAACGCCGGCTCGATCGCGCCCACCGCGAGCCATTTGCCGTCGCGGCAGGCGTAGACGTCGTAGCAAGCGTAGCGGCCGGTGAGGATGTCGCCGCCAGGTCCGGGCTCCTCGCCGGTGGCGAGAAAGCGATCGACGTGGAGCGACATCATGTGCAGCACGCCGTCGGCGATCGCCACGTCGAGCCACGCGCCGCGTCCGGTGCGCTCGCGCTCGAGCAGTGCCGCGAGGATCGCGATCACCGCGTGCATGCCGCCGGCGGCGCTGTCGGCGACGGTGGCGCCGGGAATCGCGGGGCCGCCGTCGGCGCGCCGCCCGGAGCAGTGCAGGTAGCCGGCGGCGGCGAGGTAGTTGAGATCGTGACCGGCCCAGGCCGCGCGCGGACCGGTCTGGCCGTAGCCGCTGGTGGAGCAGAGCACGATGCGCGGATTGACCCGTTCGAGCACATCGAAGCCGATCCCGAGACGCGCGACGACGCCGGGACGGTAGCTCTCGATCACGACGTCCGCACGCGCCGCGAGCGCCAGGAACGCTTCTTTCCCCTCAGCCGCCTTGAGATCGATGCGCACGCGCCTCAGATCACGACCGGCGCCGTAGCTGAAAAACGGAGGCTCGATCTGCAGCCCGCCTTTCTTCGACGTCGGTGACACCTTCACCACGGTGGCGCCATAGTCCGCGAGAATGCGCGACGCACGGGCGGCCGGACCGACGCTCGCGAGATCGAGCACGGTGACGCCGTCGAGGCGGATCGTCGAGCCGGCCATGGGTTCGTCGGTCAGTAGCTCTTGGGCAGGCCGAGCGCGCGGCGGGCGATGATGCCGCGCTGGATCTCCGAGGAGCCGCCGCCCACCGTGTCGATCACCGTGTAGCGATAGGTCTTCTCCGAGCGGCCGCGCATCGGCGCGTTCTCGGTGCCGACGCGGAGCTGGCTGCCCGGGCTCGCGAGATCCATGGCGGCGTCCGCGACCCGCTTCGAGAGCTCGGTGGCGAAGAGCTTGTAGGTCGAGGCCTCGACCGTGGGAGGCGCACCGCCCTTGGATGCGGCCGCGACGAAGGCCAGGCCGAGCACTCGCGCCACCTCGGTCTCGGTTACGAGCCGCGCGATGGCCCGGCGCACCAGCGGGTCGAGCTTGAGCGGCTCGCCGTCGCGGGTCGCCGAGCGGACCCACTCGCAGACGAGCTCCACCCGCGCTTCGATGGGCGACAGGGTGAACATCGTGAAGCGCTCGAGATCGAGCGCTTCGGAGATGTACTGGAAGCCGTGGTCGAGCTCGCCGACGCGGTGCTCGTCGTCCACGTACACATCGTCGAAGAACACCTGATTGGTGATCTCGTCGCCGATGGTGGGCATCGATTGGACGGTGAGCCCCGGCGACGTCATCGGCAGCAGGAAGAGCGTGATGCCCGCATGCTTCGCGACCTCGGTGTTGGTGCGCGCGCCGACCCAGTACCAATCGGCGAAGTGGGCCGACGTCGTGAAGATCTTCTGGCCGCTGAGCCGCCAGCCGGCGCCGTCGCGCAGCGCGCGCAGCTGCATGTTGGCGGCGTCGGAGCCGGCCGCGGGCTCGCTGTAGCCGATCGCGAACTCGATCTCGTTCTTCAAGATCTTGGGCAGGAACTCGGCCTTGAGCGCGGTGCTGCCGTGGCGGATCAAGGTCTTGCCGATGATGCCGACGCCCTTGCCGATCTGCGGTGCGCCGAGGGCCGCGAGCCGCTCGTTGAGCAGGTACTCGTAGATGCCGCTGCGCTCGCCGCCGCCGTGCTCGCGGGGCCAGGTCATGCCGAGCCAGCCCCGGTCGGCGATCTTGCGCATGAACGCGCGGCGCGGCGGCGTGTCGACGAGCTGCGCCATGTTCTCGCGGGTCACGTCCATCACGTCGGCTGCGCGGTTGTCGTCGAGGAACCGGTCGACCTCGGCGGCGAACGCTTGCTCCTCGGGCGTGAACGCGAAATCCATGCTGGTCGCCGAGAGACTAGGGAACGACGAACGTCATGCTGCCCTCGACCGCCACGGCACCTGCTTGGTTGGTGCAGCGCAGCTCGAGGTCGACGCGGTTCTCGCCCGCTTCCCGATACTTGCGAGCGATCGTTCCCGAGCAGGTGATGACGTCGCCGGGAAAGAGCGAGGTCTTCCAGCGCACCTTGGTGCGGCGCACGTTCTCCGGGCCGAGCCAGTTGGCGGCGAAGGTGTTGAGGACTCCCGCCTGGTACATGCCCACGACCAACGGCTGAGGAAACCCGGATGCGCGCGCGAAGTCGGCGTCGTGGTGGATGGGGTTGAAGTCACCCGATGCGCCCTGGTAGCGCACCACGTCGGTGAGCGTGATCGGGCCCACGGTCCACGGCTCGGGACCGGCTCCCTCGATCAGGCTGGTCCAGCGATCGCTCATCGAGTCACTTCTCCTCGGGAGGCTGGGTCGTCGGAACGGCGGCGGTCTCGACGCCGGTGAGGCGGCTCTCCGCCACGAGTGTTCCAGCTTCGTCGCGATACTCGGTGACCATGACCGCGAACGTCATGGTGCCGCCGCGTTTGCCTTCCTTCTCGAAGATCTTCTCGATCCGCGAGGTCCCGACGAGCCGGGTGCCCGCGCGCGGCGGCGGACCATGGAATACGAATTCCTGCTCGGCGTGCATCCCGCGCTTGGGGTCCATCTGGACCTTTTCCCAGGGATTGCTCCCGGCGATGCGCGTCTCCCAGAAAAACGCCGTGGTGAGAAAGGTCGGCGGGCAAACCGGATGATCGCCGTCGAAATAGGCGGGGTGCGTCGATTTCGTCGCGGTGGCGAACTCGTGGATCTTGCCGCGCTCCACGTCGAGCACGAACGGGACTCCCGTTTCCCCGAGCGCCAGCTTGTTCACCATGGCTCCCTGACCCCCTGGAGCCGGCCGGTCTCCGGCCGGTAGCCGTTCGATCGGCTGGACTGTCCTGCGCGCCGGAGACCGTCGCGCTCCAGATGATCCATCGCCGAGTCGACCTTCACGGGTGCTGGCTCGATACCGCCAGCACCTCGCCGGTCAGGTAGCTCGAGAGATCGCTGGCCAGGAACACCATCACGTTCGCCACTTCCCAGGGCTCGGCGCCACGGCCGAAGGCTTCTTGCTGTTCGAGCTCAGCGAGCAGCCCGTCGGGCATCACTTTGGTGAGGAACTTGTGGGTGGCGAGGCTCGGCGCGACCGCGTTGACCCGGACGCCGTGCTCGGCGGCCTCGATGGCCGCACAGCGGGTGAGCGCCATCACGCCGGCTTTCGCCGCGGCGTAGTGCGCCTGCAGCGCTTGCGCGCGCCAGCCGAGGACCGACGAGTTGTTCACGATCACGCCCGAGCCGCGCTGGTACATGTGGGGCAGGGTGGCGCGCATCATGCGGAACGTGCCGGTCAAGCTGATCCCGATCACCGCGTTCCACTGGTCGTCGGTCATGTCGACCAGGCTTGCGTTGCCGCCCAGACCGGCGTTGTTGATCAGCACGTCGACGCGGCCGAGCGCCGCGACGGCGCCGTCGACCAGCGCCCGCACCTGCGTCTCGTCGGTCACGTTGCAAAGCTGCGCCGGTGGCCGCACGCCGGTGAGCCGTTCGAGCTCCGCCGCCGCTTCGTTCAAACGACGTTCGTGGATGTCGCTGATCATGACCGTGGCGCCTTCCTCGGCGGCGCGGCGCGCGACGGCGAAGCCGATGCCCGTGCCCGCGGCGGCCGTGACCAGCACGGTCTTCCCGGCCAGCATCTGGTGGCCGCTCGGGTAGGCCGGTGGCTTGACGGTCATGACGAAAATAGAACACGTTTCACTTTGCGTTTTCGAGTTTAGGTTCAACCTGGAAACGTGTAAAGACGAGCGCGGGCAACGACGGTGGAGCTCACAATGTTCCAAGAGGCACCGCGCCGCAGGCGCGCGGCGAGCACAGCGAGCCGACTCGGGGGTGGGGCCC
>CAZYWA010000458.1:0-6509 GCA_964650975.1 uncultured bacterium
CGTGGAAATTGACCGTCGGGTTGCCGGGATCGTCGGTCGGCGGCCTGTCCTTGGGATCTTCATCCTTGGGAGGGAACGTCTTCAGAGAAGCCGACGCCTCGATCAGCGTACCGTCGACCGTGAAGTGCTCGCGGCTCACCAGATGCGCTCTTTGCGCTTGATCGAGGATGGCCGAGAGAAACCGTGGACCGACCTCGTGGCTGAGCAAGCGCTCGCGGTTTCGGCTGAAGGTCGAGTGGTCGAAGCTCGGCTCCTCCAGATTCATGTCGAGAGCGTCGTCCCGAATCCTGGTACATCTCGTCGAAGACCGGCGAGAGATCCCTGGGCACCCCCTCCCACCGGGTCTCTTGCGGCAGGGGATCAGGGTCTCCCGGGCATGACCCCGCGGAAGCGGACCTCCCGTCTCGATGCACTGCGCAACACGGCGCGCCTGACTACGGCGCCGAGACTCGGAGCGAAGGTCCCCGTCATCGTCCAGCCGGTGCGATGGGTTCGCGGCGGTGACCACGGGACCTCCAAGCTCCGGCGAGCAAACGGTGCCGAGCGTATCTTCGCCCCCTGGCTCCCGGAACCTGCCCCCGACCTGGCGCCCCGACAAGCCGGTGTGGCGACCCCGAGCTGATTCGGCGCCACGGGTTGCAGACACCGGCAGGCCCAGATGGTGCGGCCATGCATGCTCGGCTCAGGCCATCGAGAGGATGAGGATTGCGTCCAGCCCACCCCGCCACACCCTCGACCTCTGGATGCGGCTGAGCAGCAGGCCAGCTGGTCGGCTCTGTCCCTTCTCCCACCGAGCCAGGGTCGTCGGGTCAACACCCAGAAGCCAGGCCAGCTCCTTCTGGCTGATACCTCGGGAGCGACGGAACTGGACGATCGCCACCCCGCTGCTGGTCGTGCCGGTGGCGTCCACGGGCTCGTAGCCCAGGAAGTCGATCACCTTCGGCATGAGGCGAAAATCGGGGGCGGTTCGGCCCTTCTCCCAGCTCCACACCGTGCTCTTGTCCACGCCGAGCCGCCTGGCCACCTCGCACTGTCGGAGCCGAAGCTCAACCCTCTGAGCTCGGATGTGATCGCCGATCGTGGAGAGCGTGGTCGGGTAACCACGCGGTTTCATTGCCCTCAGGGTCAACTGACAGAATGGCAACGCGGGGATGCCCATGCGGCTATCGCGGGCATCCGTTGCGCGCGTGCACCTGCGACCTCGGCGAGGTGCGCCGCTACCAGGGGCGAATCTCGGGGCCGCTGCTCGATCGGATCGACCTCACGGTGCACGTCCCGGCGCCCTCGTTCGACGATCTCACCGCACCGGCGAGTGGCCCGACCAGCGCCGAGGTGCGCGCGCAGATCGTCGGCGCACGCGCCGCCCAGCGCCGCCGGTTCGGCCCCGACGAGACCACGACCAACGCGGTGATGGACGAATCGCAGCTCGAGCGCTGGGGCGCGCTCGACGCCGCCGGCTCGGCGCTGCTCAAACGCGCCATGGACCGACTCAGGCTCTCGGGGCGGGCCCACGCCCGCATCCGCAAGGTCTCGCGGACCATCGCGGACCTCGCACAACTCGAGCGGATCGAAGCCGCTCACGTCGCGGAGGCCATCCAGCTCCGCTGTTGGGAGGAAACCCCATGAAGTACGTGTTCAACATCATCGAGCGCGAAGGTCTCGAGCGGCCGTTCTGGCTCAAGGTGGGAGTCGCCTTCGAGAACTCCGACGGCTCGCTCAACGTGAAGCTCGACTGCCTGCCGCTCAACGGCAAGCTGCACATCCGGGAGCGGAGGGAGCAGGATTCGGCCCCGTCGGAACGTGCGTAAGCGCACCCGAGCGCTCGATCCGAAGCGAAAAGAGGCCGTTGGGCCGACCCCAGGGCATGGATTTGCAGTTTCTCTCGTGAAACGGGGCCAAACGCACACGTTTTGCCGGGCTGATTGTCAACATTTTGCCGGGCTACAAGTGAGCATTTCGTCGGCCCGAAAGTCAGCACTCTGTCGGCCTGAAAGTCAACACGGAAGAACGGGCGTCCCTGGCACCGGGCGGGCCGACGGCGCCACCGGCGCTCGCCCCGGTCCGCGTGGAGTGCGGATCATCGTGCTCGGCGCCGGTTGCTCGCGTCCCGCCCTCGGCGGCTCAGCCGGACGTTCGGCCCCAGCGCACTGCTCAGCTCGCGCAGCATCGCCTCTGCCCGGGCGCGGTGCTCCGCTTCGCGGCGGAAGAGGTTGCGGTGCTTGCGGAGCTGCAACGTGTACGGGCGCCCCTCCCGACGAGTCGTGTGGAGGACCGGCAGCATCGTGGCGTCGATCTGGATGTGGACGTGTTGGCGACGGTCCTGCGGGAGCGGCCAATCGAGGTCGGCCCGGTCGGAGCGCAAGAAGCGCGTGAGCACCGCGCAGTCGGCGCACGAACAGCGGAGCGGAGTCTCGATCGACCAATCGTCGGGTGTGCGCGGCGCGCGGCGCGCGATGCCCTCGAGCTGCTCCGTGCAGGCGCGTCTGAGCGCCGAGCCGGCCATGTGGTTGCGCAAGGCGCCGGCGTGCGCCGCGCATGCGCGAAGGAGCTCCACCAAGAAGGGCAAGCTCGCCGGTCGTGGCTTTCCGAGCAAGCGCAGCATCGCTGCGTCGACGACGCTCGGCTCGCCGATCGCGATGGCGGCGTCGAAGACATGTGCCAAGTGCGTGGAAGGCGGCGCGACCGCGTCGAGCTCGAGCCACGTGGAGGACCGGGTCGGGTCCTGGTCGCGATTGCGCAGCGCCGCTTCCGCCTCGCGCTCGACCCACCACGTCGCGAGCGCCTGGCACGGGTCGCTCCCATGGCTCGTGAGCTCGACGCAAACCTTCGGCAGCACGGGCGCGTAGCTGGGCACTCCGAACGGCCGCTTCTCCATCCACTCGGTGAAGAGGCCCTTCGCCCAGTCGAGCCCGTGGCGGTCGACGAGCTGCACGAGGTCACGGCGCACGGCCGCGCTCTCGAGGCGCTCCAACCCGAGAGGATCGAGCCAGCCTCGCGCCAGCGACGGCTGGTGAATGCGCGTCGCGACCTTCGTCATCCGCGCAGCGAATCGGGCGCCCTTGACGTCGCGCGCCGTTCGCTCCCAGCTCGGCAGTAGCGCCGCGACCTTGGACTCGAGCTCGGCCGTGTCGCTGGGATCGATCTCGAGCAGGCGATCGACCGCCCACTCCGGCGACGCTCTGGCTCGCAGCACGAAGCTCCTGCTCCGTGGCCACATCACCAGCGCGGCGCGGTGGTACCAGCGATCGACCGTGTTCCCGTAGTTCCCCTGATAGTCCTCGTGCTCGACGCGGACTGGTTCGAGCTCGCTCGACGGCTTGGTGAAGACCAGCTCCTCGTCGCGGATCAGCTCGGCGACGCCGGCGGTGCGCTTGCCGCGCGCGTCCACCCAGTGGTGGAGGTCGATCTCGGAATCCTTGAGGTCGCCGACTTCGTAGTCCTCGGCGCCGCGCGCGTCCGCCTCTTCTTCGTCGTCGGAATCCTCGAGCTCGTCCTCGTCGTCCGGATAGCCCCAACTGCCGCGGCCGTACCGGCGGCGGGGACGGCCGTAGAATTCACCGTCGTCGTAGGCGCACGACCAGGTCTCGTGCACGTCGGCGAGTGCTAGAAAGCGCTCGCAGTCGAGCTGCTCGGCCACCGCTGCGAGCGCGGCGGCACGCACCCGATCCGCGCCCTTCAAACGATTCCACGCGAGGCTTCGTTGCGTGTACTCGTGGTCGAGCAGCACCACCAGGCGCTCCGCGGGCGCGGACTTGGAACGGACATACCGATCGACGATCGGCCGTGAAAAGTGCTCGCGCGCGCTCTCGGCGAGAGCACGCACGAGCCCGGCCGGCGCGTCGTTCGGCGCGGCGCCACAGTCGTCGCCCGCCGCCCCGTCAGCCAACCGCAGCTGGTACGTGAGCGCAACGCGCGCTCCGCCCGTCACCGGGCGAATCTCGTGGCGGCAGTCGGCGTAAAACGCGATGAGCGAGAGCGCCTGGGCTCGGCCTTCCGAGCGCCGGAAGACGCGCGTCTCCCCGTGGTGCTCCACGATCAGCTCGCCGCCGCGGTACTGAGACGGCAGCATCACGACGAGCGACGCCACCAAGTCGTCGCTTCTCTCGGAGTCCTGGTGCGGCTTGAAGAACTGCCCCTTCTCGTAGACGAGGAGCTTGTCGAACACAGCGTCGAGCGTGGATCCGGGCGGGAGGCCGAGGTCGATCGCGATCTTGCGCAGGTGCTTGGCGAGCGCCGTCTGCCAGCCGCGACCGCGGATCCGCACCTCGGCGGGGGCTATCTCCCAGGATCGACGCACCTTCGAATCGAGCAAGGTCTTGTCGCGCAGTCCGAACGGCGACGGACGAGCAACGCCGCTCAGCGTCTCGATTGCGCGCGGCGAGATCGGCAGCGCGAGGCGGCCGACCCCGGCGACCTCGATCGCCAGATCGCCCACCGGGACGTCGATGCGGGTGGCGAACGTGCCCGGCGCGGTGAGCCGAGCGAGCAGATCGGCGATGTGCGCGGTCACGGAATGGAGAGTTCGAACGGCACAGGCGGGCCGCACCGTATCTCCGCTCCAGGCCGCGCGTCGCGCGTCGATGGAGCTCAGCGAGCGCGGCCCGGCTGGGCCCGAACGTTCGCCGCCGTCCAGAGCCGAGGGAGACGTTCGACGCTCCTGCCGGCAAGCCGGCGGCGCGGCGGGCGGTCATCCTCGGAGGTCACGCCCGCTCAATGCCTCGGCGCATCGAGGCAGCAATTCTCGTACTTCCGTCCGCTGCCGCACGGACAGGGATCGTTGCGTCCGGTGCGAGGAGCCGCGCTCGCGTACACAACCGCGGGGCTTCGGCCGCCCAGCTCCTCGGCACCCCCGCAGTCGGCACCGCTGCCGGCGCCGTCTTGCGAGGTCTTCCGCTCACGTGGTAGCGAACCGGCGCCAGGCTGCTTCGATCGCCCATCTCCCCATGACACGCCGAGCCACACAGCGAGCGCGCACGCACCGCATCCGCGTACCCGGCCTCAGGATCGGCCACGCGCACGATCTCGAGCGCGGAACCGGCGTCACGGTCATTCTCACCGAGGACGGCGCAGTGGCCTCGGCGCACGTGGCCGGGTTCGCGTCGGGGATGCGCCAGGCCGATTCGCTCGATCCCGCCCATCTGGTCCCGACGGTGCAGGCGATCGTTCTGGCGGGCGGCAGCGGCTTCGGGCTCGACGCCACCGCCGGAGCGGTCGCGTTCCTCGAGGAGCGGGGCCGCGGATTTCCCGTGGGCCAACGCGTTGTACCCATCGTTCCCACCGCGATCCTGTTCGATCTCAACGTCGGCGATGCGCGTGCGGCGCCGACTCCGGCCATGGCCCGCAAGGCGTGCGAGTCCGCGCGCGGCGATCGAGTCGAGGTGGGCTGCGTCGGCGCTGGTGCGGGCGCCACCGGTGGCAAGCTCTTGGGCGTCGGCTGCGCCACCAAGACCGGTGTCGGGGCGGCGAGCGCTCGGCTTCCCGACGGCACCGAAGTCCTGGCCTTGGCCGTGGCGAACCCGTACGGCGACATCGTCGATCCACGCCAGGCCCGGATTGTCGCCGGCACCCGTCGCGCGCCCGGCTCGCGGCGGCTCGCCGACTCCGGCCGACTGATCCTCGATCCTGCCCGGTTGCAGCGCGCCAGCTTCCAGAACACGACCCTGCTGGTAGTGGCCACCGACGCGCGTCTCGACCGCATCGGCGCGGCACGTCTGGCGCGCGCCGCGTCCGCCGGAATGCTGCGCGCGCTGCGTCCGGCGCCGACGCTCTACGACGGCGACGTGGCGTTCGCCCTCTCCACCGGCGATCGCACCACCGACCCGAACGCGCTGGGCGCGCTGGCGGCGGATCTGGCTGCCGGGGCGGTGGTGGACGCCGCGCTCAGCGCCCGGGCGATGTTCGGGCTGCCGGCGGCGCGCGAGCTAGTCCCGGTCTGAGCCCCTCGGAGCACGCCTCATGCTTCGCGGCGGTCCATGCGTTTGCTCGCGAGCTCCACGCGGGTGAGCGGAGTCACGCGCCGGCAGGCGCCGCACTCGCCCTCGATGCCCTTCTCCATCCCCTCGGGCGAGACGCGCAGCACGCCGTAGTGATCGCACTTCCGGCACCGGAACTCGATCAGCAGGTGCCCGCCTGGGTCGAGGTCGGAGGTGAGCGGCACGCTCCGCACCCGCAGGATCGGCTCGGGCACGGGCTTCCCGCGCGGCTTCTCCCGAGGCGCTTCCGGCTTCGCGAGCGGCGGCGGCGCCAGGGCCACGTTGGCCATGCTCGGCTCGCCAGCGGCGGTCATGCCCGATCCCGGCGACCCTGCTTCGCTCGCAGCTCCGGACGTCAGCGATCTGCCGCACTTGCCGCACACGGCGCGCTCCGCCTGCACGAAGCCGCAGCTCTCGCAGCGCACCGAGATCACGACGGCTCCTCGGAGCGACGTTCCACCTCGGCCAGGGTCTCCGCGATCATGTCGTTGAGGCGGTTGTCGAGGCACGCGGGACGCGCGCGCTTCTCGGCCCACT
>CAZYWA010000459.1:0-6504 GCA_964650975.1 uncultured bacterium
TCTGCTCGACGCTTGGCGGCCTCGCTACGAACTTTCATGAATAACCCGGGCTAACGCCACCACCTTCATTGCAGCCCCCGGTTCGGCGGCAGGGGAGATCCCTGTCCGCGCTCGAGGGAGCGTAGGCGTGACGGCGTAGCGCCCGCAATGAGGACGGGTGCGCGGCACTCAGTAGGGTGAGCCAAGCACGATCACCGCCGCATGCTCCTCGAACACGTTCGCCCGCCGGATTTACCACGCAGCACGACCATCCACCGGTGCCCCGTCTGGTTGGTGATGGATCGCTCGGAACAGCCACGGGTGACGGGCACCCGACACGGCGCGCGGTCTCCCGGACCCGCTCGGCGCGAGGGCCGTCTTTAAGGTCGCGATGTCCAGTCTTTCCGTAAACGTTTTCGGATCCGAGAGGTCACACCGCCGCGAGGCGGATGAGCCTCGATAAGTCCTTGTTCCCGTGCCACGAGTGGCGCGGGCACCGCACCCGAAACGGTGGTACTCACTCCAATCTTGTCGCAAGGGGCCGAACGAAACGGACCTCGCCCGGAGCGCGCTCGCCCATCGCCTCGCCGTCGAACGAGAGAAAGCCAGCGCGCTCATAAAGGGCGATTGCGGGTGCGTTGGCCGCAACCACATCGAGCACGAGCACAGTGGCGCCGGCGGCAGTCGCCCACGCGGCGACGCTGTCGATCAGCCGCGCAGCGATGCCCCGGCGCCGCGCCGTAGGGTCGACCCACATGCCGACGAGCTCGCGTACGTCGCTGCGGTGGTGGGCCGCGCCTCGGGCCACGCCCACGTCGCGCTCGTCGAGAACCGCGAGGAACGTCGCAAAGTCGACGATCTGTGCCTCCCAGCGAGCGGCGCTCCACCGCGAGGCCTCAGCGTACGTGGTGCCGAACGCGGACGGGGCCTCCTGCAGCGCCTTCAGCCGGATGGATCGCCACCGATCGCCCTCGCCCGGCTGCAGCCGCTCGATCCGCCCCATCGTCTGGCCAATCGTACCGCCGAGACGCTCAGAGCTGCGAGCGTTCACGGGCTCCGAGCGAGGGCGCAATACCTCGCGCCACTGGCCGGTCGGAGCGCTTCCGCGCCCCTCGCAATGCCTTGCGCCCGACGAGCCGCATCCCGAGGACGCGAGTCGGCGCGAACAGCCACAAGGAGGCCCGAGTAAGCTTCGCCCGCCGGCAACACACTCGAGCGCGGCAAGCGCGCGATCTGTCGGCCAGCCGTGGAGACCGCCCTGGGAGCCGAGGAAATGAGCTACTGGCCGTCCGGGGGCGACCCCCCCGCGACGGGAAGAACCGAAGACGGGAGCGTTCCGATCGCGCGTCTCGCGGGTCGTGAGCTTCTCGGGGTCTCGCTCTTCTTCTCGATCCTCACCGTCATCCTGGCCGCTCCCCTCAGCATTCACCCCGGGTCTACCGTCTTCGGTCTGAATCCGGACACGCGCCTCTACATCTGGACGCTCTCGTGGGACGTGCACGCCTTACTGCGGCACCCATGGTCGGTCTTCGATGCGAACATCTTCTTTCCAGAGCGCCATACGCTCGCCTACTCGGAGAACCTGCTGGGCAGCGCCATCCTCGCGGCGCCGGTGCTGCTGGCAACCGGTAACCCGGTGCTGGCCATGAATCTGGTGGCGCTGGCCGCGTGCGTGCTGTCGGGTCTCGGTGGGTACGTGCTAGCGCGGCAGGTGGGCACGAGCGCATTCGGTGGGATCGCCGCGGGAGTGATCTTTGCCTTCGCGCCTCCGCGCTTCTTCCGGATTGGCCAGGCCCACCTGGCATCCGTGCAATGGATTCCTTTCGCGCTGGCATTTTTCCACGCTTACGGGCGGAGCAGGCGACGTCGCGAGCTGCTGGCCGCTGCTGCATTCTTCACGCTCCAGTCCCTGACCAGCGGCCATGCCGGTTTGTTCCTGGCGCTCACGATCGGTGGTCAGGCGGTCTTCCTCCGCGTGAGCCACCGGCTCCCACCCTTGACGCGGGTGCTCCGGGACCTGGGATGGGTGGGCGCGTTGGTTCTCGCGCCCAGCGCGATGTGCCTCGTGCCGTACCTGGAGGTAGCGCGCGGCGTTGGATTGCACCGGACGCTCGATCAGACCTACCGCTGGGCGCCCAACGCCGTGAGCTTCCTGGCAGCGCCGACCCACGTGCAGCAGGTGCTCGTCTCCTTGGTCCCCGGCCTATCGGGCACGGTTCAGCAGGCGAAAGCAGCCCTTTTTCCGGGTTGGCTCACCTTGTTCCTGGCCGCCGCCGCGCTGCCTCGTGGTGCCGGCCGCAAGGGTGCGCAGTTGGCGGGCGTCGGCTCGCGGTGGCACCGCGCATGGAGCGCCGTCCGCAGGCGCCTCGACACCCGGACCGGCGTCGAGAAAGCCTTTTATCTGGTGCTTGCCGTCGTCTCGTTCTGGGCGTGTCTCGGGCCTTCCTTTGGCTTGTATGCAGCGCTCTACAGGCTGGTGCCGGGATTCGACTTCATCCGCGTTCCTAGCCGGTTCATGGTACTCACGCTGCTGGCACTCGCGGTTCTCGCGGCGTATGGGCTCGATCGGCTGTTGCTGGGGGCACGGGGTTGGCGTCGCGCAGCCGCGGGAGCGGGAGCGGTGGCGCTTCTCATCGCCGAGCTTTCGGCGTTTCCCTTGACGGTTGAGCCCTACGCTCCGGAAGCGCCGGAGATCGACCGCATACTGGCAGCCCGCGCCAAACCTTTCGTCGTCGTCGAGATGCCGGTCGTCGACCCGTCTGAAACGGGGCTTTCGGCCGAGGTCAGCTCGCGCTACATGATCCACTCGATGCTCCACTGGCAGCCGCTCGTGAATGGATATAGCGGGTTCGTGTCGCCACGCCAGGCGCGACTCGAGCACGTGCTCACGGCGTTTCCCGACGAGAGGAGTCTCACTGCGCTCGAACGGCTCCGAGTCACGTACGTCGTCCTCCACCGGGATTTTTACGACAAGCTTTCCTGGAGGCGCACCATCAAGGCGGTCGCGGCGTTTCCCGAGCGTCTGCACTTGGAAGCGACGACGAACGACGGGCAGCTCTACTCGCTGGCGGGGCGCAGTAGCTAAATGCGGCATGCTGAGGCAGCCGGGGCGAGAGAGTCTCGCCGCGGCCCGCCAGGAGTACCTTTGCGATACTGGGGGATGGGTGATGCGTCACGTGTTCATGCTGCCACTGCTGCTCGCGGCCTCGTCCTGCACCGCACCGAAGGTCGACCCCGGCCTCGTTGGCACCTGGGAACTGAACGTACCGAACGCGGACGGCGTGGCCCGATGGGTGTGGGACATCCAGGCGGCCGGGCTCTACGAGTTCCACGCGGAAGGCCCGGGCGGTGTTCCGTCGCACCGCGGCACGTTCGAGGCCCGGAACGGCCAGTACGTCCTGCGGTCGACGACGATCGCCTGGGTCGACACCGGCACCTATCAGTTGATCTCGCACGACACGCTGAGTGCCACCGGCAAACTCGGCACCGCGTCGTGGACGCGGGTTCAGCCAGCCTCGGGCAAGACCCCGAACGATTCGTCACCTTCCCCCGACACGACGACGACAGCCCCCGAGGGGAAACCCGGCGTGTACGCGGCGACGACCCTCTACGACTACTTCTCCCATCACACATTCGACGACCACATCCTGACCGCACCGTGGACATTGACCCGGACTACGACCGTCGCTCCGGACCCGCGGCAGCAGGGTGACGGCGTCCTCGGCGTCGTCGAGGCCGGTGTCCAGGGCTCGACCGGGCCGGCGACGATTTCGCTCACCGTTTATCGCGATCGCGCCGCGGCCGAGGCGGCGTGGGATCTCGATGCGCTATTCGACTCCAAGACCTTTCGCTCGCAGCCTGGCGAGCTCGTTTCTTCCCATGCCTATACCTACCGCGAACGAGGCGAGGCGCGGTGCCTTTCACGCCTGCTGGTCGATTCGTCCACCACCGCGACCGTCACCTGTTACCTGCTGGTGCAGTATCCGACACGCGAGCCGGTCATGATTCAGAGCCAAGTGCAAGAGCAGGTCGCCGCCGGGATGCAGGAGGCGTCGATGACCGCCGTCGAACGGGCAAACGACCTGCTGTTCGCCGGCATCAAGGAGTGGGCGCTCGCCTATCCGCTGATCGGTGGTGGCGAGTCGCAATGATGCGATCTGCCGCGGCGTCATCCGCCGGCGCATCGCCGTCATTCAGAGATTACCCGGGCAGAGAAACCCTGGTGCGTCCGGAGGACAGACCGGCCGGAGCGTCGGGTAGCGGATACCGAGCACCTGCGAACGGACCAGGTGGATCTCTCCCTGCCAACTCGTCAGGAACGCCTCGATGAAGCGGGCGCGGCCGAGGTAGTCCCAGTCGTGGCGGATCTCACCACTGGGCATCGGGACTGCGTCGGGATCGATGATCTGGATCAGGAAGGAGAGGCGCTGCCCGAGATGAACCGCTCGTTCCCGATCGCGGAAGATCCGGACCACTCGACCGTGGACCCGGACCGACCCCGACTCCTGGCGCTGCCGGCGCACACCCCCGCGCATGAGCTGTACGTGAATCGGCGCTTCCGCACGAGCGTCTGCGTAGACCTGTGGCGACATCATGCTGTGCGAGCTCGGGCGCAGTGAACGGGGACGCTGTGCCTACCGAGAACCTATCCGGGCGTCCCGGGGCATGTGCGGCTCTTCCCCGCGGCAGCGCCACCACCGCTCCCCGGACCGTCCGTCGTGATCCAGGCACCGTGGACGCAGCCTGCGGCGACCGCTTCCCGTCCCGCGCTCACTTCGTCAAACACATACCTCCGCGACCGAAGACGACGTAACGGATGTCGATATCGACCTGACTCTGCGGCAGTACGCTTCCCGAGCCGGCGCCGGGCGCCTTGTCGAGCGCATAGCCAAAGGAGTCGAAGTAAGCGCCGTGGTTGGTCGCGGTGTTGTTCTGGCGGATCGTCGAGTAATCGCCGTAGAGGCCCGTCGTGACGTTCCCGGCGGTGCTCGGGTAGACGAGGTAGTCGCCCCAGAACCCCACGGTGTGGTTCGGGTACAGGCTTCCACCGCCGCCGACTCCCACCGAGAGACCGATCTCGCCGGTGCACGCGTCCGTGGCCAACGCTGGCATCGCGAAGGCGAAGCTCGAGTTCCAGATCTGGTGCTGCTTCACGGCGAAGCCATTGCTCGTGTTGATGGCGACCAGCTGGACGTAGGGCTGCGGGAAGTTTTCGTCCGGCGCGGCGTTCCAGGCGAACCAGATGTGGCTACCCGCCCGGGTCGCGCCCACGATCGAGTCGTCGGCGCCGCGGAAGAGCCAATCCTGCGTGACCGGCTCCGGCGGGTCCGAGACCGGATTGGGCGCCGTAGAGGCCACGTGTCCGATGGAAGGCACGATCACCCCGGCCTTGTTGGTCGCGCCGTCGGGGTTCGGCGTGTAGGTGGCGATCGGGACGTCGCGCCAGGAGTAGGACGTACTGCTTTCCGCCCAGGAGAAGACGCGCAGTGCGCTGGTGCCGTTGTGTCCGGCCCAAAAAACCTCGTCGCCCGTGTCCTGGGTGAGAAGGTCCGCCCACGCGGGTCCCGTGCTCGGATCGGTGTACCGAAAATTGATCGTGCCGCCGGCCTGGATCTGTGTAAGCGGTATCCGCACCACTTCGCGTCCGGCGTTGCAGGGCGCCGTCTTGGTGCCGCACGCCGGAAAGCCGATGTCCCAGCTCAGGTAGAGATCGTTGTCGCCGACCGACACGCTGGGAAAGTCGAAGTCGGTCTTCGTCGGTTGCTTGAAGACCGCCGGCGTCAGGTTCCAGTGCGTCCAGCCGTGTCCTTTCATGGACACGAGCCGCGAGGGCTCGATCTCGCTCAGTCGATAGCCGCCCTCGCCGCCGTTCTCGACCGAGAGGCCCTGCAGGATCCAGACGAAACGATCGATCGACGGGACGTACTGCACCCATTGATCGCAACAGAAGCCGATGCCGTCGTTGGGAAAGATCGTGGTCGGATCGAGCTCGGTGAAGCTGGCCCCACCGTTCGTCGAATAGGCGGCGCCGCCGTTGCCGGTCGAGTTGTAGGTCACGAAGACCGTTTGACCGTCACTCGCTCCGCTGGGCTCCGTGATGCCCCAGATGTCGGCGGGCTTCACGTCGACGGCGTGGTTCGCCAGGAAGGAAACCGCGGAGTCGGGCGTGACGGATTGGGAGCGGAACGAGTCCCCATCCGCAGTGGCGCCGGGGGTCTGCCCCAATCCCGTGCTCTGCGGAGTCGGAATTCCCGAGACCGGCGGCGCGATCGGAACCGGCGGCCGCGGCTCGTTCACGTCCGCGTCGAATCCGTGCGACTGGTGCGGGAAGGGGCCGAGGTCGGAGTTGGAAACGGCACTTCCCGTCAGGCTTTGAGCCGAGCCAGGGCTGGCCGGCGGAAGGACGACGGGCACGGTGAGCGTGAAATCGACCGTCGCGCCGTTGAGCTGATAGGCGCCTTGGAGCGTGAGGGGATAGGAAGTCCCGGGTGTGAGACCGGTCGCGTCGAAATCGGCCTCGAAGGG
>CAZYWA010000460.1:0-1603 GCA_964650975.1 uncultured bacterium
TTCTCGGCGCCGGTGCTGACCTCGCCGTACACCAGCTCCTCGGCGGCGCGCCCTCCGAGCAGCGTCTTCAGGCGGTCGATGAGCACGCTCTTGGTGTGCACGTACTGCTCTTCGGTGGGCAGCTGGAGCGTGTAGCCGAGCGCCGCCGAGCCGCGCGGGATGATGCTGATCTTGTGCACGGGGTCGGCACCCGGGCTGAAGGCCGACGCCAGCGCGTGACCGGCCTCGTGATAGGCGACCCGCCTGCGCGTCTCCTCGTTGAGCCGCTTGCTCTTCCGCTCGGGACCCGCGACCACCTTCTCGATCGCTTCCTGGAGGTCTTGCTGCGCGATCTGACGCACCGAACGGCGCGCCGCCAAGAGCGCCGCCTCGTTGAGCGCATTCGCCAGGTCGGCGCCGGAGAATCCCGGCGTGCCCTGCGCGATCTTCTTGAGGTCGACGTCGGGCGCCAGCGGCTTGTCGCGCGAATGCACCTTCAGGATGGCCTCGCGTCCCGCCGCGTCGGGCGAGTCCACCACCACCTGGCGGTCGAAGCGGCCGGGGCGAAGCAGCGCGCGATCCAGCACGTCGGGCCGGTTGGTGGCCGCGAGCACGATCACGCCCACGTTCGCCTCGAAGCCGTCGAGCTCGACCAGCAGCTGGTTCAGGGTCTGCTCGCGCTCGTCGTGCACCGCACCCACGTGCACGCCGCGCTGGCGGCCGATGGCGTCGAGCTCGTCGATGAAGATGATGCACGGTGCCTGGGCCTTCGCTTGCTGGAAGAGATCGCGGACCCGCGAGGCACCCACGCCCACGAACATCTCCACGAACTCGCTGCCGGAGAGCGAGAAGAACCGGACCTTGGCCTCGCCCGCCACGGCGCGCGCCAAGAGCGTCTTGCCGGTGCCGGGAGGTCCCACCAGCAACACTCCCTTGGGAATCTTGGCGCCGAGCTGGCGGTAGCGCTCCGGATTCTTGAGGAAGTCGACGACCTCCTCGAGCTCGTACTTCGCTTCGTCGCAACCCGCCACGTCGGCGAAGGTCACTCCGGTGTCGCTGTCGGCGTGGAGCTTGGCGCGGCTGCGGCCGAAGCTCAGGACCGACTGGCCCGCGGCGCCGATGCGCCGCGCCAGCAGCATCCACAAGCCGACCATGAACACCAGCGGCAGGATCCACTGGAACACGAACTCCTGGAGGATGTTCGGGACCACTCCCTTGAACTTGATCTTGGCCTGCTGCATCTCGGCCGAGAGGTAGGGATCGTCGACGCGCACCGTGCGGAACTGCCAGGTCTGCGGCAGCGGATTGTGGCCGTCCTTGCTGACCGGCGGCGGGCTCTTGAGCTGGATCCAGCCCTCGATGTCGCGGTCGCGGACGTCGGCGTTCTGGACCTCGCCCTTCGCCAGGTGCTCCTTGAACTCGCTGTAATCGATGGTGTTGATGGTGACGCTCTGGAGCATGCTCTGCCACGCGTAGAGCATCACTAGCATCAGCACGAAGTAGCCGGCCGAAAACCGCCAGTGCGGGAAGGACGGCTTCCCGGGTCCGCCGGACGACTTCTTCTTGAGGGGGGATTCGGGCAGCTGCATGTCGTCGCTTTCGGCCGCCGCTTTCAGCGGTCTCG
>CAZYWA010000460.1:1613-6471 GCA_964650975.1 uncultured bacterium
GGACCGGTTGAAGGGTAACACTCTTGTCGATCCGCCGACCCTCGCGGAGCACGGTCACGGTCACCGCGTCTCCCACCTCGTGCTGGTCGAGTAGCTCGAAGAGATCGTCGGAAGTCTTGATCGGCTTGCCGTCCACCGCCACCAGGATGTCGGCGATCGCCACGCGCCCGCGGGCATCCACTCGAGCAGGCTCGATCCCCGCTTTGGCGGCGGCGCTGTCCTTCGCGACCTCGGTGACCACGACACCGTCGATGTTGCGGCGCCGCACCCACGGATCGGGGGCGAGCCCCACTCCGAGCCCCGCGCGCACCAGCTCACCGTAGCGGATGAGCTGCGGCACCACGCGGTTCACGGTGTCGGCGGGGATCGCGAAGCCGACGCCCGCGTAGGCACCCGACGGGCTGTAGATCGCGGTGTTGACGCCGATCAGCCGGCCGGCGCTGTCGAGCAGCGGGCCGCCCGAATTTCCGGGGTTGATCGCGGCGTCGGTCTGGATCACGCCGGTGATGGTGCGCTCGCTCACCGACTGGATCTCGCGACCCAGCGCGCTGATGATCCCGGTGGTGAGCGTCTGATCGAGCCCGAACGGATTGCCGATCGCCAACACCTTCTGGCCCACCTCGAGCTCGCTCGACCGGCCGATGGGGAGCGGTCTCAAGCCGCCCTCGGGCGGCTCGATCTTGATCACCGCGAGGTCCTTGTCGGGCGCGATCCCGACCAGCTTCCCCTCGTGGGTGGACTGGTCGGCGAGCGTCACCGTGAACCCATGTGCCTCCTGCACGACGTGGAAGTTGGTCACGATGTAGCCGTCCTTGGTCCACACGAAACCCGAGCCGGCGCCCTGCGGGACCTCGTAGGCGCGCATCCGGAACGGATCGATCTGCACCGCGGTGGTCTTGATGAAGACCACCGACGGTCCACCTTTCCGGAAGAGCTCGATGGTGGCCTTCTCGTCCTCACCGAGCGGACCACGCGGGCTCACCGCGTGCGGGATGGCCTGGGGATCGTGAAGCTCGTCGGCGCGGGCAGCAAGCGCCGCCGGCAGCAACGCCATCACCGCGAGCAGCACCGCGAAACGGCCGGGATCCATTCGAGTGAAACGAGAGCGCGAGCGCATCGAGTCGTCGACCTCCGGTTGACCGTGAAAATTTCGCGCCGCTTGAGGTAGCGGAGCGGCTGGGGCGAATCAACCCGTCATCGGGTCGGCCCGGACGACGTGAGGTAGAGGCGGATCAGCCGCCGATCCCACCAGCGGCCGGTGTCTCGCCAGGTCGCCCAGTCGGTGAAGCGGTAGTCGTAAAGTAGTGCGCGCGCGTAGCGAGGCGGTGCGTCCGGAAACGGATTCGACTGGAAGAGACCGACCACCGCGGGCGAGCCTTCTCGCAACCGATCGAGCAACCGCGCCACCCAGTAGCGGCTTCGCGACGGACCGAGCGCCGCGAACCAGAGCTGCCAGTCGAGCCGCGGCTGGTGCGGCTCGACGAACCGGGGTCGCCGGTCGAGCGGACCCGGTTTCCACGGCAGATCGTACTCGCGCCAGGTTTCACCATCGTCGCTGCCTTCGATCACGATCTCTGGACGGTCCCGGGTCATGGTGGCGAAGAGCCCGTAGGTATTGACCGAGGCGAAGGGCTCCGACACCCGCCACAGCGCGACGAGCGGACCCGCGAGGGAGCCCGTTTCGGCTCCAGCCACGACGCACAAGTTGGTCACGATCAGGCCGACCGCAAGGGCCCGCCGCACGAAAATGACCCAGCCGGCCGGCGGGCTCGGAACCGGTGCGTCGAGCCGCGTGCGCCACCGCCGGGGCAGCAGCGCGCGCACGTCGTGGTCGTCGAGCAGCGTCAGGCTCAGCACCAGTGCCAGCACGTTGAAGAACGTGTAGTTGCCGGTGATCCCGATGACCACCATGAGTAGCGTGAACGCGCCGCACGCGATCCGCCGTCCCATTCGCCCGGCGAGGATCAGCCACGGCGCCCCGAGCTCGATCACGAACGTGGCGAGGCACGCGCCCTCGAGCACGAGCCGCGGCAGGTGATGCGCGAACCATCCCACCCACGTGGGCAGCGGCTGGGTCTCGAAGTGGTACGTGAGCGCCGTCAGGTCGCGCCAGGTGGGATCCTGGCTCGCGAGCTTCACGACTCCGGAGAGGAACATCAGCTTGAAGAGCAGGAAGCGAATCAGCCCCAGGACCAGTGGAGAAGGAGCTGGATCGGTCGAAAGACGCGAGCGCAGCGTCCAGGGTGCGTACAGGATCGCGAGCACCCCGGTCTCGAGCAGCAACAGGTCCCACTGAAAGCCCAGGAATTCCTGTCCCACGTGGAAGAGCGACAGGTAGCAGAGCCACGCGACCGCTAGACCGATCGCCGGCGCGAGTCCGGCGATCGCGGCGATCGAGCCCGCGAGTCCCAGGCCGGTGATCGCGAGCAGGCCGCCATCGCTGGCACCGGTCAGCCACACCAGCGACGGGAACCGCCACCACCTCGCGGTGCCAAGCCGCTCGCTCACGATCTCGGTCAGCTCGCGCGCCGGCAGAATCCCTCGCTCGCCGATCAAACCGCGGAGCTGCACCGCGAGCGACAGGAACGCGCACACGAACACCAGCGCCACCAACCGCACGAAGAGCCACCGCACCAGCACGTGGCTGGATGGCGCGGCGCGGTCCGTGGCGCTCATGCTGCCTGAATGAACGAAGGCGGCCGCCCAGGGGCGGCCGCCTTCTCGATCACGTGCCCGTGGGGCAGCGCGATCGTCTCACGGGACGGCTCAGGAAGCCGCGGCGAGCCGCGGCTTCTCGGCCTCCTGCGCCTTGTGGAAGTCCGTGATCGCGCGAGTGCGGATCTTCTCGTTCGAGAGACCGATGTCGAGGATGCCCTCTTCCAGCCAGGTGTGCTCGTACTTGAGCACCCGCGACGCCACCGCGTTCTTCTCGGCGTCGGAGTTGGCCCACAGGTCCTCGAACAGACGATCGACCTTGCGGCGCGCGTTGGCGCAGAAGAGCTCGGTCAGCTCGAGCGCCTTCTGGCCGTCGGCGTGCTTCGCGTCGAGCATCTGCCGGGTGCGCGACACCGTGGCCGACATCGCGAACAGCTCCATCACGATGTCGACGGCGCGGAACAGGAACGCCTGCTTCCGCTCCATCTTCGCCTGGTAGAGCGCCATGCCGTGGAAGGTGTTGCGCGCCAGACGACGGCAGCTGCGCTCGATGAAGCGAAGCTGCGGAGCCAGCCGGCCCCAGTCGGCGTACTGGAAGGGCGTCACGAGGCCCTTCGCCCAGAGCGGCGGGTACCACTTCGCGTAATAGGCGGTGATCGCGGGGATCGCCTTGGCCTTGTCGGCGAGGGTGGCCTTCGGGTTGATCATCGTGCCCGCGACCTGCAGGTGCTTGTCCACGGCCTCGCGGGCCATGAAGAGGTGCATGATCTCGGACGAGCCCTCGAAGATCAGGTTGATGCGGCAATCGCGCATCATGCGCTCGACGGGCACCGGGAACTCGCCGCGCTCGCGCAGCGAGACCTCGGTCTCGTAACCGCGGCCGCCGCGGATCTGCAGGGTGCGGTCGATGATTTCCCACGCACGCACCGTGTTCCATTCCTTCGCGGCGGCGGCTTCGAGGCGGATGTCGTAACCGCCGCGGTCGGCCATCTGGCTCGAGAGATCGGCCACTGAATCCATCGCGTACGCGGTGGCGGCGAGGTCGGCGATGTTGTGCGAGATCGCCTCGTGCTTGCCGACCGGAATGCCCCACTGGTTGCGCTCGTTGCACCACATGCGCACCGTCTCGAGGCAGCGCTTGGCGAGACCCGCGGTCGCGGCCGGCAAGGTGAGGCGGCCGGTGTTGAGCGTGACCAGCGCGATCTTGAGCCCCTTCCCTTCGTCGCCGATCAGGTTCTCGCGCGGCACCTTCACGTTGTTGAAGGTGATGACGCCGTTGGCGAGGGCCTTGAGGCCCATGAAGCGGCAGCGATGCTCGACAGTGACGCCTTCCCAGGCGGTCTCGACGATGAAGGCGCTGATCTTCTTGGTCGCGGGGTTGCGCGCCATCACCACCAGCAGCTCAGCGAGCGTGCCGTTGGTGCACCAGAGCTTCTCGCCGTTCATGATGAAGTACTTGCCGTCGGGCGTGGCCTCGGCGGTCGTCGACAGGCTCGCCGGATCGGAGCCCACGTGCGGCTCGGTGAGCGCGAAGGCGGAGATCGCGCCCGCGGCGCAGCGCGGCAGGTACTTCTTCTTGAGCTCGGGGCTACCGAAGAGCTTGAGCGGCTGGGGAACGCCGATCGACTGGTGGGCGGAGAGCAGCGCGCAGATGTTGCCATCCACGCTGCCGACCATCTCCATCACCTTGTTGTACTCGACCTGATGGAAGCCGAGCCCGCCGTACTCCTTGGGCACCTTCATGCCGAAGGCGCCCATCTTGCGCAGCCCGTCGACCACCTTCTGCGGGTACTCGCCGGTGGCGTCGATCTCGACCGAATCGACGTCGTTGGAGAGGAAGTGCTTCATGGTCTCGTAGAACTTGGTGAACTCGGGGCGCTCTTCCTTGCTGACGGGGAACGGATGGATCACGTCGAGCTGGAAGTTGCCGAGGAACATCTCGCGGATGAAGGCTCGCCCGGTCCAGTCCTGCTCGCGGGAATCTTCGGCGAGCTGTCTGGACTCGGCTTCGGTGCTGGCCTGGATCGGTGTGCTCATCGTTTGCCCCTTTCCGTCGTCGAGTTGCCGCCGGAATGGTCGGCACGTGGCGAACGGAGTACCGCCTGTGAGCGGAGCGCATATTGAACCATGTTCAACACGGTGCGTCAAAGCTCACCGGGCGACTTCGTCGCCCGGTGAGTCGATGTTTTCTCGGGGGGCTTTT
>CAZYWA010000461.1:0-6468 GCA_964650975.1 uncultured bacterium
CGAGGGCTACATCGACCGGAACCGCGAGCAATACCCGCAGCAGATCCCCACCACTCCGCCGCAGCCTGGCTCGCTCTCGTTCACGCCGGCGCGCCGCGTCGACGGACAGCCGGTGGGCGGCACCGATCTGCCCCCGGCGCCCAGCGCCCCGCTGGCGCCTGGCGCGCTGCCGCCGGTTCCGCCGGAGCCAGGCGCATCTACCCGAGTGGGCCCCGGGGCCGCCGCGCCACCAGCGGCGACCCGTCCCAGCTCGTCGCTGACGTCAGCCGCGCCACAGGCGGCGCGCATCGAGGTCACACCCGAGACCGACAACACGGAGCCCGCGTCGAGCGTGGCGCGCTCGACGCCCGATGCGACCGCCGCTGCCTCGAGCCCCGGTTCGATTCGCGCAGCCCTCGGTCCGCTTCCGCCGACGGGCTTCGAATCGAGCCCGCTCGAGCTCAGTCTCCAGCCCGCGACCACCAAGGGACTGCACGTCATCGGTCTCCTGGTATTCGTCGACGGCGAGCTGGTGTTCTCGCGCCACGCCGACGCCGGCGTGCTCGACGGCCCTGCGCCAGTCACGCTGTTCGTGAACGGTGTCGACGGCGGCGAGCACGAGGTCGCGGTCTCGCTCGACATCGCCGATGCGCACAAGACCTCGCGCGAGGTGAGCGCCTCGTTCCGGGTCACGGTCCCCGCGTCGGGACGCAAGCTGGTCCACGCCAAGGTCCTCGACGCGAAGGGCGCCGGCGCCCAGGCGCCCACGATCCTCTGGACCGAGAGCGAGGAAGCGGCGTGAGCGTCGTGCGCGCTCGCCTCGGCGAGATCCTGGTCTCGACCGGCGTCGTCACGGCGGAGCAGGTCGACGAAGCGCTCGCCGTGCAGAGCCAAAAGGGCGGACGGATCGGCGAGGTCTTGATCGGCCTCAAGCGCGTCGACGAGACCGACGTGGCGCAGGCGCTGGCGCGCCAGCTGGGCCTGACCTGCGCCCCCGACCTCACCGCCCACGACGTCGACACCGAGCTCGCGAGCCGCGTGCCGATCGCGTTCGCGAAGCGCTACGGCATCGTTCCGCTGGGGCGCGAGGACGGCTCGGTACGGCTCGCGGTCACCGACCCGCTCGACCTCACCGCCATCGACCAGGTGGCAAAGCTGGTCGGTCTGCGTCCGCGGCTGGTGGTCACGTCACCGCGGGTGCTGCTCGAGGTGGTGAACCGCACCTACGACGTGGCCGGCGACAGCGCCCGCGACATGATCGAGGACCTCGACATCGAGAGCCTCGACACGCTGGCCCACGAGCTCGAAGAGCCCGAGGACCTGCTCGACGCCGACAGCGAGGCGCCGATCATCCGGCTGCTCAACACGCTGATGGCGCAGGCGGTAAAGGAGCGAGCCAGCGACATCCACATCGAGCCCTTCGAGCGCGACCTGGTGGTGCGGTACCGGATCGACGGCATCCTCCACGACGTGCTGCGCCCGCCCAAGCGCATCCAAAGCTCGATCACCTCGCGCGCCAAGATCATGGCGGGGCTCAACATCGCCGAGAAGCGCTTGCCGCAGGACGGACGCATCCGCATCAAGATCGGCGGCAAGGACATCGACATCCGCATGAGCGTCATCCCGGTGGCGCACGGCGAGCGGATCGTGATGCGGCTCCTCGACAAGGCCACCGTGGTGCTCGATCTCCAGCAGCTCGGGCTCCTCGAGGACCATCGCGACACGATCGAGAAGCTGATCCACAAGCCCAACGGGATCTTCCTGGTCACCGGCCCCACCGGCAGCGGCAAGACCACCACGCTCTACGCCGGCATCACCCGCATCAACTCGGTCGACAAGAACATCATCACGGTCGAGGACCCGATCGAGTACCAGCTACGCGGCATCGGCCAGATCCAAGTGCACCCCAAGATCGGGCTCAGCTTCGCGAGCGGGCTGCGCTCGATCCTGCGCCAGGACCCGGACGTGATCCTGGTCGGCGAGATCCGCGACCTGGAAACGGCGGAGATCGCCATCCAGGCCTCGCTCACCGGCCACTTGGTGTTCAGCACGCTGCACACCAACGACGCGCCCGGCGCGGTCACCCGGCTCGTGGACATGGGCGTCGAGGCGTTCCTGGTCGCATCGTCGCTGCTCGGCGTCTTGGCGCAGCGCCTCGTCCGCGTCATCTGCACGCACTGCAAGAAGCCCTATCACCCGACGCCCACCGAGCTCGAGGAGCTCGGGGTGCGCGAAGCGGACCTGCCGGACGGTGTGCTGTGGAAGGGCGTCGGCTGCAACGCGTGCATGCGCACCGGCTACAAGGGCCGAACCGGCATCTACGAGCTCTTCGTGGTGAACGACGCGGTCCGCGAGGCGATCCTGGGTCGCGGCGACACGGCGACCGTGCGGCGCGCGGCGCTCGCGACGGGCATGCTGACGCTACGCGGCGACGGATCCCGCAAGGTCGTGCGCGGCATCACCACCGTCGAAGAGGTCATCCGCGTCACGCAGGACGTGCTCTGAGCCACGCGGATCGAGACCGACTATGCCCGTCTTCGAGTACCACGGCGTCAACGACAAGGGAAAGCCGGTCAAAGGCATCATCGATGCCGACAACGCCCGCGCGGCGCGCGCCAAGCTGCGCAAGCAAGAGATCTTCGCCAGCGACCTGGTCGCCGAAGCGGGAATCGCCTCGGCGGGGCTGCTCGAGCGCCGGTTCCGGATCCGCACGCTGTTCGAGTCGGTCAACGTCATGGACGTGTCGGTCGTCGCGCGGCAGCTCTCGACCCTCACCGCCGCGGGCATGCCGCTGGTCACGGCGCTCCAGGCGACACTGGAGCAGCAGAGCAAGCTCAGCCTCCAGAAGGCGCTCAGCAAGGTCCGGGAGCGCGTCAACGAGGGCGTGAGCCTCGCCGACGCCTTGCGCGAGCATCCCAAGATCTTCCCGGAGCTGTTCGTCGACATGGTGCGAGCGGGCGAGGCGTCGGGCGCCCTCGACATCGTGCTGGTGCGGCTCGCCGATTACCTCGAGGAGCACGCGCGGAACACCGCGAAGATCAAGGCGGTCCTCACCTACCCCGCGCTCATGATGTGCGTCGCGGGCCTGATCGTGTTCCTGATCTTCACCAAGGCCATCCCGCAGCTCAAGCAGCTGTTCCTGAACATGAACAAGGCGCTTCCGCCGCTCACGCGCACGCTGATCGCGATCGGCGACTTCCTGAGCGCCTGGTGGTGGGTGCTCGCGCTCGCCGCGATCGGGGTCGTGATCGGGATTCGCCGCTACGGCAAGACCCAGAACGGGCGGCGCCGCCTCGACGGCGTCAAGCTGCGATTTCCGGTCGCCGGCGAGCTCATCATGAAGCTCTCGGTCGCGCGCTTCGCTAGGACACTGGCGACCCTGCTCGCGAGCGGAATCCCGCTGCTCAAGGCGCTCGACATCGTCGAGGCGGTGGTCGGGAACCGCGTGCTGGCGGATGCGATCCACGAGGCGCGCGGCTCGATCCAGGAAGGCGCCACCATCTCCGGCCCGCTCAGGGCGAGCGGTGTCTTCCCGTCGATCCTCATCCACATGGTGGCCATCGGCGAGCAGAGCGGTCAGCTCGAGGAGATGCTCGGCAAGGTCGCCACCGCGTACGACAACGAGGTGGCGACGGCCACGCTCAGGCTCACCTCGATCCTCGAGCCGGTGATCATCCTGTTCATGGCGGGGATCGTGGTGTTCATCGCGCTCGCGATCCTGCAGCCCATCTTGCAGCTCAACACCATCACGACGGCGTGGCTCGGCCCGCTCACCGTCGCCGTGTAGCTGTGTGCCCAAGGAGAGTGCCGTGAAGAACCGACGTCTCACGAAGTCCGCGCACGGTCACCGGATGCGGCGAATCGCCCGGGATGCGCGCGGCTTCACCCTGATCGAGATCCTGGTGGTGGTGGCGATCATCGCGATCTTCGCGACCGTCGTCGCGCTCAACGTTTCGGGCGAGGTGCCCAAGGCCAAGATCACCAAGGCCAAGAGCGACATCCAGTCGATCGAAAGTGCCCTCGATCAGTACAAGATGGACAACAGTTTCTACCCCGCCACCGAGCAGGGACTGCAGGCGCTCATCGCGCCCCCCACGACCGGACGGGTACCGAAGCACTACCGCGACGGCGGCTACATCAAGCGGCTGCCGGTCGATCCGTGGGGCAACCCGTACGCCTATGCCTCGCCGGGCGTCCACGGCGACATCGACATCTGGAGCTACGGCGCCGACGGAGCTCCGGGCGGAGAAGGCCCGGATGCCGAGGTCGGAAACTGGGACCTGGCTCAGTGAGCCAGGTGACCTGGGGGCGCCGCCATGCAGCACAGCTCGATCCGCGATCCACGAGCCGCGCGCGGCTTCACGCTGCTCGAGGTGCTGATCGCCGTGGCGCTGCTCGGTCTCGCCCTGGTGCCGCTGCTCGGCAGCATGAACGCGAGCCTGAACCTCGCGTACAGCGCCAAGATGAAGACCATCGCGACGCTCCTCGGCCGTGAGCGCATGACGCGCGTGGAGCTCGCGGGGTTCCCCGCCCTCGGCGACTCGAACGGCGACTTCGGCGAGCAGGCCGCCGCCTTTCAGTGGAAGCAGTCGGTGGTCGAGCCGCCCGCCGGCCTCGACCCGGACACGGTTCGCGAAGTGCATCTGTGGGTGACGTGGAGTGAGGGCAGCACCGAGCGCGACTATCAGCTCACCGACTTCATCGTCGACCCAGCGGCCTCGGGTCAAACCAGCACCGACCCGAACAATCCCAACAGTCCAAGTAGCTCGAGCGGCCGAAGCAACTCGTCTCCCTTGCCTGCTCAGAACGAGCCCGAGGAATGAGGGACGCCATGCGAGCTCGCCGGCCAGCGGCCCTTCGCGTCGCGCTCCGGCACGACGGCGACGCCGGGTTCACGCTCATCGAGCTGCTGGTGGTGGTCTTCCTGGTGGGAATCACGCTGGCGATGGCGATCCCGACCTTCCAGGACGTCACCGGAGCCCGGCTGCGCTCCGCGTCTCGGATGCTCGCGGGCGCCGTCCGCTACGTGCACGGCCAGGCGATCGCCACTCGCAACATTTACCGGCTGGAGCTCGACCTGGACGCCGGGCGCTACTGGGTGTCGAAGTGCGTGCCCGACGAGTCGCGCCGCTGCGAGTGGACCAACGACACCAGCGGGCTCTCGACGCCGCGACCGCTTCCCGACGGCGTCGTGTTCCGCGGAGTGCGCACCACGCAGCAAGACGGCTCGCTGCAGACGGTGGGGACCGTCCAGATCCACTTCCTGCCGCGCGGCTACGTCGAGCCAGCGGTCATCCACCTGGGGCGCGAGAACGGCGACGGCGCCTTCACGCTGGTGGTGAGCCCGATCGGCGGCAAGGTCGAGATCGTCGAAGGCGACCCGGATCTGACCCTCGGGCACGGGATGGGCACGTGACGCGCATCGCCGATCCACGAGGCTTCACGCTGATCGAGATGCTGATCGCGATCGCGATCTTCGCGCTGCTCATGATCAGCGTGTACCAGACCTTCGACCAGAGCTTCCGTTCCTACCAGATGGTGGAGCAAAGCCGCGACCTGAACGAGACCGCGCGCCTCATCCTCGACCGCATCCAGGACGATCTGCAGAGCGCCGCGATCTTCCACGAGAACGTCAACATGGTGTTCGTGGGCGAGCATGGCTCGGGGACCACCAATCGGCCCACCGACCGGCTGGTGTTCACCACGCTCAACCATCTGTCGCTCGACCCGACGGCACCGGAGTCCGACCTGGCCGAGGTCGAGTACGGGATCCGCCCCGATCCCGACACCCACCAGCCGCTCTTGCTGCGCCGCGAGAAGCCCTACCTCGACGAAGACCACACCCAGGGCGGAGTGCTCATGGTGCTGAGCGACCACGTGATGGGCCTCGGCTTCAAGTACTTCGACGGCACCGATCAGCTCAAGGACCACTGGGACGCCCGGGATCTCGGCGATACGAACGCTCACATCCAGAACCCGAATCAGCCGATCGACGACTCGACCACGAACAACGGCATCCTGCCGCAAGCGGTCGAGACCACACTCGTGCTCCGCGACGCCGACGGGCACGACGTGGCGTTCTCGTCCGTGACGCGACTGGTGCTGGCCGCGCCCGTCGTTCCCCCGGAGCTACCGCAATGAGCCCGCGCCCCGGCCGGAACCGGCCGCTCATCCCACGCGTCGCGAGCGCGGCTGGCGCCCGTGGCGGACGGCGCGAGCGCGGCATCGCGCTCCTCGTGGTGCTGCTCATCATCGCGGTGGTCGGCACACTCTCGATCGAGACCCAGTACTCGACCCGCATCGACGCGCAGATCGCCGCCAACGTGGCGCTCGACACCCAGTTCTACTACCTGGCCAAGTCGGGCGTGGAAGCCGCGCGCTCGCTGCTCTCCGTGGACGGCCGCGACACGCAAATCGACACCACCACCGAGACCTGGGCCGCTCCCATCGCCTATCCCATCGACGAGGCGATCGTGTCGCTCTCGATCG
>CAZYWA010000462.1:0-6462 GCA_964650975.1 uncultured bacterium
GCGCACCGCTCCGCGACGGCGATTGGTCGTCGTTCGCGCTGCACTGGCGCGTGGCGCCGCCGCGCAAACGAGCCCGAGGCGGCACATGAAGCTCAGGCGATTCCGGGTCGACTCGACGCAGGTGCGCGGCGGCGTGGCGCTCATCGAGGGAGAAGCGGCGCACCACATCCGCCACGTGCTGCGGCTCAAGCCGGGACAGCTGGTGGAGCTCTTCGACGGCGAGGGAAACGAGTGGGTGGGGCAGGTGGAGCGCGTCGAGAAGCGCGCCGTGCAGGTGCGGATCGAGACCCAGCACTTCACCGCCGCGCCGCTCGAAGGTCCGCGCGTGGTGCTGCTCCTGTCGCTGGCGCGCGGTTCGCACACGGATCTCGCGATCCAGAAAACCACCGAGCTCGGTGTCTCGGAAATCCGGCTCTTCATGAGCGAGCGCACCGTCGCGGTGGCGCGCCCCGGTGGGGATCCGGTGCGGCTCGACCGGCTGGAGCGGATCGCCACCGACGCCGCGCGCCAGTCGGGCCGCGCGCACGTGCCGGCGGTGCGCACCGCGCTCCCGTTTCGCGACGTGCTCGACGATCTCGAAGGCGGCGAGCTGCGCGTGATGTTGTGGGAAGGCGAGCACACGCACGCTTACGCCGACGTGCTGCGTGCCTGGGACACGTCGCGTCCACTGGTGCTCCTCGTCGGTCCCGAGGGCGGCTTCACCGAGGACGAGGTGGAGGCCGCGCGCCAGGCCGGATTCGAGCGCGTGCACGTCGGGCCGTTCATCCTGCGCACCGAGACCGCCGCGATCGCCGCGGTCGCCGCAGCGCGGATCTTGGCGCCGGCGCCGGGCGCCCCCATCGCAGTGGTGCCCGAGGACCAGCTCGACGAGCCGGAGGAGCCGGACGATTCACCCGAGCCCCTCGACGACGAGGGCGGTTGAGCCCCAAAAGCCACCGGCCGGCCTAGCGCTCCGATCCGCGGATACCCCCTAGCGGTTGGGGGTTCGGACGGCTCGAAAGGGCCGTGCGGCACGCGCGATGTGGAGAATCGCCAAGAAATCCGGGGCTCACCCCAATCTCCTCGAGCAAATTCTTCTTGACCGGCCGCAAGGCCTTGGCTACCCTGGCGACACTGCCGATCGGCTCATTCAGACGGCTCCCTCCGTGTCGAGACGAAATCGAGGCAAGAGACTGGGTCCCGACGGGGCTCCTCCGGGGTCTTCGGACCAGGGGGGCATCGTCGAGATGACCTGGGACGAGCCGCAGAACCGCGGTGGCTCGGGCCCCCGGGTGGTCGAGCCGGCCAAGCCGGAAGACCGTTTCGGGCGCGAAGACCCCCGCGAGCCCGACCTCTTCTCGACCCCGCTTCCGTCGCCTGCGTCTCGCCCGACCCGCCCCGCATACGAGCCGATCTCGCGGCCGCGATCGCCGAGCAGCGTGCTCGCCAAGGCGGGCAGCGAGCCGCTGGTGGCCGGCGTGGATCTCGACGTGCCGACATTCGACCGGCGCGGCTTCCGGCCGACCTTCGACTCCAACTGGAGCAGCGCATCGCGCGACGCGCGGCCCGGGCAGGAAGCAGAGATCGATCCGCGTCCCTCGCGGGAGACGTCCACGAGCAACCCATCCCTGCACGATTCCGGACTGGACGATTCGGGATCGTACGGCTCCGGGCCGAGCGTCTTCGATGCGCCCCGCGATGAAGCACCGCGGCGCGCGCCCGAGCCCGCGGAGCGCGACCTCCCGCTCGAGCCGGGTCCGATCTTCGAGCTGACGCCGGCGCCCGTCGCGGCGGCGGAGGCCGAGCCCGATCTTCCGTTCCACTCGTCGTCCTCGGATCCGGCGGCGCTCGACACCATCGCGTACCTCACCAACGAGCTTTCGGGGCACATCGCGGCCTTCGGCGAGCCGAGCGAGCCGCAGAGCGTCCGTCGCGGAGACACGCGCGACGCCGGCCTGAAGCGATCGAGCCCCGCGCGTCCCGCGCGCACCTGGGTCGACACCACCGAGACCCAGGTCGACGACCTCGATCTTCGCCCGGTGGCGACCTCGCTCGAGGATCTCGGCCTGCCCGAGGGCCCCGACCTCGACGACGACGAGCTCGGCGTGACCGAGCCGTTGCCGCCGATGCCCAGCGCGGTGTCGACGTCCACATTCGCTCCGCCGGTGATCGTCACCGTGTTGCCGGCGCCGCAACCGCTAGAGCTGTCTTTGCCGCCGCTCACAGGTGAGCTCGACGATCACGAGCATGAGCACGACCATGAACCGGAGCACGAGCTGCCGCGCCGGCCCGCGATCGCCACGTTCGTGATCGAGCGTCCCGCCGCCGCAACCGCGAGCGAACCAACCTCATCCGCCGCCCCCTCCGACGCGGCCGAGGCGAAGCGCGCCGCCGATCGCGCGCACATCGATTGGGGCGAGCTGCGTGCCGCGCGGGCCCGCGACTGGGCCGCGTTCGACGCCGCCACGGCACCGCCCGTCACGCGCCCCGCGCAGACTCGCTCGGTGCTGCCCGCGCCCACGCCTGCACCAACGCCGGTTTCGGCCGCGCCAGCTCCTGCCTCCCGCGAGATCACACCGCCGCCCGCGCCCGTGGCGCCGCCGCGCGAGCGCGTCTCGCCTCCCGTGGTCACCCGCGCCCCGGCGCCGTTCGAAGAGGAAGTGCTGCGGCCTCCCGCGCGTGGCTGGGACGACGTGCGCGGTCCGCGATTGCTGGATGAGATCGACGAGCCGACCCCGAGCCCCGCTGGAGCTTACGAGCCCGCGCTCTTCACCACCCGTGCGCTCGCGTTTTCGATCGACCTCGCGCTGATCGCGTCGTTCGCGATCGTGGCCGTGCTGCTCGGTGTTCTTGCGTTCGGTCTCGGTGCCTACAAGCAGATCGAGTTCACGCAGAGATTCCGGGTGCTCGACCAGTCGCTCAACTGGCTGCTCCTCGTGACCGGATTCGTGTACTTCGCCGGAGCCCACGCCTGGAGCGGCGCCACGGTGGGGAAGTCGCTGCTCGGGTTGCGCGTGATGCGCGCCGACCTGAGCGGACCGATCACGCCCCGCCAGGCCCTGGTGCGCACACTCGGCTACGCGATCTCGTTCTCGTGCCTGAGCGTCGGCTTCCTGTGGGCGCTCAAGCGGCCCTGGGCCACGTGGCACGACCTGCTCACGCGCACGGTCGTGGTCCGCGCCGCGCGCCCCGACCACTCCTGAACCACCGCGTCCGTTCGCGTCGCGCCGCCTTGACGCACGGGACCGCGGTGCCTAATCTCCGCGGGCCTCTCGCCCCGCGCGCGGCGCTTTCTCCATCGGCCAGGTAGCTCAGTCGGTAGAGCAGGGGACTGAAAATCCCCGTGTCGGCGGTTCGATTCCGTCCCTGGCCACCAGTGTGTAGTGAGGCCGAGTAGTTGGGAGCTCGGCGCGCCGACGCTGCTCTGCGGCGGCGCGGTCAGTCACTCGATCCGGGCCGAGCTGAATTGATCCAGGAAGATCGTCCCGCTGGCGCCGGACTTGACGCTCATGGCTCCGAGCCGGACGAAATCGATGGAGCCGCCCTGGCTGTTGTTCGCGGTGCTCACCGAGCTCGCCGGTACGCCGTCGACCCACATCGCGAAGTAGCCGTTCGCGCTGGGCGGAGCGTGGCTCGCCTTGATGTAGTCGACGCGAATCTGGTGGGGGGCGTCGGTGATGGCGGTGAAATCAGGGGAAATCTGCGAGCCATCGTCCTCGGTCACTTGCGGCCGGATGGAGAAGAGGCCGCCTTGCCGCTTGAGCACCACCATGAAGATCCGCTGCTGGTCGGGCGTTGCGTGAAATGCGAGGAACACCGTGACCCGGAAATGCCCCAGGGCCTCGCCCGGATCGAACCCATTGGGGTCGAGCCAGAACGTGGCGCTGTAGCCCGACTCGTGGTTGGGCGTGTCGTCGAGGACGTAGATTCCGTATGGATCCGAGTGAGCGAGATCGACCGTGGCCTCGAGCCCGTAGCTCGTGCCGTCGAGCGCAGCCGCGTGAGTCACCGACAGATGGCTGCCGTCGGTGGTCTCGCTCGTCCAGTTGGCGAAGGTTCCCGATTCGAAGCCCGACGCGGAGATCGCGATGTCGAACTCCGCGCTCACGCCCTTGGAAGCGTCCACCGTCACCTGGCAGGTCCCGGTGCCCGAGCAGCCGGAGCCGCTCCAGCCGGTGAACACCGAGCCCGTGCTGGGTGAAGCGGTCAGCGTCACGGAGGTTCCCCACACGAACCCGTGAGCGCAGGTCGCTCCGCACGCGATCCCTGCGGGGTTGCTGGTGACCGTTCCGCCACCGGTCCCCGATTTGGTCACGGACAGGTTGTAGCTCTGCAGCGTGAACGTCGCCGTCACGGTCTTCGCGGCGGTCATCGTGATCTGGCATGTGCCGGTTCCGGTGCAAGATCCACCGCTCCAGCCCGTGAAAATCGAATTTGGCTCCGCGGCGGCCGTGAGCGTCACGACCTGGCCGGAGTAGAAGTTCGCCGAGCATTTGGCGCCGCAGCTGATCTCGCCCGAGTCGCTCGTGACGGAGCCACCGCCCACCCCCGATTTGGTCACGGTCAGCATGAAGGTCGGTAGCAGATTGAACGTCGCCGTCACCGACTTCGCGGTGGTCATCGTCACCTGGCAGGTCCCGGTTCCAGTGCAGGCGCCGCTCCAGCCCGCGAACTTGGAGTTCGGATCCGCGGCTGCAGTCAGTGTCACTACGTCACCGGAGTAGAGGTTCGCCGAGCAGCTGGCGCCGCAGATGATGTCGCCCGAGTCGCTGGTCACGGTGCCGGTGCCGGTCCCGGATTTGGTCACGGTCAGCTTGAAAGTCGGTAGCAGATTGAACGTCGCCGTCACCGACTTCGCGGCGCTCATCGTCACCTGGCAGGTCCCGGTTCCGGTGCAGGCGCCGCTCCAGCCCGCGAACTTGGATCCCGGATCCGCCACCGGAGTCAGTGTCACCACTTGACCGGAGTAGAAATTCGCCGAGCACCTGGTACCGCAGTTGATGCCGTCCGAGTCGCTGGTCACGGTGCCGCTGCCCGTGCCCGTTTTGGTCACGGTCAGCTTGAAGGTCGGCAGCAGAGTGAACGTCGCGGTCACCGACTTCGCGGCGCTCATCGTCACCTGGCAGGTCCCGGTTCCAGTGCAGGCCCCGCTCCAGCTCGCGAACTTCGAGTCCGGATCTGGCGCTGGTGTCAGCGTCACGACCTGGCCGGAGGGGAAATCCGCCGAGCAGGCGGTGCCGCAGCTGATCCCAGGCGGGCTGCTGATCACGCCGCCGCTGCCGGTCCCCGATTTCGTCACGGTCAGCTTGAAGGTCGGTAACAGATTGAACGTCGCGGTCACCGACTTCGCGGCGCTCATCGTCACCTGGCAGGTCCCGGTTCCAGTGCAGGCGCCGCTCCAGCTCGCGAACTTCGAGTCTGAATCTGCCGCTGGTGTCAGCGTCACGATCTGGCCAGAGGGGAAATTCGCCGAGCAGGTGGTGGCGCAGGAATTGATCCCCGACGGGCTGCTGGAAACGGTGCCGCCGCCGGTACCCGATGTCGTCACGGTCAGCTTGAAGGTCGGCGTCAACGTAAACGTCGCGGTCACCGACTTCGCGGCGTTCATCAGGACCTGGCAGGTTCCGGTTCCGCTGCAGGCGCCACTCCAGCCGCTGAATTGCGAGCCCGCGTTCGCGGCTTCCGTCAGCGTCACGAGCTGACCGGCGGGAAGGTCCGCGCCACAGCTGGCGCCGCAGCTGATCGAGGGCGGGGCGCTGGTGACGGTTCCGCTGCCGGTGCCGCTCTTTTGGACCGTCAGGTGTTCCGAGCTCGACGTGACGCAGCGGAACCCGAGGCCGTCACTGAAGCTGGATGGATCGAGGCCGTGCCGGCTGTACGTGCGCAGGTCATGGTCGGACTTGATCGTGAGGTAGTCTCCGCCCCGCTCGACCTTCAGGTCCCCGGTCCCCGGACCGGCCGGATTCGTCGACGGGCTGGATTGGTAGTAGCTCGGGTCATACCAATCGTGCACCCACTGGAAGACGTTTCCCGACATGTCGAGAGCGCCATACGGCGACGCGCCCGCGGACTTCGAGCCCACCGGAGCCGTTTGGCCGAGGCCGCAGCCAGCGGGGCCGCTTGGGTACGTGTCCCACATGACCGCGAAGGCACACGTCGCGTCCTGAGCTCCCCAGGGGAAGAGCCGCGCATCGGTCCCGCGCGCGGCCTTCTCCCATTCCGCCTCGGTCGGCAGCTGCTTGCCGACCCACTGGCAGTAGTCGTCGGCCTTGGACCACTGGATGCAATTGATCGGATCGTTGCCGCCATTCGGGGCGTTCCAGTTGCAGTAGTGGGTGGGAAAGGAACCATCCGGAACCGTGCAAGCCCCGGCGCTCACGCAAGCGCCGTAGTCATCGACCGTGACGTCGTTCCGGTCGATCCAGTAGGCACTCAGGTTGACCGTGTGCTGCGGTTCTTCGTCGACCTCATCCGAGCTCTGCC
>CAZYWA010000463.1:0-6445 GCA_964650975.1 uncultured bacterium
CCCACCCGTCGCAGCAGGTCGGCGCGCGCGGCCGGTAGCCAGCGGTAGCCCTCGAGCCCACCGCGGCGCTCGATCGCGTCGACCAAGAGCAGCGCATGCTCGGGACCGTCGACGAACGACACCGCGACCGCGTGGTTGAGCTCGACCACCGGTCCCGGCGCGATGCGCATCAGGACGCCGTAAAGCGCCGCGATCTGCCGCCAGTCGGTGTCACAGGCGCGCTTCGCCTGGGCGTGCAACGCGGCGATCGCGGCCTGGATTCCGTAGGGACCGACGGGTGAGCTGCCGAGCGCGGCGGCGACGCGCGTCAGACCCTCGGCGATCTGCGCCTGGTTCCAGCGCGAGCGGTCCTGCTCGTCGAGCAGCACCAGATCGCCGGTCTCGTTGATGCGGGTGTCGCGCCGCGAGTCGTGAAGCAGCATCAGTGCCAGCAGGGCGTTGGCCTCGGCGCGCTGCGGCAGCAGCTCGACCACCAGCCGCGCCAGCCGGATCGCCTCCGCGCACAGCTCGCGCCGCACCAGCTCCTCGCCCGCAGTCGCCGCGTATCCTTCGTTGAACACCAGGTAGATGACCGCGAGCACTCCGCCGAGACGCTCCTCGAGCGCCTCCGCTTCCGGCACCGCGTAGGGAATTCCCGCGGCGCGGATCTTGGCCTTGGCGCGCACCAGCCGCTGGGCGAGGGTCGGCGCCGGCACCAGGAACGCGCGCGCGATCTCGTCGGTGGTGAGCCCGCACACCGTGCGCAGTGTCAGCGCCACCCGCGTCTCGAGAGCGAGCGCGGGGTGGCAGCACGTGAAGATGAGCCGCAGACGGTCGTCCACCACGCTCGCCTCCTCGCCGAGGTCCGGGTCTGGTTCGACCGCGACCTCGACGGCCTCGTGGCTCATGCGCTGCCGGCGGCGCAGCTGATCGATCGCCTTGTGGCGCGCGGTGCCGATCAGCCACGAGCGCGGATTGAAGGGGATGCCGTCCTCGGGCCAGCGCTCGAGCGCCACCCGGACGGCGTCCTGGAGCGCCTCCTCGGCGACGTCGAAGTCGCCCAAGAGGCGGATCAAGGTCGCGAGCACCGCGCGCGATTCGACGCGGTAGACGCGCTCGACCGCGTCGCGGTGCCCGCTGGCCTCGACGGGCGACGACGTCACGGCCGCAGGAACACCGGCCGCACCTCGACGCTGCCGTGACGGGCGCCCGGAAGCCGGGCGGCGATCCCCATCGCTTCGTCGAGGTCCTTGGCCTCGATCAGGTAGTAGCCGCCGAGCTGTTCCTTGGTCTCGGCGAACGGGCCGTCGGTGGCCTGCATCTGGCCGTCGCGCACCCGCACGGTGGTGGCCGTCGAAACCGGCTGCAGCCGGTCGCCGGCCTTGAAGTGGCCCGAGCGCGCGATGTCCTCGGTGAACGTGCGGTACTCGCGCATCCATTTCTCCTGGTCGGCCGCGGACATCCCGTCCCAGCCCTTCTCGTCGCTGTAGATCAGCAGCATGTATTGCACGGTGGACTCCCTTTCCGGTGGGTGGTGAGCGGATCGGACGGTTCCGACCTCACGGGGTAGTCGAACGAGCCTCCCCGGAATCGACAACCTGGGTAGTCGCCTGGCTCAAGTCTCGCGCGCTTCCGGCCGATGGATCCGGTACAGGCCCAGGATGCGCACCACGGGTGGGTGAACATGGCGCTCGACACGATCCCCCGCATGCGACGGAGTCACGAGGCGCCGTCGCGGACTCCGGACGACGACCTGCCCCGCGAGGAGGCGCAGCGGACGTTGCGTGCGCGTCTCGCCTCGGACGTGGCCGAAGGCCACATCGAGCCGCCGCTGCTCCCCAGCGTGGCGCTCGAGCTGATGCGCCTCACCAGCACGGGTGCGGCGGACCCGCGTGACCTCGCGGCGCTCATCGAGCGCGACCAGATGATCGCCGCTAAGCTCTTGCGCGCCGCCAACTCGGCGATGTTCGCGGCCTCGCGCGAGATCACCAGCCTGGGCGGGGCGGTGAACCGGCTCGGCGTGCTGGGCGTGCGTGACGTGGTGCTGGCGATCGCGCTCAAAGGCATCGTGGTTCGCGACGAGCCTTACCACCGCATCATGGTGCGGCTCTGGGAGCACGCGCTCGCGTGCGCCGCGATCTCGAAGCTGGTGGCAGGTCTGGCGCGCGTCCCGACCGAGGAGGCGTTCTTGGCCGGGCTGCTCCACGACATCGGCAAGCCCACGCTCTTGATCTCGCTCATGACCATGAACCAGGAGACGGGCGGCGACCTCCGCGACGTCGGCCGCGCGATGTTTCGCATCGAGGCGCTGATCGACGAGTTCCACACCGCCGCGGGAACGCTGGTGGCCGAGCGCTGGCTGCTTCCCACGCAGTGTCGGCTGGCGATCGCGCATCACCACGCGCCCAACGCCTCGCGGATCGTGCGCGTGGTCCACGTGGCGGACGAGACCTCCCGGGCACTCACCGCGGAGCGCGAGGAAGGTGCCTGGCCGGCGATGACCGAGGACCGGATTCGCGCCGCGCTCGAGCACGCTTGCCTGGCGCTCTCGCAACGCGAGTTCGAGACGCTCTTGATCCGCGCCGACAAGGCGCGCGAAGACGCCGTCCAGGCCTTCGCCTGAGACGCCGGACCAGCCGCGCCGCGAGTCACGCGCGGTAAGCGAGCGCGATTCCCAGCTGGAAGACCAGCATCAAGAGGTACATCTGCTTCCACGATGCGTGGTTGCCGGAGGCCGCGTCGATGGCGTGTGGCGCGCGCACCATGCCGTTGGTCACCTCCCAGCCCCACACCGCGAGCGTGAAGCCGAGCAAACAAAGCGTGGCGCGGTTGCCCAGCAAGAGCCCGCTGATGCTGCCCAGCGGTAGCAGCAAGAACGGCCACACGAAGGCGGGGCGAATGCGGCGGATCGTGTCGTCGATCCCGTAGCGGACGGCGAGCGTCCGGAAGCCGGCGGCTCGATCGCCGTCGACGTCACCGAAATCCTTGGTCGAGGCCGCTCCCGAGAGGAAGAGCGCCAGCACCGATCCCAGCCACCACGGGTCGATCGCGCGCAGGCTCGCGACCGTCGACCAGCCCGCGGCCGTGAGCAGCAAGCCGCGCGAGGTGGCGATGGTGAGGTTCGCGAGCCAGCCGAAGCGCTTGAACCGGAAGGGCGGCGCCGAGTAGACGACGGTGCAAAGTGCGCCTCCCGCCACCACCGCGAACGTCGCGCGGCCCAGGAGCGCCGCGATTCCGAGCGCCATCGCGTAGCCCAGCACGGAAAACACCAGCGCGCCCGGCACCGAGATCCGTCCCGACGGAACCGGCCGCGCGGGCTTGTTGATGCGGTCGGCCGCCAGGTCGGTGACCTGGTTGAGCGCGTTCGACGCCGCGTTGAGGATCGCCGCCGCCAGGGCCCCCAGCAGCACGCGCTGACCGCTCGGCCCCGAGGTCACCGCGAGGGCGCCGTGCTCGACGGCGCCGGTGGCGGCGATCCCGACCGTGATCATGCCCAGCGCGGGAGCCAGCAGCGTGAACGGCCGCGTGAGCTCCACCCACGCCCGCGCCTTGCGAAAGGCGCGGCGAACCACGCCGGCCATCAGGCCGTCGCGAGGCGGGGCAAGTCCAGGATCACCGCGGCGCCGCGCGCCATCTCGGTCAGCTTGATCGAGCGCACCCGCACCAGGTGATGAAACAGCATCTTGGGGTTCGCGTAGAACTGGAAGAGCGCTCGCTTCTGGAGCTTGATGAGTTTCTCGTTGGTGAGCGCCGGCGCGATGTAGATCGGCACGTTCTGCTTGGTCGGGTAGCTGGTGAAGCGCTCCCAGATGTTCTCGTCTTCCGCGAAGCCCGTCTCGACCCAGTCGCCGAGACCGTTCAAGAGCGCGTAGTCGTCGGTGCCGGGGTAGGGCACGAACACCGTGAACTTCGCGAAGTCGATGCCGGTCTTGCACGCGAAGTCGATGGTGCGCTGGATGCGCTCGGGCGTGTCGTGCGGCATGCCGATCATGAAGAACCCGATGACCTGGATGCCGGCCTTGCGGCTCCAGGTGGCGGCGTCGCGGGCGCGCTGCAGCGAGAAGTTCTTCTTGATGCTGTCGAGCACGTTCTCGTCGCCGGTCTCGAAGCCGTACATCACGCGCCGGCAGCCCGACTCGTACATCGCTTCGAGCAGCTCGGGGTCGACGTTGTCGACGCGGGTCTCGGTGACCCACACGACCTTCTTGTGGAGCCCGCGGCGCACCATCTCGTGGCAGAACGCCATTCCCTCTTTTCGCGTGATCGGGAAGATGGGATCCGTGAACGACACCTGGCGGTAGCCGAGCGAGCCGTGCAGCCACTCGATCTCGTCGACCAGGCTCATCGCGCTGCGAACCCGGCGCTTGTGGCCCATGATCTTGAGACTGCAGAACGTGCAGGCGTACGGACAACCGCGTGAGCCGTTGATCAGCGTCCCGGGCTCCTGCACGCGAGCGAACGCGAAGATGCGGTAGCCGTCGGTGGGAAAGAGGTGCCACGCGGGGCGCGGCAGCGAGTCCATGTCCGCCACGAACGGGCGCGTGGGAGTGCGCAGCACCTGGCCGTCGCGCAGGAAGCTGATGCCCTGGACCTCGGCTAGATCGGTGCCGCGCTCCAGCGCGTTCGCCAGCTCCACCGCCGTGATCTCGCCTTCGCCGTGAACCACCACGTCGGCGAGACCGCGTTCCAAGATCGTCTTGTAGAAGATGTCGGCGTGGATGTTGCCCATCACGATGGGCACGCCGGGAAGCGTCTTCCGCACCGCCCGCGACGTGCGGAAATTCGCGGCGGCGGAGGGAGTGACCGCGGAGAGCCCGACCATGTCGGGCTTCACCCGCTTGAGCGTCTCCTCGAGCCGCGCCGGATCGCCGCGATCGGCGACCTGGTCGTAGAAGACGACTTCGTGGCCACCGGCCTCCAGCGCCCCCGCGACGTACGCGATGGCGATGGGCGGCATCGGCTCCAGGAATGAGGAATACGCGCCTGCCGTCGAGGACGGCGGGTTGTAGGCGTCGATCAGTAATGTTTTCAAGCGGAGGCGTGCCCGTTGGGCTTCGCGTGGCGGGTGCCGCGATTGTCCAATTCGGCGGAGAGGGGTGTCAAGCGTGAGGAGGGGGCGGTGCCCCCGGCGTGGCCGGCTTGGGGGGCGCCGCAGGCTCGGGAAGCTTGGTCCGGCCGGTCTCGGTCCACCAGCTTTCCCAGCGCATCACGGCGCGACGCCGGTTGTCCTCGTCGCCACTCGGATCGAATCCCAGGTCCTCGCCGGTGACCCGGTTGAGGGCGATCGACGCCGAGATCCGGATGTCGGGCCGCTGGTCCGCCAGGCGACGGATCAAGTAGGGCACCAGGTCGTGGTCGAAGGGCTTGGGAGGAGTCAGGATCGGACCCCAGCGGATCTGGCGGATCCGGTCCTCCTCGAGGGCCTGGAAGAGCACCGGCACGGTCTCGGCGTCGCGATGGCGGCCGATGGCCTCTGAGGCCACCCGCACGACGCCGGCGTCGCTGTCGCCGAGTGCGTGGATGAACTCGTCCTGCTCGCGATGGTCGCCCACCTCCGCCAGCACTTCCATCATGAAGTAGCGGGTGTCCGGGACCGGGTCGGCGAGCTCGGGAGTCACCAGCGGGACGATGCTGCGGCCCATGTGAGCGAGCTTCACCACCTCGTTGGGCAGGCGCTCGGCCTCGCCGTCGGTGGTCTGCACCATCTGGCGCCGTGCCATGTGCAGGTTGGCGAGCAGGATCTTCGCCTGCGCCTCGACCGTGTCGCCGCGGTTGGGCGCGCGAGCGCGCGCCTCGGCGAGCGCCTGCTCGAGCGAGGGTCGCTTCGCCTCACCTGCCTTCGCGGGGTCGTCGTCGCGATTGCAGCCCGGTGCTGCCGTCAGCAGCGCCACCCCAAGCAGCACCCGCCAAGGGCCGGTCGATGGGCAGGATCGGTTCACGGCTGCGGCTCGGCGTTCTCGCAGGGGGGCCTAACGTGTACCGGATCGGCACCGTCCGGGACAAGCGCCGGCCGCGGGAGGATTCGTGCAAACCCTCGTTACCAAATGGGTTCCCGGCCGGGTCCAAGTCGACGCGTCGATTGACTTTCGCGCCCGAAGGGATGTACGACAAGGCAACTTTCGCCGGAGGCCGACTTGGATCGAGATCGCGCGCGTGCTTGCCATCGTCCGGGACGCCCGGTTCGCGTCTCGTGGATCCGCTTCGGGTGGCTGGCCGCTCTGGTTGCGGTCGCGGGGCTCGGCGACGCCCGCGCGTCGTGGATCGAGAGCGTCGGCATGGGCTCGCGGGCCACCGGTCTCGGCAACGCGTTCATCGGCGTCGCCGACGATCTCTCGGCCAACTACTACAACCCGGCGGGTCTGACACAGCTGATCGGCGGTCGTGGCATGGACACCATGATCAGCCTCAACGTGACCTCGATCCGGCTTCACTACAGCGAGCCGGTCTTCAATTCGAGCTCGAACCT
>CAZYWA010000464.1:0-6411 GCA_964650975.1 uncultured bacterium
TGAGGCGGGCGCCGGCGGATCGACTCGACGGCGCTCTGGCCGTCGCGCACCACCTCGACGTCGAAGCCCTCATTCCTGAGCCTGAGCGCCAGGGCGGCACTGTCGTCGCCGGAGGCGTCGGCCAGCACCACGCGCTTCCCGGCCTCGAGCGCCGCGAGCAGCTCGTTTCCCTTGAGCACGCTAAGCAGGGTCTCGGCGGCTCGCGGGCCGTAGAACGCACCGGCACCCTCGCGGAGCTGCGACGCGAAGTCCGCGAGCTGCCCGCCCGCCGCGCGGTGCGCCGCGTAGCGCTTGACCACGATCAGCACCTGCGCCTCGAGCGGCACCTCCGCGGCTCCCGGCGCCGAGAGCTCGGCCGCGACCGCGTTCCGGATCAGCGCGTACACCTCGTACGGGCAGCGCAGCTCGGCCAGCAACGCCTCGATCATCCGCGTACTGGCGCCGGCGGCGGCGCCCGATCCGGCGTCGCGACCGGCGGCCTGGATCTGCACCGCCGCGAGGTGCTCGATCACCAGCGCCAGGCGGACGGTGTCGACCGCCTTCCGCTCGAGACCCAGGTTCTGCGCCACCAGGGTCGCGCAGGTGAGGAGCCTCCGGTCGCTTCGCGGGGCGTCCGGCATGGCGGCGTCGAGCATCGCGAGCAGCGCATCGACGAAGCCGAACCAGAACCGCGACGCGGCGTCGTACGCCACCGGCTCGCCGCGCAGCATGTTGAAATAGCTCGGCGCGACGTTGAGCTCCGCGTTCGGGTTGCGCTCGTGCAACACCGCCGCGAGTGCCGGGGGGTCGGACACGTGGCGCGCGCGCGCCACCGCCAGGTCGAACGCCTGCGAGCGCAGCGACGTGCCGAGCACGACGGGACTCTCGGCGACCGTGACGCGATGGCCCTCTTCCTCGAGCAGCGTGCCGACCGCGTTGCGAAGCCGTGGGTCGGGCTCCACCACCAGCACCCGGCGGCGTCCCAGCTCGGGGCCCGTGACGGGCGCTTCGGGCATGAGCGGCGACGCGGGGCGCGGAGCCGAGCGCGGATCGTCGGCCGCGGGAGCGAGGTGCTCCACGGGGCGCGCGGTCGAGGCCAGCGCAGGTACCGCGGGCGGATGCGGAACGGGGTCCGCGACTTCGGACACCGGATCGCGCCGGGCCGCCACGGGCGGAGCTGACTCGGCGGCTCCGTCGGCGAATACGCGGTAGCCGTCGAGGATCTGTTCGATCGCTCCCGGCGCCGCGCGCTTCACCAGGGCGCAGCGCGCGCCCGCCATGCCGAGCACTTGCTCGATCAGCTCGACGCGGTCGGGCTCGTGGATCACCAGCTCGAGGCGCGACTCCACCTCGTCGAAGCGCAGCGGCAGCACCCGGTTCTCGAGCAGGAACTCGACCGGGAACCGCGTGAGCAGATCCTCGCGCAGCCCGTACCCGAGGATCTCGGCGCGTCCCAGGACGCGGCGGGTGTCGAAGTGCAACCGGGTTTTCATGGTCTCGTCGGTCCGCGAATCCTCGTGGCGCCGGAGATGATACGCCAGCGGGCTTCCCGCGTCGCAGCGACTGCTGCTCGGTTGTTCACGAAAGCAGCAGGCCGGGGATGTTGATTCCGAGGCCGCGGGGGTCTTTGCGGGAGACGATCGAGCGGGTGAACCCGGTGCCGCGACGCTCGGCGAGGTCGAGGAGCGGACCCTTCACGGGGTTTCCCTTCGCGTCCTGGACGCGCAGTACGTAAGGACGCGAGGCGAGCTCGGCCTCCGCATGGCAGCTCATCACCACCGCCAGCTCGCCGGTCGAGAGCTCGACCACGGTGCCGAGCGGAACCACGCCGATCATGCCGATGAAGAGCTTGAGCAGCGAGCGGTCGAAGCGCTGCCCGCGCTCGGCCCACATCTTTTGCAGCGCTTCGTCCGGCACCAGCGCCGGATGCGCGGCGCGGTGCGTGGTGATCTCGTCGTACTCGTCGGCGATCGCGATGATGTCGCCGAACAGCGTGCCGGTCACGGCGCCGGTGACGGTGCGCCGATCGTGATCGACGGGCGCGCCTCGATCGTAGGTCGCGAGCAAGCGCCGCACGTGCGACTCGCCGAAGCGCGGATAGCCGAAGAAGTGCTCGGTGGCGCGCATCGGGTGGCTCGGCGCGTTGGGCGAGACCGGCACCGAGAACGGAGTGTGCGTGGCGTTGGCGCCGGGGATCGCCGCGAGCTCGTGCACCGTCTCGACGGTGAACGCCTTGCCGATGTCGTGAAAGAGCGCCGCGAAGCCCAGATCGCCGAGCTCGGCCTTGTCGAGACCGAGGCGGTGGCCGAGCATGATCGAGAGCGCCACCACGTTGGCCGAGTGGTAGTAGAAGGGATCGTTCTCGCACTTGATCGCGGCCAGTGCCATCAAGCGCTTCCCCGCCACGTAGCTGATGTCCACCAGGTCCTGGACCACGCGCTGCGCCGCGACCGAGTGCTTGAGCAGCTCCTCCGGCTGTCCCAGGCTTTCCACGTAGCGGCGCAGCACCGCCAGCAGCTTCGCGTAAGTCTCGACCACGAAGGTGCGCGCATCGACGCGCACCGCGCCGTTTCGCATCCAGCGCAGCCGGTGGGGACCGCTGACGCTGATGGTGCTGCAGCCGCGCGCGGTGAGCGCCCGCTGTACGACGACGTGCGTGGGAGGTCCCTCGCCTTCCACCAGCGCGTCGACCAGCGCCTTCAGGTCCTGCTCGCCGACGCCCAGCCGGAGCTCGAGCCCGCCCACGCCACAGCCGTTGAGGCTGCGGCAAAAGCCCGCGGCGATCTCGAAGCCGCGCGCCGAAACGCGGAGCTTCTCGCTGTCGAAGAAGACACTGTCCTCGTAGAGATCGATGGCGATCGAGCCGCGCGCTCCCAAGAGCGCCTGAAGGGTGTCCATCAGCCGCGCGACGTGCGCCTGGGTGGTCTTGTTGTTCCACTGGTGAATCGCGCGGATCCGGAGCAGCACGTGGAAGCGGTGGACGAAATCCATCTCGCCCAGCTGCCGGCTGTCGCCACCCGCGAGCAGCTCGGCGACCGGCGCCGCTCCGGCGCCGCCTGCACCCAGCTCGACCGGCGGTTCGTTCGTCGACGGAGGGAAGCGGCTCATGCCGCACCTCGTACCGCGCCCGCTCGCACCGGGGGCGCGGCCCGTTTGCCGCGCAGCAGCCGGAGCAGCCCGGTACCGAGGCCCGGCCCTCCGCGGCGCGCCGCCTGCCGGAGGTGGAGCCAGACCTTGGCGGCGGAGCGCAGCGCACCCCATTTTCCGCCGTAAAACTGCACGATTCCGGCTTCAATCGTGGGCCGGAGCGCGATCAGCGGGACCACCTCGCGGACGTGGATCTCGCGCCGCGCCGCCTCGAGCCGGTTGGCGTCGGCGGGGTTGGCGGTGGCGAGGAACAGCTGATCGCCCGCTTCCGCGTAGTGAACCGGCACCACGCGGTAGCGCTTGGCGATCTCGACCGGCACCAGGTGGAACGCCGCCGATTCGATGACCGCCTGATCGAGGTCCGCGGCCGTGAGGCAGCCGATGAGGCCGAGGCGCTGCGCCATCACGCGCAGCACCGCGCGCTCGTCGGCGAGTCCGTTCTGCACCACGATCTCGCCCAGCTTGCCGCCGTAGCGCTTCTGGTGATGAAGCGCCTCGGAGAGCCCGTCGTCGGTCAAGCAGCCGTCCGTGACCAGCGCCGCGCCGAGCCGGCCGGCGAGGGTGCAAGGCGGCACCAGGCTCCACGCTTGCTCGCACGCCTTGCGGAGCGCCAGGTCGCGCGATTTCCGGCCGCGCTTCAGGAAGGTGCGCACCCGATGGGTGCCGGCGCGCGCCAGCGCGCACGCGGCCAGCTCGCGCATCCGCTCCTGCGCCCGGTTCCACGGCCAGCCGCGGCGCAGCGCCAGACGCTCGAGGACCCGCACCGCGCGCGACGGATCGGACGCCATCAGTGCCCGGAAGAGCGCGTCCTGCTCCTCGAGCGGCAGCTTGAGCAGCGACGGGTCCTGAGCGCGCGGCAGGAGGCGCCGGAACGTCCCCTTGTTCTCGAGCAGCGCCAGCGCGGTGAGCGCGCCGACCCGCACCTCGGACTCGGCGTCGTCGAGCAACCGCGCGCAGAGCGCCGCGCTCTTCTCGCCGCGCACGGTGGCCACGCACTGCACCACGTAGAGCCGTACCGCGGCGCTGGGATGACCGCAGAGCGGCTCCAGGCACTCGATCGAGTTGCCGTTCCTCTGGCGAAGCTCGCGCAGCACGCCCTCGATCACGTCCGCGTGCGCGCTCAGGAGCACCGTGTCGAGCGGGAAGCGGCCGTCGAGCGCGCGCTCGGCCAGGAACTTCACCAACCGGGCGCGGATCTGGGGCGCCTCGACCACACCGAGCACGTGCTCGGCCCCGGCCAGTCCCGCGGGGCCCAGAAGGTCGAGGTACGCGAGCAGCACGCGAATCGACGGAGTGGGCGCGCGCACCAGCGCGTCGCAGAACGGCTCGAGCCGTTCGGGGCGCGCCAGGCAGGTCTGCACCTCGCCCAGACTCTCGCGAGCCTTGGCGGGAGTGGCCGGATCGCGGCTCAGCTCGCTCAGGCGAGTGAGGATCGCGAGCGCGTCCTCGAGGTGCCCGCGGCACGCGTGCTCGCGGATCGCGTCGACGTAGAGCGCCGCGAGGCTCTGCGGCGCAATGTCGATGACGCCGCCGCGGATCAGGTCGAGCGCCAGGTCGCTGGCCCGCGCCAGGCAGCGCACGAAGGTGAGCTCGCGCATCTCCTTCTGGAGGCGCTCGACCTCCGCCGCGCCCACGCCGAAGAGCGCCTCGAGATCGCGCTGCTGGTAGACATCGCCCACCGGCACGCCGTCGGTCTCGAGGAACCGCTCGGGATCGCTCTTGGCGGTGACGCCCGGCGCGTCCTCCTCCTCCGGCGGCGGCGCCTGCCGCGGATCCACGCGCGGCTCGAGGTCCATCACGTGGTCGCTGGGCTCGGCTTCCCAGTCCGCCATCGACACCGCCCGCCACACCTCGGTGTAGACCTGGCGGAAGAGCTCGCGGCCGCGCCCGCCGATCCGCGATTGCGGCTCGTCCTGCGAGGAATCGAGATCGACGAGGTCGGAATGGTCGAGCAGGAAGTAATCGACGTGGCGGAAATCGCGCTTCCAGAGCACCGTGACCAGATCGTCGCTCTGTCCGCCGTAGCGCAAGGCACCCGCCAGCACCTCGCCCAGCCCCACGATCTCGGAAGCCTCGATCCCTGACTCGAGCACCAGCGCGCGGACACCTTCGCGATAGAGCCGCGCGGCCAGCGGGGTCTCCGCGGCGGCATCGGCGGGGGCGCCGTCGCCGTCGGCGCGAATGGCCTTGGGCTCGATCCGCCAGCGCACGCTGCCGTAGCGCCCGACGTGCTCGGTCACCACCTCGATCAGGTGCGTGGTGGCTTGCTCGAGCACCTCGTTGTCGCGCTCGTAGATGAGCCGCATGCCCACCACGCGCGTGAGGGCCTGCGCCACGCGGACCGCCGCGTGCGCTCGCTGCCGGTCGCGATCCGGCTGCGCCGCCGGTTCACGCGGCGCGGGGGGCGGCGTCTCGGGCACCGCCGAATAGGACGCTGGCTCCGTGACGAACGGAGGCGGCGGCCGGGTCGCGGTGTCGGTCTGAGCTTCTGGTTGCATCACGCCTCAGTGGGTTGGAACCTCGCGCCCCATCGGCGCCGCTCCACTCCAGGTCCGGCTCGCTCCGCCGCGTGGCACCAGCGGCGTGTCGACGTAGCCGCAATCCGGCACCTCGCCCTGCCGCGGCCACGCGGCGAGCTCGATGGAACGGCCCAGCAACTTCCCTTGTCCGTGCACGATCCCGATCGCGCGGCACACCTCGAGATCCGCGACACTGCCGATTCCCACCGCGATCACACCGGCGCCGGCGCTGGCCGCGATCCGCGCCAGCGTCTCGAGCGAACGACGGGTGGCGCTGTCGGTACCGCAGCCGGTCACGTTCGACGGTGCCAGCTTCACCAGGTCGGCGCCGACCTGCAGCAGATCGTCGAGGGTCCCGGCGCCGGCGCGAAGCTCGTCGATCGCCACGATGACGCGCGCCTGCTTGAGCCGCCGGATCGCCGGGTCGACGTCGCGAATCACCGCCGCGAGCTCCGCGGCATCGAGCTCGAGGCACACGGCGCGCCGCGGCCGCAGCCCTTCGACCTGGGACGCAATGTAGGCCGCGACTCCCGGCTCGAGCAGGGTCCGCGGATGAAGGTTCATGTGCACCGCGCCGCCGGTGTGAAAACTGCGCGCCGCCTCGAGCACGGTCTCGAGGCAGACCTGATCGAAGAGCGCCAAACGATCGCCGCGCGCGGCGGCACGCGCCAGCGCGATCGCCGTCACGCCGCTCTCGGCGCCCGGCTGCGCGAAGAACTCGTGGGCCACCACGGCGCCGTCGCCGAGCCGCACCACCGGCTCGAGG
>CAZYWA010000465.1:0-6408 GCA_964650975.1 uncultured bacterium
CTCCTCGAGGCCACCGCCCGCCGGCTCGGGGCCACGCGCCGCTTGGCCGCGATCGCCGGCGACCTCGAGACCGAACGTGACGCGGAACGGCTGCGGCGCGCGGGGATTCCCGCGGCGGCCATCACCACGGGCTCCGCCTGCCATCTCGACGCCGAGATGGTGCACGACTCCCTGCACGAGTTTCCTCGGGGGGCTGTTCCAGCCCCCCTCCCCGCAAAAAGCGCGGTTTTTGCGGAGCCCCACCCCCAAGTCGGTTCGCTTCACTCGCCGGGCGCCTTCGGCGCCGGCCACGACCACGGGCATCACGACCATGACCAAGCGCACGGGCATCACCACGATCACGAGCGCGGCGTGGCGGATGTCGACTACCTGTTCATCGAGAACGTCGGGAACCTCGTATGCCCAGCGATCTACGACCTGGGCCAGCACAAGAACGTGGTGTTGCTGTCGGTGACCGAGGGTGAGGACAAGCCGCTCAAGTATCCGGTGATGTTCCGGCGGGCGGACGTCGTGCTGCTCACCAAGATCGATTTGTTACCCGCGCTGCCCGAGCTCGACCTCGCGGCGCTCGATGCGGCGATCCGGCACGTGATGCCGGAGCCGCGCGTGATCGCGGTCTCGGCCCGCACCGGTGCCGGGATCGATCCGTGGATCGGATGGATCGAAAGCGTTCGGCTCGAGGTGCACGGCACCGCGCGCCCGACCGCGTTGGAGGCATGTCATGTATGACAGGATCCCGGAACCCGCTCGCGCGAGCTTCGGCCCGGGCACCGAGACGATCGGTCAGCATCTCGAGCGCTGCGGCGTCAGCCGGCGGAGCTTCGTCGAGCTCTGCGCGTCGCTCATGGTGGCCGCGCCGTTCGGGCTCGCGCTGACCAGCGTCGCGCGTGCTTCCGAGGTGGCGCGCACCGTCGCCAAGGCGCGGCGGCCCTCGGTGATCTGGCTGCATTTCCAGGACTGCACCGGCTGCACCGAGACGCTGCTCAGGACCTCGAAGCCCGACGTGGCCGAGCTGATCCTCCACCTCATCTCGCTCGACTACCACGAAACGCTGATGGCCGCGGCCGGTCATCAAGCGGAGAAATCGCTGCGCGACGCCATCACCGAGAACGCCGGCAAGTACGTGCTGGTGGTCGAGGGCTCCATTCCCCGCAAGGATCGCGGCATCTACATGAAGCTCGCCGGGCGTCCCGCGCTCGAGGTGCTCGAGGAAGTCGGGAAGAACGCCGCGGCGGTGATCGCGATCGGCTCGTGCGCGTCGTGGGGCGGCATCCCGTCCGCGGATCCGAATCCGACCGACGCGGTGGGCGTCGACGAGGTCCTGAAGGGCAAAGCGATCGTCAACATCCCCGGTTGCCCGCCCAATCCGTACAACCTGCTGGGCACGGTGCTGCAGTTCGCGACCGCGGGCACGCTGCCCGCGCTCGACGAGCTGAAGCGGCCCAAGTTTGCCTACGACCGCGTGATCCACGATCACTGCCCGCGGCGCCCGCACTTCGACGCGGGCCGTTTCGCCGCGGCGTTCGGCGACGGTGGCCACCGCCAGGGCTGGTGCCTCTACAAGCTCGGCTGCAAGGGCCCGGCGACCCACGCGGGCTGCTCGACGCGCCACTTCAACGAGATTCCCGATGTGTGGCCGATCGGAATCGGCGCGCCGTGCTTCGGCTGCACCGAGAAGACGCTCGCGTTCCGCGTCCCCGAGTTCGACACGATCCCGATTCACGATGTCCGGCCGCCCGACACCTACGCGCCGATCACGGTGCAACAGGGCCGAGTCAGCCCGGTCGCGACCGCGCTGGCCGGCGCGATCGGCGGCGCCATCGTCGGCGCGGGATACGTCGCATCGCGGAAGGTCGGCACCGCCGCCAAAGGCGAGTCCGGGTCCAAACGGGACGAGGAGTGACCCATGGCGATCTCCAGACGTTCGATGCTGAAGGCGGTCGCCACCGCTTCCGCTGGAGCGGTCACGACCACGCTCGCGACCGCGCAGAACGCCAGGGCGGACGTGAAGCCGCCGGCCGATGCGCTGGGAATGCTCTACGACTCGACCAAGTGCATCGGCTGCAAGACCTGCATGGTGGCCTGCAACGAGGCCAACGACCTCGAGCCCGACACCGGCTCGAGCGGCGGCCTGTGGCAAGCGCCCGCGGATCTCAACGAGCACACCAAGAACATCATCAAGCTCTACCAGGGGCCCACCGCGGACGAGCACGCGTACGTGAAACGGCAGTGCATGCACTGCCTCGATCCCGCGTGCGCGACCGCCTGCATGCTCGGCGCTTACCAGAAGCGTGAGCACGGGATCGTGACCTACGAGCCCGATCTCTGCATCGGCTGCCGGTACTGCGAGATGGCGTGTCCGTTCAACGTGCCCAAGTTCGAGTGGTCGAAGGCGTTGCCCAAGATGGTGAAGTGCGAGCTCTGCAAGCACCGCATCCAGGAAGGGAAGGGCCCCGCGTGCTGTGAGGTGTGTCCCACCGCGGCGGTGATCTGCGGGCAGCGCGCCGACCTGCTCGCCGAGGCGCACAAACGGCTCGAGGAGCATCCCGATCGGTACGTGCCGCGGGTCTACGGCGAGCACGAGGCGGGTGGCACGCAGGTGCTCTATCTCGCCGGAGTCGACTTCGAGAAGCTCGGGCTTCCCAAGTACGGCGACCAGTCGGTGCCCGAGACCCAGCGCACGGTGCAGGGCGCCATCTACCGTGGTTTCGCCGCGCCCGTGGCGCTCTACGCGCTGCTGGCCGCGGTGATCTGGCGGAACCGGCGCGAACAAGAGGCCCCGGAGGAAGAAGGGCGTAAGCCATGAGACCGCGCATCGAAGCCAGTCCGGTCGGCGGGTCGCTGTTGACCCGCCCGGTGGTGGCATTGCTCGCGTTCGCCGGTCTGGCCATCGGACTGATCGGCTGGCGGTTCGTCGTCGGGCTCGGCGCCACGACCGCGCTCAACGACGGCTACCCGTGGGGCTTGTGGATCGCGTTCGACGTGGTCACCGGCACGGCGCTCGCGTGCGGCGGCTACGCCGTGGCGCTGCTCACCTACATCTTGAACCGCGGCAAGTACCACCCGCTTATACGGCCGGCGATGGTCACCAGTGCCTTCGGCTACTCGATCGCCGGGTTCTCGGTGTTGCTCGACGTCGGGCGCCCGTGGCTGGTGTGGAAGGTGCCCCTCTACTTCTGGCACTGGAACCTGCACTCGGTGCTGCTCGAGGTGGCTCTCTGCATCATGGGCTACGTGTTCGTGACGTGGATCGAGCTCTTGCCGGCATTCCTGGAGCGAGCCACCACCAGCGCCATCCCGGTCATCCGGCGCGTGGGCGAGATCGGTCTGCCGATCGTGAAGAGCGCCCTGATGTGGATCATCGCGCTCGGGTTGCTGCTGCCGACGATGCACCAGTCGTCGCTCGGGTCGCTCTTGCTGGTGAGCGGTCCGCGTCTGCATGCGCTCTGGAACACGGTGATGCTGCCGTTCCTGTTCCTGATCTCGTGCATCGCCATGGGCTTCGGCGCGGTGGTGCTCGAGAGCACGCTCTCGTCGTGGTTCCTGGGACGGAAGCCCGAGACCGAGATGCTCTCCGGCCTCGGCTTCGCGATGCTGCCGGTGGTTGGGCTCTACCTTGGGGTGCGGCTCGCCGACCTGGCGGTGCGCGGCCAATTCGCGGCGCTCTTCGCGTTCGACCTCGCGAGCATCATGTCGCTGGTCGAGATGGGGCTGTTCGTGGTGGCCATGGCGATGCTCGCCACCCGCGCGCAGCGGCGCGACCCCGCCAACCTGCTACGGGCGGCGCTGATGTTGCTCTTCGCCGGCTCGCTCTACCGCTTCGACGTGTTCCTGGTCGCGTTCCGGCCAGGGCCGCAGTGGCACTATTTCCCCAATGTGGTCGAGATCCTGGTCACCGCCGGTCTGGTGTGCGGCGAGATCGCCGGCTATGTGCTGCTGGTGAAGATCTTCCCGATCTTGTCCGGAGCGCCGCGAGTCTCGCGCGCGTCACCTGCGCGCTGAGGAGGTAACCCATGGCTCGCATCACCATCGATCCCATCACCCGCATCGAAGGCCATCTGCGCATCGACGCGACGGTCGACAAGGGCTTCGTCCGCGAGGCGTGGGCCTCGTCCACGATGTGGCGCGGAATCGAGACCATCCTGCGCGGTCGCGACCCGCGCGAGGCGTGGCTCTTCACGCAGCGCTTCTGCGGCGTGTGCACCACCGTGCACGCGATTGCGTCGGTGCGCGCCGTCGAGGACGCGATGCGGCTCGAGATCCCGCTCAACGCGCAGTACATCCGGAACCTGATCCTGATCGCGCACGCGCTCCACGATCACATCGTGCACTTCTACCACCTGTCGGCGCTCGACTGGGTGGACGTGACGACGATCCCGAATGCGGATCCGGCCAAGACGTCGTCGCTCGGCGAAAGCCTCTCCGAGTGGCCCGGCAACTCGCGAAAGGAGATGAAGCGGGTTCAGGACAAGGTGATCGGCCTGGTCGAGAGCGGCCAGCTCGGCATCTTCGCCAACGGCTACTGGGGACACCCGGCGATGAAGCTGCCGCCCGAGGTCTCGCTGCTGGCGCTCAGCCATTACCTCCAGGCGCTCGATTTCCAGCGCAGGTCGAACCAGGTGGTCGGCATCCTGGGCGGCAAGACGCCGCACATCCAGAACCTCGCGGTGGGCGGCGTCATGAACGCCATCAACCTCGATAGCCTCGCGACGCTCAACATGGACCGGCTCTACATGATGAAGGACCTGTTCGACGAGGTGATCGGGTTCGTCCAGCAGGTGTACTTCCCCGACGCCTGTGCGATCGCCGGCCTCTATCCCGAGTGGTTCCAGATCGGCTCCGGCGTGCGCAATTACCTGACGGTTCCCGATCTGCCCACGGACACGGCGTCGACGAAGTTCGACATCCCCGGCGGCACCATCTTCGACGGCAACCTCGATCAGGTGCACGCCATCACCGGCGCGCGGGACGAGTACTTCCGCCAGGGCGTCGTCGAGGACGTGACCCACGGCTGGTACAAGGGCAGCGGTGCCCAGCATCCGTGGCGCGGCGAGACCGAGCCCGAGTACACCGACTTCCAGGAAGACGGGAAGTACTCGTGGGTCAAGGCGCCGCGCTTCGACGGCAAGCCGATGCAGGTCGGCCCGCTCGCGAACGTGCTGGTCGGTTACGCGCTCGGACACGAGGGCATCCGCAAGTGGACGGACCTGGCGCTCTCCAAGGTGTCGACGATCGCCAAGAAGCCCATCACCCTGAACGACATGCACTCCACGATGGGCCGTTACCTGGCGCGCGCGATCCGCTGTGCGGTGCTCTCCGATCTGGCGCTCTCGCACTGGGAGATGCTGGTCAAGAACGTCACCGGCGGCGACTCGACCACCTTCAACCCGCCGACCATGTTCCGCGGCGGCGCGGAAGGAATGGGCTTTCACGAAGCACCGCGCGGCACGCTCTCGCACTGGGTGGTGCTCGAGAACAAGGTGCTCTCCAACTACCAGGCGGTGGTGCCGACCACCTGGAACGCGAGCCCTCGCGACGAGAAGAAGGTGCCGGGCCCCTACGAGGCGGCGCTCATCGGGACACCGGTGGCCGACGCCGAGAAGCCGCTCGAGATCCTGCGCACGGTGCACTCGTTTGATCCGTGCATGGCGTGCGCGTGTCACACCCTGGACGTGGACGGCAATACAGTCGCCACCGTGAAGGCCGCATGAGCGGCGGCGGCGAGCTGATGGTACGCCCAGGCGCGATCGCAGTGGTCGGTCTCGGCAACGTGCTCTTGGGCGACGACGGCTTCGGTCCGTGGGTCATCGAACGCTTGCGCGCGCGCTGGGACGCGCCGCCCGACGTCGCTTTCATCGATGCCGGCACGCCGGGCTTGCACCTGGTCTCGCACCTCGCGGGACGGGATCACGTGATCCTGGTGGACACGGTGGCGTCGAAGGGAGAGCCCGGAGATCTGCGCTTCTACCGCGGTGAAGCGCTGCGGCGACTGACGCCAAAGCCACGAGTGAGCCCGCACGATCCCGCGCTCGTGGAAGCGCTGGGGATCGCCGATCTCGCCGGAGAGGCGCCTCAGGACGTGCTGCTAGTGGGTGCCATTCCGCGCAGCGTCGAGGTGGAGACCCAGCTCACGGCCGAGCTCGAGCAAGCGGTGATCGCGGCCGAGGCCGCGGTGATCGCGGCCCTCGACAAGCTCGGCGTGGTTCTCAGACCGCGGGACTCTCCGCAACTGGAGCCGCCATTGTGGGCGGGCGGCAGGACCGCCGGCCCACTCGTCGCATGAACGTCTCGGGCGCGGCCCGAGGCGGCGACTCTCGGCTCAGGAGGTCTGCACAAAATCGGATCATTGCCCGGGAGCGCTTCCTCCGAAGCGATCTCGTGCTGTTTGGAGGGACGCGGTCCCTCGCG
>CAZYWA010000466.1:0-6386 GCA_964650975.1 uncultured bacterium
GAGGTGGGCCTACCCGCCAAGAGCGGCGTCGGCGGCGGGATCGTCGCGGTGGTGCCGGGACGTCTGGGCCTCGGTTTCTTCTCGCCGCCGCTCGATCCGAAAGGCAACAGCGTGCGCGGCGTGCGAGCGTGCGCCGAGCTCTCGCGCCGCTTCGGCCTGCACCTCTTCGAGTCGGGTTTCCAGGGCGGCGCGCTCGAAGCCGAGCTGACCCCTCGCCGCGGCCGCGCGGGCTGAGCAAATCGGAGGGACTCGGTTCCTCGAAACGCCGCCCGCCGGTCTCCGGCGCGCCAGCGATCGAACCGGGTAGCCAGACCCGGTGGCGATTGGCCGGGACCGGACTCCGTCAGTCTCCGTCGACTCCGTAGTCGATCGCCGTCCGGGGGGGACGCGGTCACGTCCGCAGCGAGCGCTTGCGACGTGATGTGGCGGCGCCGTCACGCCAATCCGCCGGACCGTCGAGTAAGATTCTTCGTGGCACTCGAGCGCCCATCCTTCATGAAGCCGATCGACGACCCGGCGGGGCTCACGCGTGTCGCTGGCGACGACGAGGCGCGGTCGCTGCTCGCGGCACCGCTCTCGGAGCTCGTCGCGCGCGCCGCGGCGATCCGCGACGCCGCGTTCGGCCGGCACGTCACGTTCTCGCCCAAGGTGTTCATCCCGCTCACGCGGCTCTGCCGCGATCGTTGCGGGTACTGCACGTTCGCGCAGGCGCCGGCGCGGTTGCCGTCCGCCTACCTGGAGATGGAGGAGGTGCTGGCCATCGCGCGCAGCGGCGCCGCGGTCGGTTGCCGCGAGGCGCTCTTCACCCTCGGCGAGGCGCCCGAGGAGCGTTACCCCGTGGCGGCGCGCTGGCTCGCCGAGCACGGCTACGGATCGACGATCGACTACCTGGTCGACGCGACGCGCCGGGTGCTCGACGAGACCGGTCTCTTGCCGCACGCCAACGCGGGGGCGCTTTCCGCTTCGGAAATGGCACGGCTGCGCAAGGTGAGTGCGTCCCAGGGTGTCATGATCGAGACCCTTGCCGACCGGCTGCACGCGCCGGGTGGCGCGCACCACGCGTCTCCCGACAAGACCGCCGCGAGGCGTCTCGCGACGCTCGAGGCGGCCGGCGTGCTTTCGATCCCGCTCACCACCGGCATCCTGGTCGGGATCGGCGAGACCCGCGCCGAGCGGCTCGAGGCGCTGCTCGCGATCCGCGAGTCGCACCAGCGCCACGGCCACGTGCAGGAAGTGATCGTGCAGAATTTCCTGCCCAAGCCCGGCACCGCGATGAAGCACGATCCGGCGTGCCCCGAAGACGAGATGACGTGGAGCGTCGCCGCCGCGCGGATCCTGCTGCCCCGCTCGGTGAGCCTGCAGGCGCCGCCCAACCTGAGCGACGACTTCGGCGCCCTGCTCGACGCCGGCATTAACGACTGGGGCGGCGTCTCGCCGGTGACTCCCGATCACGTGAACCCGGAACGGCCCTGGCCCGAGGTCGAGCGGTTGCGGGAGGTGAGCACCGCGCGCGGCTTCGAGCTGATCGGGCGGCTCACGATCTACCCGCGCTACGCGCACGCCCCCGAGACGTGGCTCGACGAGAACCTGCGATTCCCGGTGATGGCCGTGAGCGACGCCGCGGCACTCTCGCGCGACGATCGCTGGGCCGCGGGCGGCGGTGACGAGCCACCGGTTCTGGCCACCCGCTCCGCTCCGCGCGCACGCGGCGCCCTGGACGAAGTGCTGGCCGGCGCCCTCGCCGGCCAGGAGCTGGGCGAGGCGGAGATCGTCGCGCTCTTCGGCGCGCGCGGCGCGGACCTCGAGCAAGTCTTCGAGGTGGCGGACGAGCTGCGCGCCCGTACGGTCGGCGACACCGTCACCTACGTGCGGAACCGCAACATCAACTACACCAACGTCTGCACCTATCGCTGCCGGTTCTGCGCCTTCAGCAAGGGACCGCTGTCGCTCAATCTGCGCGGTGCTCCTTATCTGCTGTCGCTCGACGAGATCGCCGGACGCGTGGTGGAAGCGGTGGCGCGCGGCGCCACCGAGGTGTGCCTCCAGGGCGGCATCCACCCGGACTTCGACGGTTCGACCTACGTGGACATCACCCGCGCGATCCGCGCGGCGGCGCCCTCGATCCACGTGCACGGCTTCACGGCGCTCGAGGTCCACGAAGGCGCGCGGCGGCTCGGCATGCCGCTCGCCGAGTACCTGACCGGGCTCAAGAGCGCGGGCCTCGCGACGCTTCCCGGCACCGCGGCCGAGATCCTCGACGACGAGGTGCGGCAGGTGATCTGCCCCGACAAGATCGACACCGACACCTGGCTCGAGGTGCACCGCACCGCCCACCGGGTGGGGCTGCGCTCCAACGTGACGATCATGTTCGGCCACGTCGACCGGCCCATCCACTGGGCGCGGCATCTGCTCCGCGCGCGAGCCCTGCAGCGCGAGACCGGCGGCTTCACCGAGGTGGTGCCGCTGCCCTTCGTGCACATGGCGGCGCCCATCTACCTGAAGCGCGCCGCGCGCCCGGGTCCGACGTTCCGCGAAGCTCTACTGATGCACGCGGTGGCGCGGATCGCGCTTCACGGCGACATCGACAACATCCAGGCGTCGTGGGTGAAGCTCGGGTCGGCCGGCGCCCGCCAGGCGTTGCAAGCGGGTGCCAACGACCTGGGCGGCACACTCATGAACGAGACCATCAGCCGCGCCGCCGGCGCTTCTCACGGCCAGGAAATGACCGAGAGCGACTTCGCCGCGATCGTCGAACCGCTCGGCCGTCCGCTGGCGCAGCGCACCACCCTCTACGGCCGCGTGCTGGCTCCGTCCGCCGCGGCGTGAAGCCGGCTCAGAAGGTGTGGACAAAATCGGATCAATGCCCGGAGCGTTTCCTCCGAAGCGATCGCCTGCTGTTTGGAGGGACGCGGTCCCTCGCGTCCGCAGCGTCTGAACCAAGATGGACGCCCGCGGCTGCGAGGGACCGCAGCCCTCCGACGCACCCGTTGGGGTGCGGGGTCTTCGTGAGACCCCGCAGATACGTTCAGGGCGGGGGGCTTGAAAAGCCCCCCGAGAAATTCAGCCGCGCCGGATCACCAGACAGGCGTTGGTCCCACCGAAACCGAACGAGTTCTTGAGCAAGATCTCGCACTCCCCGACCCGGCCGCGATTGGCCACGTAGTCGAGGTCGCATTCCGGGTCGGGCACCGTCAGGTGGGCGGTCGGGAGCACCTTGCGCTGGCGCATGGCTTCCAGTGCCAGGATCGTCTCGATCGCGCCCGCCGCCCCGTAGGCGTGGCCGTGCATGGACTTCGTGGCGCTCACCGGTACGTCGTACGCCCGCGGGCCGAGCGCGCGCTTGATCGCACGGGTCTCGACCAGATCGCCGAGCGGCGTCGACGCGGCGTGAGCGCTCACCACGTCGATCTCGTCCGCGGTGACGTCCGCTGCCCGCAGCGCCACCTCGATGGCGCGCGCCCACGCAGCGCCCGACGGCTCCGGGTTGTAGACGTGGTGCGCGTCGTTGGTTCGCGACCACCCGAGGATCTCACCGTGAATCACCGCTCCCCGGGCGCTCGCCGACTCGAGATCCTCGAGGACCACGATGCCCGCGCCCTCGGCCATGATCAGACCCGAACGATCCGCCGAGAACGGGCGCGACGCTCGATGGGGATCCGCGGTCGGGTTGACCGCGCCGACGTTCCCCATGCTGCCCAGCAGCGTGAGGCCGATGCACGACTCGGCTCCCCCGGCGATCATCACGTCCACGGAGCCGGCGCGGATCATCTCGGCGGCCGTGGCCAGAGCCGTCGCTCCCGCGGCGCACGCGTTCACGATCCCGAAGTTGGGTCCGTAGAGCCGATGCCGGAGCGCGATCAGCGACGGAGGCAGATTCCCCGACATCTGCAAGCTCAGGAATCCGGGCAGCCGGTGCGCCGCCCGCTCGACGAACGCCGTGTGAAGCGCACGATGGTAGCTGTGGCAGCCGGGTCCGGCGGTGCCGATCACCACCCCGGCGCGTTCGCGCGCATGCTGGTCGAGATCGAGCGATGCGCCGGCGATCGCTTCGTCGGCGGCGGTCAGCGCCCACACCACCGCCGGGTCGTAGGTGCCCTTGTGCGCCTCGGGCACGACGCGGCTCTCGTCGACCCCGTCGACCACCCCGGCGACTCGGCAGGCGATGCCTTCGCCGAACTCGCCCCACAAGTAGCGGTCGCAAGGGCGGATTCCCGATCGCGCGCCATACGCGTTCGACACGCTCTCCGGCACGGTGTTCCCGACCGGAGTGACCAGACCGGTCCCGGTGATCGCGACGCGTCGCATGTTTTCGCCGCGCTCGCATCTTCGCGGGCCGCGGGCGCGTCCATTTACGGCCTCTCGCGAAGCGCGCGCAAGCGCCCGCCGGAGCGCGATTGCCGCGTAGCCCGGGGCCGGCCCGGAAGGAGATCACGAAAAAGAGAGGCCTCAATGAGAGGTTTCGCGGAGTTGACGCCGGCCCGGGATCGTCGACAATCGAGCCCATGCCAGCGCCGAGCCCGGATTGATCGTCGCGTCGACCGCGGAGCAGGCACCGCGCAACCCTCGACTCTCGGTGCTCTCCGATGACGAAGGGCTGATCCGGCTGGTCACCGGCATCGCCGCGGAGTTCGACGTCCACGTCACCGGCGCGCTCGGATCTTGGCCCACGCTGGTCGATCCCGCGATCGGCGCCGAACCACTGGCTTCTCACTACCGAACCTGCGCGGAGCCGCCGCTCACGGCGGTGCTGCGCCGTCCGAGCTGTCCGGGGACGTCGTTCCTGGCGCTCCGGCTCTCGGGCGGGATCCTGATCGACGATCCGCGCCGTCGCCCGGGCGAGCTCAGAACGTTCCTCGGCGACGCGTTCGCCGTCACGCGCGCCAGCACCGAACGGCGTGGCTATCCCCGCTCCGGTCCCTCGGGGGTCCGGGTGGTCGCGCCGGAAGGGGCGGAACTGCTGGATCTCTCACCCTACGGCGCGCGCATTCGCGTCCCGGACGATTGCGCGGATTTTCCGGTCCTGACGCTGCGTCTCGAGCTCGAGCATTCCCGGCTCCAGGACACCATCGCTTGCCAGGTCGCCGAAGCCCGCGGGGTCGCCGGCGGGTCGGAGCTCCGCTTGCGGTTCATCCGGGTGAGCTCGGCGACGCAGCAAGAGCTCTTCAAGATCGCCAAGGCCCAGATCTTGAGTTCGACCATGCGCGACACGGTCGGACGGCTCGAGCGAATGGAGGTGGACGGATTCCGGTGGCTCACCGCGCACGATGCCGTGGTGCAGATCCTGAACGAGCTCTCGGGCAATGGCGTCGGCATCACCTTCGCGCAGGTCTACCGGGGCCGGATCGTGCAAGGAAGGTTTCGCAAGCTGGACGAGGTGCGCCGGCACTTGTCGGTGGTCATCGAAACGGCCGAAGGCCTCGGCCCGCCCGGCACCCATCTCTGCTACGCCGCAACCTGGAGGCACGAGAGCTTCTTGTTCGACGGCTTCGTGCTCGGCCAGGACGGCACGGAGTGCGTGCTCAGCCAACCGACCCGCTGCGCGCTCACCGACCAGCGCGCCCAGGACCGCCTGGTGCTGGGCCTCGACTCGTCGCTCAGGATCCGCATCGGCGAGCGCTGGTTCCCGGTCACCGACCTTTCGCCGCGCGGCTTCGCGTTCTACGTGAACTCCATGGCACCGGAGGACGTGCTTCCGGAGAGCGGGCAGCTCGATGTCGAGTTTCACCTCGAAGGCGGACAGGTTCGCCCCGAGCTGGCGGTGCTGCGCTACCGTCGCCAGGAAGCCGTTGGATTCACCGCCGGAGCCACGTTCGTCGATTCGGGGGCGAGCGGTGGATCGCGCAGCATCGCGCCGCTTCACGAGGAGGAATCGGCCTTCCCCGAGGCGCCCCTGCAGGTGTCGGCCCACGCCTACCACGCGGAGCCGATCCGCTTTCCAGCCGGTGCGAAGAGCGTGGCCGGCCTGTGGAACGAGGTCCGCCATCCAGGTCCCACCACGGTGTTCGTGGTTCCGCCCGCATGGGGGAAGACCAAGGAGTCGGTGTCGACGCTGGCGCAATTCGTGTGCGCGATGTTCGACGCCAACCAGCGGCACGTCGCGGTGCTGCGCATCGACTATCCGAACGCGCTCGGCGAAAGCGACAAGGACTTCGGGTTCGACCTGCCCGGGAAGGAGACCCTCGGGCTCAAGCTCAGCGAGTGCGTGGCGAGCATTCGCGCCGCGATCGACCACGCGCACGAACGGCTGGGGAGCACCGCGACGGTCACGGCGCTCATCGGGATGAGCTTCTCGGGCCCGCTCTGCCTGCGGACGGCGGTGGTCGACAGCCGGGTCACGCACCTGGTCGAGCTGATGGGCGCCTCCGACCTCCAGGATCTGATCCGGA